>NZ_JAGYGG010000010.1:0-186344 GCF_019947335.1 Pseudomonas sp. BF-R-24
TCGCGAGCAATACAGGTCTCGGTCTTAGAACACCGAGACGTAATCGCCCAGCTCGACCTGTACCGATTTGATGCGGGTGAAATTGTTCAGCGAACTGATGCCGTTCTCACGGCCGACACCCGACTGCTTGTAGCCACCGACCGGCATCTTCGCGTCGGATTCGCCCCAGGCGTTGATCCAGCAGATACCGGCTTCCAGCTGATGAATCACGCGGTGGGCGCGGTTCAGGTCCTTGGTGACGATGCCGGCGGCCAGGCCGAAGTCGGTGTCGTTGGCGCGGCGGATCACTTCTTCTTCGGTTTCGTAGGAGAGGATCGCCATCACCGGGCCAAAGATTTCTTCGCGGACAATGGTCATGTCGTCGGTGCAGTCGGTGAACACGGTCGGCGCCACGAACGCACCCTTGGCGAATTCACCGTCGGTCAGGCGCTCACCGCCGCACAGCAGGCGAGCACCTTCTTCCTTGCCCTTGGCGATGTAGCCCAGCACGCTTTCCATGTGCGCAAAGCTGACCAGCGGACCGAAGTTGGTGTTTTCGTCTTCCGGGTTGCCGATGCGGATGCGCGCAACGCGCTCAGCGATCTTGGCTTCAAAAGCGGCCTTCAGGTGAGCCGGTACGAACACGCGAGTGCCGTTGGTGCAAACCTGGCCGGAGCTGTAGAAGTTGGCCATCATCGCGGTGTCGGCGGCGCGATCGAGGTCGGCGTCGTCGCAGATGATCAGCGGCGACTTGCCACCCAGTTCCATGGTCACGTCCTTGAGCGAAGAGCTCGAAGCGCTGGCCATGACTTTCTTGCCGGTATCGGTGCCGCCGGTGAACGAGACTTTCTCGATGCGCGGGTGTTCGGTCAGCCAGGTGCCGACTTCACGGCCACTGCCGGTCAGGACGTTGAACACGCCGTTTGGCACGCCGGCTTCGGTGTAGATCTCGGCCAGTTTCAGGGTGGTCAGCGAGGTGACTTCGCTTGGCTTGAAGATCATCGCGTTACCGGCCGCCAGGGCTGGTGCGGATTTCCACAGGGCGATCTGGATCGGGTAGTTCCACGCGCCGATACCGGCCACGACGCCCAGCGGCTCGCGACGGGTGTAGACGAACGAAGTGGTGCGCAGCGGAATCTGCTCGCCTTCGATGGCCGGTACCAGGCCTGCGTAGTACTCCAGCACGTCAGCGCCGGTGACGATGTCGACGTAGCGGGTTTCGGAGTAGGCCTTGCCGGTGTCCAGGGTTTCCAGGGCGGCCAGTTCGTCGTTGCGCTCGCGCAGGATTTCCACGGCACGACGCAGGATGCGCGAACGCTCCATGGCGGTCATGGCGGCCCAGATCTTCTGGCCCTTTTCGGCGCTGACGACGGCGCGTTCGACGTCTTCCTTGGTAGCACGTTGCACTTTTGCGAGGACTTCACCGTTAGCCGGGTTGATGGCTTCGAAAGTGGCGTCGCTGCTGGCGTCGCTGTACGCGCCATCGATGTAGAGTTTTTGCAGTTCGAAACGGGCCATAAAGTCCTCGCAAGAGCATTAAGTGGCTGGCGCGGTTCGGTGGTTGAGCGTTTATGTGTGCTCTAACTCACCCGCTTGGCCAGTTGGGTATCCATGTATTCGTAAGCAATCTGTTGCGCCTGCTCGGTGTCGAAAGCATCTCCCGACAACGCGCCGCGCAACCACAGGCCGTCGATCAACGCTGCCAGGCCTCGGGCGGCACTGCGCGCATCATTGAGCGGCAGCACGCGGCGAAACTGGCAGCACAGGTTGGAATACAGACGGTGATCGTTGATCCGCTGCAACCTGTGCAAAGACGGCTGGTGCATGCTGGTGGCCCAGAAGGCCAGCCAGGTTTTCATTGCCGGGCCATTGACCTGGCTGGCGTCGAAGTTGCCTTCGATGATCACCTGCAGATGAGCCCTCGGGCTGTCATCTGTCAGCGCCTGTCGGCGCAGGGTGACGTTCTCGCTCAGGACGGTCATCAGGTACCCCATGGTGGCGGCGATCAGGCCATTCTTGTCCTGAAAGTAGTGACTGATGATGCCATTCGAGACACCGGCCAAACGGGCGATCAGCGCAATGCTGGCGTCCCCCATTCCGACCTGATCGACGGCCTGCAAAGTGGCTTCGATCAATTGCTGGCGGCGGATGGGTTGCATACCGACCTTGGGCATCTTGCACATCTCCTTAGGCCTTCCCGCAGACGCAGAACGTCCATCGGCTTGAGGGCCAGTCTATTTTGTTTTGATTGAACGTTCAATCAACAAAGAATAAGATCTGCGACAAATCGTCGCTGCTTACAGATTTTTCCTACATGTAAATGGCGGCAAACCGACATCCGAAATAGCTCGAAGCCTATACGCCACGGCGTCTCAAGGGCTTCGGGCTTTTTTCGGGCTGTCTTTATATCACCCGCCGGTCGGCTGCCCACTAACCGATTGGTCGGGTAACTCGTTTGTCTTGCGTTCTTCTCTCGCACTGCCCGGAGCATCTGTGCCATGAGTTCTGCCTCGCTAATAAAGACCCCACCCGAGAAGGTGACGGTCAACGGTTGGGTGTTCTACACCTCTACCGCGTTGATTCTGTTGTTGACCGTCATTCTGATCATCGCCCCGCAAGAGGCCGGCAGAATGCTGGGTACGGCGCAAGCCTGGTTGTCCCGCAGCTTCGGCTGGTACTACATGGTGGTGATCGCCGCCTACCTGATTTTTGTCGTTGGTCTGGCGTTTTCGTCCTACGGCAAATTGAAACTGGGCAGCAAGGACGACACCCCGGACTTCAGCTACGGTGCCTGGGCGGGGATGCTGTTCTCCTCGGGTATCGGTATTTCGCTGCTGTACTTCGGTGCGTCCGAGCCGCTGGACCACTACTTCAACCCGCCGGAAGGCGTTGCTGGCAGCAACCTGGCGGCTCGTCAGGCGGTGCAGCTGACCTTCCTGCACTGGGGCTTGCATGGCTGGGCGATCTACGCGCTGGTCGGCCTGGCCGTGGCGTACTTTGCCTACCGGCACAACCAGCCGCTGGCGTTGCGTTCGGCTTTGTATCCGCTGGTGGGAGAGCGTTGGGTCAAGGGCGCGGCCGGGCACGCGGTGGACGGCTTCGGCATGTTCGTGACCCTGCTGGGGCTGGTGACGAACCTGGGGATCGGTTCGCTGCAAGTGTCGTCGGGGCTGGAAAACCTGTTCGGCATGGAGCACAGCAACACCAACCTGCTGATCGTGATCATTGTGATGAGCACCGTGGCGACCATCGCTGCCGTGTCGGGCGTGGAAAACGGCATCCGCCGTCTGTCCAACCTCAACATCGTGCTGTTCAGCGGCCTGCTGATTTTCGTCCTGTTGTTCGGCCCGACCTTGCACCTGCTCAACGGCTTCGTACAGAACGTCGGCGACTACCTGAACGGCGTGGTGCTGAAGACTTTCGATCTGTATGTGTACGAAGGCGACAGTGAGAAGTCCGACCGCTGGCTGGGCCTGTGGACCCTGTTCTACTGGGCCTGGTGGATTTCCTGGGCGCCATTCGTGGGCATGTTCATCGCGCGTATTTCCCGTGGTCGCACCGTGCGCGAACTGGTGGCCGGCGTGCTGCTGATTCCGCTGGGCTTCACCCTGGCGTGGCTGTCGATCTTCGGTAACTCTGCCCTGGACCTGGTGATGAACCATGGGGCGGTGGAGCTCGGGAAGACGGCGCTGGAACAGCCGTCCATGGCGATCTACCAGTTGCTTGAGCATTACCCGGCGTCGAAGGTTGTGATCGGCGTGTCGATCTTTGTCGGTTTCGTGCTGTTCCTGACCCCGGCGGACTCCGGCGCGGTGATGATGGCCAACCTTTCGTGCAAGGGCGGCAATGTCGACGAAGACGCGCCGCACTGGCTGCGGATCTTCTGGTCGGCGGTGATCACCCTGGTGACCATCGGCCTGCTGTTCGCCGGCAACTTCGAAGCCATGCAGACCATGGTGGTGCTGGCCGGTCTGCCGTTCTCGGTGGTGCTGGTGTTCTTCATGTTCGGCTTGCACAAGGCCATGCGCCAGGACGTGCAGATCGAACAGGAGCAAGCGGAACTGGCGGCACGTGGTCGCCGTGGTTTCACTGAGCGCTTGACCCAGCTGGACCTGCAACCGAGCCAGTCGGTGGTCCAGCGCTTCATGGACAAGCACGTGACTCCGGCGCTGGACGATGCGGCTGTGCAGCTGCGTACGCAAGGCCTGGAAGTGCAGACGCTGCTGGGCAAGTCCAAGCGTTGCATGGGCGTACGGGTCGAGATGGAAGAGGGCAACCCGTTTGTCTACGAAGTCAGCCTGGATGGCTACCTGGCCACGCCAACCGAATCGGCTCAATCCGATGAGGCGCGTCAGCGTTACTATCGTGCCGAGGTGTATCTGCACAACGGTAGCCAGGACTACGACTTGATGGGCTTCACCCAGGATCAGATCACCCGTGACGTGCTCGATCAGTTTGAAAGCCATCGGCAGCTCCTTGGCCGCGTCTATAGCTGAGTTGTGAAGTGATGCGGTGTTTCTGTCTGAGGCACCGCATCGCATTCTTCGCGAGCAAGCCCGCTCCCACATTGGAATGCTTACCCCTGTGGGAGCGGGCTTGCTCGCGAAGGGGCCATCGGCCACAAAGCTGCATTACCCGCTACCCCTATAAACAAAAACGCCGCGATACTCTCGCGGCGTTTTTGTGTCTGTTGCCTTACCCCAGGTTCTTGCCGAGCAGTGCGTGATACAGCTCGCTGTCGCCAAGAATCCCCACTACATGGTTGTTATCGTGCAGCACCAGTTTGTTGCCGGTCTGATAACGAATCTGCAGCGCATCGCGCATGCCGATGTTCGAGTCCACCAGGGTTGGCCGACGACCCAGGCCTTCAACAGCCTGACCCGGTACCCAGTTCTGCAGATCCAGAGCAGAACCGTTTTGACGCGCCCCTTTGATAGTGTTGCCTTCCGCCAGGTCCAGCCACGAATCGCCGCCCGGATCGAGGCATACCGAACCGTTGATGCGTTTGCAGTTGTCCAGGGTGCGCATCAGGCTGCGGCCGCACAGTACGTTCAGCGGGTTGGTGTGGGCCACGAAGGTCCGCACGTAGTCGTCCGCCGGGTTCAGCACGATCTCTTCCGGCACACTGTACTGGATGATCCGGCCGTCTTTCATGATCGCGATACGGCTGCCAAGTTTCAGGGCTTCATCGAGGTCGTGGCTTACGAATACGATGGTCTTGCTCAGCTTGCGTTGCAGTTCCAACAGCTCGTCTTGCAGACCCTGGCGGATCAGTGGGTCGAGCGCCGAGAACGGTTCGTCCATCAACAGAATGTCGGCGTCCATCGCCAAGGCACGGGCCAGGCCCACGCGTTGTTGCATACCACCGGACAGCTCGTTGGGTTTCTTGTTGCGCCACTGGGTCAGGCCCACCAGCTCCAGCTTGTCGTCCACCAGCTTGCGGCGTTCCTTCTCGGGACGACCCTGCATCTCCAGACCGAAGCTGATGTTCTCGCGAACGGTCAGCCAGGGCATCAGGGCGAACTTCTGGAACACCATCGCAATGCGCTTGGTGCGCATCATTTTCAGTTCTGCCGGGGTGCAGGAGGCAATGTCGATCTGCTTGCCTTCGTGCTCGACGAACAGCTTGCCGCGGCTGACGGTGTTGAGGCCGTTGATGCAGCGCAGCAGGCTGGATTTACCGGAGCCGGACAGGCCCATCAGTACGCAGATCTCACCTTTTTCGATGTCCAGGCTGGCTTTTTCAACACCAACAATCTGCCCGGTCTTTTTCAGGATCTCGTTACGGGTCATGCCTTGATCCAGCAGCTTGAGTGCCTCGCGTGGATCCTTGGAGAAGATAACGTCAACGTTATCGAAGCGAATAATGCTCATGCGTCACCCCCTACTTTGGCGTCGGGTTGTTTGCAGATACGGTCGAGCATGATCGCCAGCAGTACGATCGCCAGACCTGCTTCGAAGCCCAGGGCGATATCAGCGGTATTCAGTGCGTTGACCACGGGTTTGCCCAAACCGTCGGCGCCAACCAGTGCCGCGATCACCACCATCGACAACGACAGCATGATGCACTGGGTGATGCCGGCCGCGATGCTTGGCATGGCATGAGGCAGTTCAATTCGCGAGAGCAGTTGACGGCGCGAGCAGCCAAAGGCCTTGCCGGCGTCCATCAATTCTTCCGGGACATCGCGGATACCCAGGTAGGTCAGGCGGATGGGCGCGGCAATCGCGAACACCACCGTGGAGATCAGACCCGGGACCACACCCAGCCCGAAGAGGGTCAGGGTAGGAATGA
The DNA here is from genome assembly GCF_019947335.1 of Pseudomonas sp. BF-R-24. NCBI lineage: Bacteria > Pseudomonadati > Pseudomonadota > Gammaproteobacteria > Pseudomonadales > Pseudomonadaceae > Pseudomonas > Pseudomonas sp. BF-R-24. Next base: position 6,272 of record NZ_JAGYGG010000010.1, read on the forward strand.
GGTACACGAACGTCGGTACGGTCTGCATCAGATCGAGTACCGGACGCATTAAAGTATAGAACATCGGTTTGTGCGCGGCGACGATGCCCAGCGGCACGCCGATGATCACGCAGACCAGGGTGGCGAACAACACCTGGGCGAGGGTTTCCATGGTCTCCTGCCAGTACCCCAGATTGAGGATCAGCAGAAAGGAGGCAACGACAAACGCTGTCAGGCCCCATTTACGTTGAATGAAGTGTGCCAGTAGTGCGATTACGCCGATCAGTACCAGCGGGTTGAACCAGGTCAGCGCAAACGTCACGCCGTGGATCATCGTTTCCAGTGACACGGCGATGGCGTCGAAGGTGTTGGCGCCGTGTTGCGTCAACCATTCAACGAAGCCCGCGATGTACTGGCCTAAGGGGATTTTCTGATCAATCAGCATGGTAGTGAACGTCCGCATGCAAGGAAATAAACAGCCCGGACGGCCGAGGCCGCCCGGCATAAGCGATTACTTGGCCAGTGTGGCTTTCACGGCCTCCAGGCCTGGTTTACCGTCAATGGTGGTCACGCCAGCGAGCCAGGTATCGAGCACCTGTGGATTGTTTTTCAGCCAGGCCTTGGCGGCCGCGTCAGGCTTCATCTTGTCGTCCAGGATGTTGCCCATCAGTTCGCTTTCCATGTCGACGGTGAACTCCAGGTTCTTCAACAACTGACCAACGTTGCTGCACTCCTGCGCGTAACCCTTGCGGGTGTTGGTCGCCACGGTGGCGGCACCGAAGTCGGGGCCGAAGAAGTCATCGCCACCGGTCAGGTATTGAATTTTGAAGCGCTTGTTCATCGGGTGCGGCGCCCAGCCGAGGAACACCACGGCGGTGTCGCGTTTCTGTGCGCGGTCGACCTGCGACAGCATGCCTGCTTCGGAGGATTCGACGACTTTGAAACCGGCGGTCTTCAGGCCGAAGGCATCCTTGTCGATCATGCTCTGGATCAGACGGTTACCGTCGTTGCCAGGCTCGATGCCGTAGATCTTACCGTCGAGCTCTTTCTTGAATTTGGCGATGTCGGCGAAGTCATGCAGGCCCTTGTCGTACAGCGCCTGAGGGACGGCGAGGGTGTACTTGGCGCCCTTGAGGTTGGTGCGTACGGTTTCCACGGTGCCGGCATCGCGGTAGGCCTTGATGTCGTTTTCCATGGTCGGCATCCAGTTGCCCAGAAACACGTCCATGTTCTTGCCGTCGGCCAGGGACTTGTAGGTCACGGGCACGGAAATCATGGTGGTCTTGGTCTTGTAGCCGAGGGCGTTGAGCACGACGCTGGTGGTCGCGGTAGTCGCGGTGATGTCGGTCCAGCCGACATCGGAGAAGTTTACGGTACTGCACTGCGCCGGTTCTGCGGCTTGCGCCAGAACCGGCAGACTAAGCATGGCGGCCAACAACAACGACGGGGAACCTTTCATGGATGGACTCCTTGGTGTTTTTTTTGGCAGTGTTCCGACTGGACCACCGCACTTATAGGTTGCGGTTGGATGGCGTTCTGGAGACAGCTCTACCGCAGCGCCTTGCAATCGAGTCGATATGATCATGTACCAGTGAAAATCTGACGCCTACAGGGTGCGTCGTATCCAGTACAGGGATGGTCGCATCCAGTGTCGGTGACGTCGTTTACAGATTTTTTCAGGCCCTTTTCCTCTTCTGAACCGCAAAAAAACGGCGAAAACACGGCGTAAAAGACACGCGGCGCTGGTGGGCATGAGTGCGTCGGTTAGAGACGTCGAACAACACGATAAAAGCTTGATGATGCGGTCATCTCGGCGGATTGCAGCTTGAGCGTAGCAGCTCCGTCACCGTGCGTTTTTGCGTGCGCAGTGGGCCCATCCAGGAGTTCGGCAGTAATGGCTATCAGTGTTTTCGACCTGTTCAAAATCGGCATCGGCCCTTCCAGTTCGCACACCGTGGGGCCCATGCGGGCGGCGGCGTTGTTTGTGCAGGGCCTGCGCGAGCGTGGGTTGCTTGAGCAGGTGCGGCGTGTCGAAGTCCAGCTGTTCGGCTCGTTGTCGGCCACCGGTATCGGCCACGGCAGCGACAATGCAGTGATCATGGGGCTGATGGGCGAGTGGCCGGATGCGATTGATCCGTCGCAAATCGGCATCTGTATCGCCAACCTGCGCGAGACCGATACGCTGCTGCTCGACGGTCGCTTGCCGGTGCCCTTCATCTGGGGCCGGGACATGCGCCTGATCGACGAGAACCTGCCATTCCATCCCAACGCCATGACCCTGATTGTCGAGGGTGATGCCGGCGAGTTGCATCGCGACACCTACTATTCGGTCGGCGGCGGTTTTGTCGTCGATGAAGCGCAGGCCTCCAGCGGTGTCGTCGACCTCGACAGCACGGTGTTGCCTTATGATTTTTCCAGCGCCGCCGAGTTGCTGGAACTGTGTAAAAAACACAACCTGCGCGTGGCTGAGTTAATGATGGCCAACGAGAGGGTGTGGCGCAGCGAGGATGAAATCCGCAGCGGCCTGATGAAGCTCTGGCGCGCCATGCAGGATTGCGTTGAACAGGGCCTCAAACACGAAGGCATCCTGCCCGGCGGGTTGAACGTGCGCCGCCGCGCGGCCAAGCTGCATCGCAGCCTGCAGGAACTGAACAAACCCAACGTGATCGGCTCGACCTTGAGCGCCATGGAATGGGTCAACCTGTTCGCCCTGGCGGTCAACGAAGAAAACGCCGCCGGCGGGCGCATGGTCACGGCACCGACCAACGGCGCGGCGGGGATCATTCCGGCGGTGCTGCACTACTTCATGAAATTCAGCGAGGCCGTGACCGACGCCAATGTCGTCGACTACTTCCTCGGCGCGGCGGCGGTGGGAATCCTGTGCAAGAAGAACGCCTCGATCTCCGGTGCCGAAGTCGGTTGTCAGGGCGAAGTCGGTTCGGCCTGCGCCATGGCGGCGGCGGGGCTGGCGGAAATCCTTGGCGCCACGCCAGAGCAGCTGTGCAACGCGGCGGAGATCGGTCTGGAGCACAACCTCGGCCTGACCTGCGACCCGGTGGGTGGGCTGGTCCAGGTGCCGTGCATCGAGCGCAACGCAATTGCTGCGGTGAAGGCGATCAACGCCGCGCAAATGGCATTGCGCGGTGATGGTCAGCACTTCATTTCGCTGGATCGGGTGATCCGCACCATGCGCGATACCGGTGCCGACATGCATGACAAATATAAGGAGACATCGCGGGGTGGGTTGGCGGTGAGTGCGGTGGAGTGTTGAGACAATAAAACCGAGTCGCCTGCTTCGCGAGCAAGCCCGCTCCCACATTTGATCTCCGTCGTTCACAAATCCAATGTGGGAGCGGGCTTGCTCGCGAAGGCGGCAGACCAGTCAAAACTGCGCACCAAGTGAACACCCGCTCGAAGTCGCGCCATCTTTTAGTGCGTCGCTTACAGATAAATCGTCTTGCCACTGATCGAGGGCCAGCCAGCCTTCGACCGCCCGTCACCCGTGCTTGCGGTGACACTCCTCTGCGATGCGGCGAAACGCCGTTCCCACAAGTGCTACCGAATTGCTCACAGCTTGTGGGCCGGGGCGCTTGCCAGTCCTGATGGCCATTTAAATCCCCACGCCTTGCAAGACATACATAGACACATTCCGACGTCGTTTTTAGGAGTTATTGAACGCGCATTCAAATTTAGGCATGGCAATTGCTCTGTCATTACAAAGCCCGTCTCCCACGCGAGAACGATGGCAATAAAAAGAGCCTCCGCCTGAGGCCATCACCCGCTTTGTGTGAGGAGATACCGCGATGACGACGTTCAACTCCGGGGCCCAACCCCAGAACCGTGCGCCTCAATCCATCGGCTTTCTGCTGCTGGACAATTTCACGCTGATTTCTCTGGCCTCCGCAGTGGAACCGCTGCGCATGGCCAACCAGTTGTCCGGTCGCGAGCTTTATCGCTGGACCACCCTCACCGTCGATGGCGGCCAGGTCTGGGCCAGTGACGGCCTGCAAATCACCCCCGACGCTTCCATGCACAAAGCCCCGCCGATGGACACCGTCATCGTGTGCGGCGGCATCGGCATCCAGCGCACTGTCACCCGGGAACACGTGTCATGGCTGCAAAGCCAGGCTCGCCAGTCCCGCCGCCTCGGCGCGGTGTGCACCGGCAGCTGGGCTCTGGCCTGCGCCGGCCTGCTCGATGGTTTTGATTGCAGCGTGCACTGGGAATGCCTGGCGGCGATGCAGGAAGCTTTCCCGCGTGTAGCGATGAGCACCCGCTTGTTCACCCTCGACCGTAACCGCTTCACCAGCTCCGGCGGCACTGCGCCGCTGGACATGATGCTGCACCTGATCAGCCGTGATCACGGACGTGAACTGTCGGCGGCCATTTCGGAAATGTTCGTCTACGAGCGCATCCGCAACGAGCAGGATCATCAGCGCGTGCCGCTCAAGCACATGCTCGGCACCAACCAGCCGAAGTTGCAGGAAATCGTCGCGTTGATGGAGGCCAATCTTGAAGAGCCGATCGACCTGGACGAACTGGCGGTGTATGTCGCGGTGTCCCGTCGTCAGCTCGAACGCCTGTTCCAGAAGTACCTGCACTGCTCGCCGTCGCGTTACTACCTCAAGCTGCGCCTGATCCGCGCGCGCCAGCTGCTCAAGCAAACGCCGATGTCGATCATCGAAGTGGCTTCGGTGTGCGGGTTTGTGTCCACGCCGCACTTCTCCAAGTGCTACCGCGAATACTTCGGCATTCCGCCACGTGACGAGCGCGTAGGGTCCAACACCACCCAGCAAGTGGCGATGATGCCGTTGCCTCAAGCGCTGGTGCTGTCGCCGTTGTCCGGGCCGTTGTCGGCGCTGAGCCAGGCGCGTAATGAGTCTACGTTTGCCAGTGTAAGGCTCTAGACCGAGGCGCCTTTATCGCGAGCAGGCTCGCTCCCACAGGTTTTCGGATTGTTCACACATTTTGTGTTCAACCCCGATCTCCTGTGGGAGCGAGCCTGCTCGCGAATGGATTTATCGGCCTGTATGGCTCTGCTGATACTCCGCCAGCGCCGGCAACAACTGCTTGTCGATCGCCTGGCGCACCGCCGGCAGGATGGTCGCGCTGCTGGTGTACATCTGTTTGACCATGGTCCGCAGGGTCATCGCCCGTACATCGTTCAAACCCCGTACCGCACACTCGCAGGCTTGCTCGGCGGTGGCGCCGGTGGGCACCTCGAATCCCAACGACTTGAGCTGGCCCAACAGGTCTTCCTGGTCTATCAAATCGGCGTGCATCATGACGCAATCCTTCTTCAGGGAACGGTGTCTTGGTTCGATTCTGGTAGGGGTGCCGGGTGTCGGCAAGGGCGAATTGTCGCAATGGCAGCATTGGCTATGAACAGGTCGTTTTCGGGCAACTTGCCGGCCAAAGGAGGGGGCACACTGGACTCAGCTCGCTTCACGAAGGTTTGGTCACCCTCGCACGGCAGCTCCTCAACAGTACCCTCTGCCTCGATCCTGTCACGGCTTGATCGGGGTTTTTTTTGCCTGTGAATCAGTGGATTTTGTGTTGATTGATATACCGTCTTCGCGAGCAAGCCCGCTCCCACATTCGACCGAGTCCTTTCAGAGAAACGCGGTTAAATGTGGGAGCGGGCTTGCTCGCGATGATCGATGACGCGGTCTAGCGCTGTAACACGAGGATGCGCGACAACAACTCATCCCGGTCGACATAGCAGCCCTGGAAATGCCGGGCGCCGGTGGCGGGGTCGAAGGCGTTGCGGGCGTGCAGGGTGCGGCGGTTGTCGAAGCACCACAGCTCACCGGGATTGAGCCGCTGCATCAACCTGAATCGAGGCTCGCGGGTCATCGCGATAAAGCGCCGGTAGGCCTGATACAACTTGGGCATCTGCTCCACCGATGCATCGAAGGGGCCGCGCAGAAAGTTGGCCATGCGGATTTCCGACACCTGCCCCAACGTATCCAGGGCAATGATCGGTGCCAGGCAGCGGTAGTCGCTGTGACGGTCCTTGTTGCGAAACTCCACGGGGATTTCGCAGAGGCTTTTGAAAGATTCGGGGTCTTCCCGGCGCAAGGCGTCGGCAATGGCAAACCCGTCGACAAAAATGCTCTCGCCACCCTCGGCGTCATTGACCAGGCAATGCAGGAATTGCAGCCCCGGTTGCAACTCCCGGGTTGGCAAATCGCTGTGCAGTGGCAGGTTGAACGCGGTGTAGGCGTTGCTGTCGGCGTCGGCCTTGGATTGCACGTTGAACAGCACGCCGAAATTGCTCTCGCGGATGAAGGAAATCCGTTGGGCGATCAGCTTCAGAGAGCCGGGTTCGGTGGGCACGCCACGGACTTGGGTCAATCCGACATCCCGTACCGCCAACAACCATTGCAACAAGGCGTCGGAGTCGTTCATCAGCGCCTGATACTCGAATACCGGCAACTGAACATTACTGTGCCAAAGCCTGGCTTTTGGCTTGCGTGCCTGGCGCTCGGCGCGGGACTCGTCGTCATAGGCGTGGGCGCGCAGCCAGCCGGGATCGAAGCGGCTGCTGTGACCGTCCTGCCAATCAACCGACAGGCAACCTTCGGTGTCGATGTGCACTTGCTCAGGGATCAAGTCTTGAGCTACATCGACGATTTCCAGCACTTGCTCGCGGGTCACGGTGTAGACGCACTGCGGGCACGGGCAATTGTCTCGCAGCCATTGATGGTGGAAGGGGCTGACGCGATTGTCGGCCCACTTCACCAGAACACGGTCCGCCAGGGTCTGCACGGCAGTCAGCGCGCTGATCAACGGATAGGTACGAAAGTCGGCAAAGGCAGCGGCGGTGTTCATGGCGATCTCCTTGTTATTTTTTTTGGGGTAATGCGATCACTCGGCCAATGTACTCGGGCGCTGGCAGATCTGCCTGTTCGGCGACGATGGCTTGCAGCTGGCTCAAGGACTGCTCGCTGAACGGCGCCGAACGCGGCCCGGCGAGGTCCACGTGCAGCAGCATCTGTTCATTGCCAGCCAGTTCCCGGGCATCACCCGCCAGATGCAGGCTGTGATAGAGGTGCACGCGCTTGTTGTCGTGGGCGATGATTTGGGTGTGCACTTCGACCTGGGCGTCGAGCTTCACCTCGTGCAGGTAATTGAGGTGCAGTTCGAGGGTGAACAGCGAGTTGCCGCTGGCCTCGCGGCTGTTGCTGTCCAGGCCCAGGCGATCCATCAGGGCATCGGTGGCGTAGCTGAAAATCAGCAGGTAGAAGGCGTCGCGCAGGTGGCCGTTGTAGTCGACCCAGTCGGGGATGATGGTGGTTTGGTAGGTGGTGAGGGTGGGCATGGTTTAACTTCCAATATGTGTGGTGACGGTACCGTCGCTTTCGCGAGCAAGCCCGCTCCCACAGGTGACCGAGTTGTATCAGACACCTGCGATCAAATGTGGGAGCGGGCTTGCTCGCGAAGGGGGCAGACCTGCTGGCCCATTAGCTTGAGGTTTACTCGCTGAAGGCCATCCCATGCTTCTCTTTGGTGGTCTTCACCGCCTCCAGCACCGCCAGCAGGCAGTCATCACGATAGCGCTCCAGCGCCGAAATGCTGTGTTTGCCCAGTTGATCGCTGGTGCCATCGACCACATCATCGATCAGTTTGTCGGTCAGCTCCGGCGCCGGCAGGTAGGTCCACGGCAACTGCAACGCCGGGCCGAACTGCGCCATGAAGTGACGCATGCCGGCATCGCCACCGGCCAGGGTGTAAGTCAGGAACGTGCCCATGAACGACCAGCGCAGGCCGGCGCCGAAGCGGATTGCATCGTCGATTTCACCGGTGGTCGCCACGCCGTCGTTGACCAGGTGCAGCGCCTCGCGCCACAGCGCTTCGAGCAGGCGGTCGGCGATGAAACCCGGTACTTCCTTGCGCACGTGCAACGGGCGCATCCCCAGGGATTCATAGACCTTCATGGCCGCTTGCACCGCTTCAGGGGCGGTGTTTTTACCGCCGACCACTTCCACCAGTGGCAGCAGGTAAACCGGGTTGAACGGGTGACCGACCACACAGCGTTCCGGGTGCGTGGCGCTCTCGTAGAACTCGCTCGGCAACAGGCCAGAGGTGCTGGAACCGATCAGCGCATTGGGCTTGGCTGCCGCGCTGATTTTGCTGTGCAGGTCCAGTTTCAGCTCCAGCCGTTCCGGGGCGCTCTCCTGGATGAAATCGGCATCGCGCACGCACTCTTCGATGGTTGCGACAAAACGCAGGCGATCCTGCGATGCACCCGGTGCCAAACCTTGTTTTTCCAGTGCGCCCCAAGCGTTGGCGACACGCTTGCGCAGGGCCGCTTCGGCACCGGGGGCCGGGTCCCAGGCCACTACATCCAGGCCATGGGCGAGGGCGCGGGATACCCAACCGCTGCCGATGACACCGCTGCCTAACGCTGCGAAGGTTTTGATTTCGGTGATAAAGCTCATGGCGATTTCCTGGAGAATTCGGTGATCCTCTGTAGGAGCGAGCTTGCTCGCGATGGTATTCCAGGCGCTGATTGGCGTCGGCTGTACCTTTTTCGCGAGCAAGCTCGCTCCTACAGGGGGGGGATGTGTGGGATTAACCGCGCTTGGTCAGGCCCATTTTCTTGCGGCCTTCAGCCGGGGTCAGGACGCGGGCACCGAGGCGGCTGAGGATTTCCGAGGCGCGCTCGACCAGTTGGCCGTTGGTCGCCAGTACGCCCTTGTCCAGCCACAGGTTGTCTTCCAGCCCGACCCGCACGTTGCCGCCGAGCAACACTGCTTGTGCCGCCATCGGCATCTGCATGCGACCGATACCGAAACCGGCCCAGACCGCGTCGGTCGGCAGGTTGTCGACCATGGCTTTCATGGTGGTGGTGTCCGCCGGTGCGCCCCAAGGGATGCCCAGGCACAGCTGGAACAACGGGTTGTCGAGCAGGCCTTCCTTGATCATCTGCTTGGCGAACCATAGGTGGCCGGTGTCGAAGATCTCTAGCTCGGCTTTAACGCCCAGTTCCTGGATGCGTTTGGCGCCAGCGCGCAGTTGGGCCGGGGTGGAGACGTAAATGGTGTCGCCGTCGCCGAAGTTCAGGGTGCCGCAGTCGAGGGTGCAGATTTCCGGCAGCAGTTCTTCGACGTGGGCCAAGCGGGTCAGCGGGCCGACCAGGTCGGTATTCGGGCCGAATTCCATCGGGTTCTCGCCAGCGCCGATTTCCAGGTCGCCGCCCATGCCGGCGGTGAGGTTGACGATGATGTCCACGTCCGCCTCGCGGATGCGCTCCATCACTTCGCGATACAGCGCCACATCACGGCTGAACTTGCCGGTTTGCGGGTCGCGCACATGGCAGTGAACCACGGTGGCGCCGGCCTTGGCAGCTTCCACGGCGGCGGCGGCGATCTGTTTCGGGGTGACCGGCACGTGTGGGCTCTTGGCGGTCGTGTCGCCAGCACCGGTGAGTGCGCAGGTGATGATGACGTCGTGGTTCATTTGGCGGTTCCTTACAGGCGAGTTTTTGGTTTTGGCCAGGCGTGGTAGTTCCGTTCGCAGCCCGTTGGGGCTGCGAGTCGGTGGTTCATTCGGTTTATTTACTGGTCAGTTGCAGGTTTTCAGCGGCCGGTTTGCCATCGAAGGTGGTGACGCCTTCAAGCCAGCGTTTTTTGTCCTGCGGGTGATCCTTGAGCCATTGTTTGGCCGACTCGAAAGCGTCCTTGTGATCCAGCAGCGGCTGCATCATCCGGCTCTCGTCTTCGGCGGTGAACGTCAGGTTGCTCAGCAGGCGACCGATGTTCGGGCATTGTTCGGCGTAGGTCGGTGCGGTGACGGTCCATACGGTGGCCTTGCCTTCGTTCGGGCCAAGGGCGTCGTCGCTGCCGGTGAGGTAGGTCATTTTCACGTTGACGTTCATCGGGTGCGGTGCCCAGCCGAAGAACACCACGGCTTCGTTGCGACGCACGGCGCGGTCCACGGCGGCGAGCATGCCGGCTTCGCTGGACTCGACCAGCTGGAACTTGCCAAGGCCGAACTGGTTCTTGGAAATCATGGCCTTGATCTGGGTGTTGGCGCCCGAGCCAGGCTCGATGCCGTAGATTTTGCTGCCCAGTTCTTTTTCGAATTTGGCGATGTCAGCGAAGGTTTTCAGGCCCTTGTCGGCGAGGTAGGTCGGCACGGCGAGGGTCGCGCGGGCGTCCTGCAGGCTTGGCGCATCAAGCACCTTGACCTGCTTGGCGTCGACGAACGGGGTGATGGTCTGGGTCATCAGCGGGTTCCAGTAGCCGAGGAACAGGTCCAGACGCTGGTCGCGGATCCCGGCGAAGATGATTTGCTGGGAGGCGCTGGTTTGTTTGGTGCTGTAGCCGAGGCCGTCGAGCAATACCTGGGTCATGGCACTGGTGGCGATCACGTCGGTCCAGTTCACTACACCCATGCGCACGTTCTGGCACGCGGCGGGTTCGGCGGCCATGACACTGGCGCTCAGTAACGCGGTACCACTGAGTGCAAGAACACAGCTGCTGATCAGTCGTTTCATCTCAGGTTCCTCGGCAGTTCGTTATTGTGAGTTCCGGTGTCTGATGCGCCGGTGATGCCAAGTTACGCAGCAAAGCACCGATGAAAGCGCACTGCGGCGACCAGCTCTTGCACTGCAGCGACCTGCCCCCTTGAATGCCGCTCGCAAGTGGCGTATCAACATCCCTACGCTGCCCGCCCTCTCGTTACCTGGCCTCTTGTTACCTGCTAAGCGAGTGCGCTCCATGTCCCAGGATTTCTACTTCTTGTTGATGCCGGGTTTCTCGGCCATCGGATTTATCTCGGCCATCGAGCCGTTGCGGGTGGCCAATCGCTTTCGTGGCGAGCTGTATCGCTGGCATGTGCTGAGCGCCGATGGCGGGGCGGTGCTGGCGAGCAACGGCATGTCGGTCAACGCCGATGCGGCGCTGGAACCGTTGAAAAAAGGCGTGACCCTGCTGGTGGTCGCCGGGTTCGAGCCCCTGAAGTTCACCACCCCGGCGCTGGAACACTGGCTGCGCCGCCTGGACCACGAAGGCGTGACTCTCGGCGGCATCGACACCGGCAGCTTCATCCTCGCCGAGGCGGGTTTGCTCGACGGCCATCGCCTGACCCTGCACTGGGAAGCCATCGACGCGTTCAAGGAATCTTATCCACAGCTCAGCGTCACCCAGGAACTGTTCGAGATCGACCGCCGTCGCATCACCTCTGCTGGCGGCACCGCCTCTATTGATTTAATGCTGGATCTGATCGCCCAGGCCCATGGCCCGGAGCTTGCGATCCAGGTCAGCGAGCAATTCGTGCTTGGCCGCATCCGCCCGCGCAAAGACCATCAGCGCATGGAAGTCGCCACGCGTTATGGCATCAGCAACAAGAAGCTGGTTCACGTGATCGGCGAGATGGAGCAGCACAGCGAACCGCCGCTGAGCACGCTGGAACTGGCGGAATCGATCAAGGTGACGCGGCGGCAGCTGGAGCGCCTGTTTCGCCTGCATCTGAACGACACGCCGAGCAATTTCTATCTGCGATTAAGGCTGGAAAAGGCCCGGCAGTTGCTACGCCAGACCGACATGAGCGTGCTGGAAGTGAGTATTGCCTGCGGGTTTGAATCGCCGTCGTATTTCACCCGCAGTTATCGGGCGAAGTATGAGCGGTGCCCGCGGGAGGATCGGCGTACGGCGCAGGCATAAACACCCGAGAAACCTGTGGGAGCGGGCTTGCTCGCGAAAGCGGTGTGTCAATCGGCACAGATGTCAGCTGACAGACTGCATTCGCGAGCAAGCCCGCTCCCACATTTGATCACCAGTGTCTGGAGGGGCGGTTACTTCTTCAGTAACGCCGAACACGCCGCCTTGTACGCCTCATGCTGATACTTGTTCAGCGTCCCCGGCAGCTCGAAATCATGCTTCTTGGCCTGGGCATTGATGGTCTGCGGCGACAGCAAGGTCACCTCGCAATTCTCCAGCAACTGGAAAACCCCCTCGATCTTGAACGTCGTTGGCCCGCCAGCGAACTCGCCTTTCTTGCTGCGTTTCTTGATCGCAATGCGGTCGATGGAATTCTCACGGACAAACGAAGCGACCTGAGCGGCGAATACTTTGACGTTGGCGGCCTCGTCGTCATCGTCCAGGGCAATTTTCTTGGTGGCGAGCGCGACATGGCTCAGCGCCTGACCGTCCAGCGTGGCCACGGCGATGATCGCTTCGCTGCCTTTGATTTCGATGCCGCAGACTTTCATGTTCAATCCCGTTAGTGACAGAGGGTGTGCAGCTTACAGCTCAAGCTGGCTGGCAGTGATGCCAAACGCCAAAGCGATTTTTTCACGAGTGGCTTTACGGGGCTTGGCGACTGTCTCCTGTTGGGCAAAGGCAGGCTGGGTTATGCCCATGCGTTGGGCCACTTCATCCTGGGTAAGGTTCAAGTGTTCGCGCCAGGCTCGGATAGGGGTAGCGCCATCGACGATACGACTCACCACCTCATGGGGGATCAAGTCGGGTTCGATTTTCTGCGCCACGTATTGTGCATAGGGAATGACCACGAAGGCTGGATTACCTTCGGCGTCGTTGATGATTTGAATGTCAGTAGGTGCGTTCATCGCGTTTTTTGACCTCTTGAATACTGACCACTTTGATCGCGCCATCCCAATCAAACATGACCCGGTAATTACCGACACGCAGCCGATAAGCGTAGTCATGACCGACCAGTGCTTTGACATTGCCTGCCTCAGGCATGCCAGCGAGCGTCGCGACGGCATCACGAACCTGAATCTGGTGAACGGAATGCAATCTCAAGAGTTGCTTAACGGCCTTTCGAGTCCAGTGAATGCTGTTCATGGAAGAATATAAGTCTTTTATAAGATTTGCGAATCTTTACTTATATTTTTATGGTTGGCCATCAACAACATTTGTCGGCATGTTGCGTGAAAAGTCCGCAGAGCAGCGGCTTTGGACAGAGGCTGTAGGTCAGATCAGAGTGCTTTGTGGGAAAAACTTTTTTGGCGATTGAAAGCTGGTGGTAGTGCCAGCTTTCAGCGGGAGATTCGGGATTATTCCTGCCCAATCGACTCCAAAAACTCCGACCGCTCGTCGCTCATCCGTGCAATGCAATCGTTCTGGGCAATGGTGAGCGCCTTGCTGCCACTGGTGGCCGGGAAGGCTTCGACGGCGCAGTCTGCGTCGCGGGTCTTCAGCCATTGCTGTTGGGCGGCTTTGATCTTGGCGGTGATGTCGGCCAGTTGCGACGGGTTTTTGCCATACTGCGACTGCATGCGCTCGGTCAGGCCCTGGAGGTTTTCCTTGAGCAGGTCTTCGGCGGAGGTTTTGCTGAAGGCCGAGCACTCGAGGGTCTGGATGTCGTTTTCGACTTTGTCGCACGGGTTGTCGTCGGCCACCTCCGCTGCGTGTACGCCGGTCGCAATCAGTGCCATTGCCAGAATGATCGATTTCATTATCGTCGCCGCTCTTGTCCAGTGAAGCATCCAGTGATGCGGCGAATTCTGGCCCAAGCCAAGGGCCTTGAACAGGTCGATGATTGTGCCTGGTAACGACCCTTTGTCGCGGATTGACGCTTTCGGCAAACCCCCTGTCGTTTTTGCACCCGGCTGCCCCTGCACCGAGGCATATGCTGGCCCCAAAGCGCCGGCACACGATTCGGCGCATGAATCGCTAACAAGGGGACAGCCTGATGAGCCCAGCCGAATTGCACGCCGACAGCATCGTTATCGACGGGCTGATTATCGCCAAGTGGAACCGTGAACTGTTCGAAGACATGCGCAAGGGCGGTCTGACGGCGGCTAACTGCACCGTGTCGGTGTGGGAGGGCTTTCAGGCCACCGTCAACAACATCGCCGCGAGCCAGAAGCTGATTCGCGAGAACAGCGACCTGGTGATCCCGGTGCGCACCACCGCCGATATCCGTAAAGCCAAGGAGCAGGGTAAGACCGGCATCCTGTTCGGCTTCCAGAACGCTCACGCTTTCGAAGACCAGATCGGCTATGTCGAGGTCTTCAAGCAGCTGGGCGTCGGCATTGTGCAGATGTGCTACAACACCCAGAACCTGGTGGGCACCGGCTGTTACGAGCGTGACGGCGGCCTGTCGGGCTTCGGTCGCGAAATCGTCGCCGAGATGAACCGCGTTGGCGTGATGTGCGACCTGTCCCACGTCGGTTCCAAGACTTCCGAAGAAGTCATCCTCGAGTCGAAGAAACCGGTCTGCTACTCCCACTGCCTGCCATCGGGGCTCAAAGAGCACCCGCGCAACAAGTCCGATGAAGAACTGAAGTTCATCGCCGACCACGGCGGCTTTGTCGGCGTGACCATGTTCGCGCCGTTCCTGGCCAAGGGCATCGATTCGACCATCGACGACTACGCCGAAGCCATCGAGTACGTGATGAACATCGTCGGCGAAGACGCCATCGGCATCGGCACCGACTTCACCCAGGGCCATGGCCAGGACTTCTTCGAATACCTGACCCACGACAAGGGCTACGCCCGCCGCCTGACCAGTTTCGGCAAGATCATCAACCCGCTGGGCATCCGCACCGTGGGCGAGTTCCCGAACCTGACCGAGACCCTGCTCAAACGCGGCCACTCCGAGCGCGTGGTACGCAAGATCATGGGCGAGAACTGGGTCAACGTCTTGAAAGATGTCTGGGGCGAATAAGCCGCTGCACCTCTGAATCCTTTCCCCCGGCCGCCCGCGCCGGGGGCAACACCAAAATTTTTCTGGAGTTAAGTTTCCATGGCCAAGATCGCCCCGCAATTGCCAATCGAAGTCGACAGCGAAACCGGTGTCTGGACCTCCGACGCCCTGCCGATGCTGTACGTGCCGCGCCATTTCTTCGTCAACAACCACATGGGCATCGAGGAAGTGCTGGGCGCTGAAGCCTATGCCGAAATCCTCTACAAGGCCGGCTACAAGTCCGCCTGGCACTGGTGTGAAAAAGAAGCCGAATGCCACGGCCTGGAAGGTGTCGCGGTGTTCGAACACTACATGAAGCGCCTGTCGCAGCGCGGCTGGGGCCTGTTCAAGATCCAGGACATCGACCTCGACAAAGGCACCGCCAGCGTCAAGCTCGAACACTCGGCATTCGTCTACGTGTACGGCAAGGTCGGGCGCAAGGTCGACTACATGTTCACCGGTTGGTTTGCCGGTGCAATGGATCAGATCCTCGCCGCTCGCGGCAGCAAGATCCGCACCGTGGCCGAGCAAGTCTACGGTGGCTCCGAAGAGGGCCATGAAGACGGCTTGTTCACCGTCAAGCCGTTGTAAGTCGAGGAATCCGCCATGGCTTTCGAAGCAATGTTCCAGCCGATCCAGATCGGCAAACTGACCATCCGCAACCGCGTGCTCAGCACCGCGCACGCCGAGGTCTATGCCACCGACGGCGGCATGACCACCGACCGGTACGTCAAGTATTACGAAGAGAAAGCCAAGGGCGGTATCGGCCTGGCGATTTGCGGCGGTTCGTCCGTGGTGGCCATCGACAGCCCGCAGGAATGGTGGAGTTCGGTGAACCTGTCCACCGACCGCATCATTCCGCACTTCCAGAATCTTGCCGACGCCATGCACAAGCACGGCGCCAAGATCATGATCCAGATTACCCACATGGGCCGTCGCTCGCGTTGGGACGGTTTCAACTGGCCGACGCTGATGTCGCCGTCGGGCGTGCGCGAGCCGGTGCACCGTGCCACTTGCAAAACCATCGAGCCGGAAGAAATCTGGCGGGTGATCGGTAACTACGCTCAAGCGGCTCGCCGCGCCAAGGCCGGTGGCCTGGACGGTGTCGAACTGTCGGCGGTGCATCAGCACATGATCGACCAGTTCTGGAGCCCACGGGTCAACAAGCGTACCGACGAATGGGGCGGCACCTTCGAAGGCCGGATGAAGTTCGGTCTGGAAGTCTTGAAAGCCGTACGCGCCGAGGTCGGTGACGATTTCTGCGTGGGCATGCGCATCTGCGGTGACGAGTTCCACCCGGATGGTCTTTCCCACGAAGACATGAAGCAGATCGCCAAGTATTACGACGATACCGGCATGCTCGACTTCATCGGCGTCGTGGGTTCGGGTTGCGACACCCACAACACCCTGGCCAACGTGATTCCGAACATGAGTTATCCGCCGGAGCCGTTCCTGCATCTGGCTGCCGGTATCAAGGAAGTGGTCAAGGTTCCAGTGCTGCACGCGCAGAACATCAAGGACCCTAACCAGGCCACACGTATCCTGGAAGGCGGTTACGTCGACATGGTTGGCATGACCCGCGCGCACATCGCCGACCCGCACCTGATCGCCAAGATCAAAATGGGCCAGATCGACCAGATCAAACAATGCGTCGGTGCCAACTACTGCATCGACCGTCAGTATCAGGGTCTGGATGTACTGTGCATTCAGAACGCCGCGACTTCTCGTGAATACATGGGCTTGCCGCACATCATCGAAAAAACCACTGGCGTGAAACGCAAGGTGGTGGTGGTCGGCGCCGGTCCTGCCGGGATGGAAGCCGCCCGCGTGGCCGCCGAGCGTGGTCACGACGTGACCCTGTTCGAGAAAAAGGAATTCATCGGCGGGCAGATCACCACCGCATCGAAAGCCCCGCAACGGGACCAGATCGCCGGTATCACCCGCTGGTATCAACTGGAACTGGCGCGGTTGAAAGTCGACCTGCGCCTGGGCACCGCGGCTGACGCGGCAACCATCATGGACCTGCGTCCGGACGTGGTGGTGCTGGCCGTCGGCGGTCATCCGTTCATCGAGCAGAACGAGCACTGGGGCGCGGCAGAAGGCCTGGTGGTCAGCAGCTGGGATATCCTCGACGGCAAGGTGGCACCGGGCAAGAACGTGCTGGTCTACGACACCATTTGCGAGTTCACCGGCATGTCGACCGCCGACTTCCTCGCCGACAAGGGCAGTCAGGTCGAGATCGTCACCGACGACATCAAGCCTGGTGTGGCGATTGGCGGTACGTCGTTCCCGACTTACTACCGCAGCATGTATCCGAAAGAAGTGATCATGACCGGCGACATGATGCTGGAGAAGGTCTACCGCGAAGGCGACAAGCTCGTAGCGGTACTGGAAAACGAATACACCGGCGCCAAAGAGGAGCGGGTGGTTGACCAGGTGGTCGTGGAAAACGGCGTGCGTCCGGACGAAGAAATCTACTACGCGCTGAAGGAAGGCTCGCGCAACAAAG
Source organism: Pseudomonas sp. BF-R-24 (assembly GCF_019947335.1). Taxonomy (NCBI): domain Bacteria; kingdom Pseudomonadati; phylum Pseudomonadota; class Gammaproteobacteria; order Pseudomonadales; family Pseudomonadaceae; genus Pseudomonas; species Pseudomonas sp. BF-R-24. The sequence continues at coordinate 23,421 of NZ_JAGYGG010000010.1, forward strand.
GCCAGATCGACGTCGAAGCCTTGTTCGCGATCAAGCCGCAACCTTGCCTGGAACAGAGCGGCGACGGCTACCTGCTGTTCCGCATCGGCGACTGCGTGGCCCAGCGTAACGTGCACGCGGCGATCTACGACGCGCTGCGGCTGTGCAAGGATTTCTAAAACCACACCGAACCAATGTGGGAGCGGGCTTGCTCGCGAAGAACGATAACGCGGTACACCTGATACACCGCGTCGCCTGATTCGCGAGCAAGCCCGCTCCCACATGAGACCCCGAGGTCTTTGGGAGCTTCACCATGTTGAACACCCTTCTTCCAATCCTGTTGTTCGCCGCCCTGGGCCTTGGTGTCCTGGGCGCGTTGCGGCGGGTGGCCATGTGGCGCCGGGGCCGAGCCTCCAAGGTCGACCTGATCGGCGGCCTGTTCGCCATGCCCAAGCGCTACATGGTCGACTTGCACCATGTGGTAGCGCGGGACAAATACATTGCCAACACCCACGTCGCCACGGCTGGCGGTGCGGTGGCGTCCATCGTGCTGGCGATTCTGGTGCATGGTTTCGGCCTGCATAACCGCTTCCTCGGCTATGCGTTGCTGCTGATGTCGGCAGTGATGTTCGTTGGTGCGATCTTCGTTTACTTGCGTCGGCGCAACCCGCCGTCGCGCCTGTCGAAAGGCCCGTGGATGCGCCTGCCGAAAAGCCTGCTGGCGTTCTCGGCCTCGTTCTTCCTGTTGACCCTGCCGGTGGCGGGCATCCTGCCGGAAAATTTCGGTGGCTGGCTGTTGGCGGCGATTCTCGGGGTTGGCGTGCTGTGGGGCGTGTCGGAACTGTTCTTCGGCATGACCTGGGGCGGGCCGATGAAACACGCCTTTGCCGGTGCCCTGCACCTGGCCTGGCACCGCCGCGCCGAACGCTTTGGCGGTGGTCGTTCCACGGGGTTGAAACCGCTGGATCTTAGCGACCTGACCGCGCCACTGGGTGTGGAAAAACCCAAGGATTTCACCTGGAACCAGTTGCTCGGCTTCGACGCCTGCGTGCAGTGCGGTAAATGCGAAGCAGCGTGCCCGGCCTTCGCCGCCGGTCAGCCGCTGAACCCGAAAAAACTGATTCAGGACATGGTCGTCGGCCTGGCCGGTGGCACCGATGCCAAGTTCGCCGGCAGCCCGTATCCAGGCAAAGCCATTGGCGAACACGCGGGCAATCCGCATCAGCCGATCGTCAACGGTCTGGTAGATGCCGAGACGCTGTGGTCGTGCACCACCTGCCGCGCTTGCGTCGAGGAATGCCCGATGATGATCGAGCATGTCGATGCCATCGTCGACATGCGCCGTCATCTGACCCTGGAAAAAGGCGCGACCCCGAACAAGGGTGCCGAAGTCCTGGAAAACCTGATCGCCACCGACAACCCTGGCGGTTTCGCGCCGGGCGGGCGGATGAACTGGGCAGCGGACCTGAACCTCAACCTGCTCAGCGAAAAGAAATCCACCGACGTGCTGTTCTGGGTCGGCGACGGTGCCTTCGACATGCGTAACCAGCGCACCCTGCGCGCCTTCGTCAAAGTGCTCAAGGCGGCGAAAATCGACTTCGCCGTGCTCGGCCTCGAAGAGCGCGACAGCGGTGACGTGGCCCGGCGCCTGGGCGACGAAGCAACCTTCCAGCTGTTGGCCAAGCGCAACATCCAGACTCTGGCCAAATACAGTTTCAACCGTATCGTCACCTGCGATCCGCACAGTTTCCACGTGCTGAAAAACGAGTACGGCGCCTTCGATGGTAACTACCTGGTGCAGCACCACAGCACCTACATGGCGGAAATCATCGATGCTGGCGCGCTCAATCTTGGCCAGCACAAAGGCGACAGCGTGACCTATCACGATCCGTGCTACCTCGGCCGTTACAACGGCGAATACGAGGCACCGCGCCAGGTTCTGCGCGCGCTCGGGATTGAAGTGAAAGAAATGCAGCGTTCCGGCTTCCGCTCCCGCTGCTGCGGCGGTGGTGGCGGCGCGCCGATCACCGACATTCCCGGCAAGCAGCGCATTCCCGACATGCGCATGGAAGACATCCGCGAAACCGGCGCCGAACTGGTGGCCGTGGGTTGTCCACAGTGCACCGCGATGCTTGAAGGCGTGGTCGAACCACGTCCGCTGATCAAGGACATCGCCGAACTGGTGGCTGATGCGTTGCTCGAAGACGCCGCGCCGGGAAAGCCTTCGGCACCGGCCAAACGTGAACCTGCGGAGGTGCATTGATGAGTGACATTATCCGCCGCGACCCTCGCGCCGAATGGATCGCCCGCAACCGTCTGCACCCGCTGCACGCGGCCATGCAGCCAGCGCAACACAGCTGGATGGGGCCTAACGGCGTCATCCGCAAGAATCCCCATGGTGTCGGTTTCATCGGCCCCAACGGCATCAAGCGCATTGACCGCAGTGGCGCACAGCAGGGCGGGGCGACCAAGCGCTCGGCTGCCGTCGAAGTGCAATTGCCGCTGCATCAGGTGGCCGCGCCAGCGTTTTACATCAGCGTGGTGCCGGACATGGTCGGCGGCCGCTTGAGCAGCCACGACCGCGACCTGCTGGGCCTGGCTCATCAACTGGCCGGCAAGGACGGTGCAGTGCTGGCCGTGGTGTTCGGCGAACACAAGGAAACCGCTTTCGCCACGGCGGGCGTCGACCGCCTGCTGGTGCTGGAAGGCGAAGAATTCAGCGGTTATGCACCGGAACAACGGGTCCAGGGCCTGCGGGCTGTGGATAACCAGTTCAGCCCGCATCACTGGTTGCTGCCGGACAGCCGCAGTGGCGGTGGCGAACTCGGCCGACGTTTTGCCGCAGCACTGGGCGAGCGCCCGGCCACGCGGGTCTGGCAAGTCAAGGATCAGGAGTGCATCGGCCGCGCCGGTGCTGGCCTGCAAGACCTTGCCCGTCCGCTGGCGCGACTGATTCTGGCGGCTGCCGAGTGCGCCGAGCCGGTCAGCGAAACCCGTCACGAAGCGCTGCCCGTGGAGTTATCCACAACCGTGGTGCGCAGCCTGTCGCGAATCGAAGATCTGGGCGCAGTGGCCGTCGATCCGGCGGCAATCCCCATGGCCGAAGCCGAGTTCATTTTCTCTGGCGGCAACGGGGTCAAGGACTGGGGGCTTTTTCACAGGACCGCCGAAGCCCTCGGCGCGACCGAAGGCGCATCGCGGGTGGCGGTGGACGACGGCTTCATGGCCCGCGACCGTCAGGTCGGGGCATCCGGCACCTGGGTTACCGCACGGGTCTATGTGGCGGTGGGGATTTCCGGGGCGATCCAGCACCTGCAAGGTATTGGTGCCTGCGACAAGGTGGTGGCGATCAACCTCGACCCTGGCTGCGACATGATCAAACGTGCCGACCTGTCGGTGATTGGCGAAAGTGCCGAGATTCTTCAAGCCTTGATCGATGCGGTAGCGGCTTACCGCAACGACGCCAAGCGCGATGCGGCTTAAGGGAAGGAAAGGGTTATGAGCACGAAAATCATCAGCCTGGTGTCCATCGGCGCCCACCCGACGTCCGGTCGGCCGCGTCGCGCGGAACAGGATGCGCGGGCGGTGGAACTGGGCCTGCAATTGGCTGGGGATAACTTGCAGGTGCTGCATGCCGGCGACATCACCGAGCCTGCATTGCGCGCGTATCTGGGCATGGGCCTGGAACAGCTGCACGTGCTGGAACAACCACAAGGCGCCGACGCGCTGCCGGCGCTGACCGATTATCTGCGCGATGCCGGGGCCCAGGTGGTGTTGACCGGCAGCCAGGCGGAAACCGGCGAAGGATCGGGCATGTTGCCATTCCTCCTCGCTGAAAGCCTGGGCTGGCCGCTGGTGGTGGGGTTGGCGCAAGTCGAGTCCATCGATGGCGGTTCGGCGCTGGTGCTGCAAGCGTTGCCGCGTGGTCAGCGTCGTCGCTTGAAGGTTCGCTTGCCGTTCCTGGCAACTGTGGATAACGCCGCGCCCAAGCCACGGCAGAGTGCCTACGGCCCGGCCCGACGCGGCGTGCTGCAAGCACAGGACGTCGAGGTCATCGACGATGAACTGCTCGCGGTCGCCACCCTGCAGCCGGCCAAGCCACGGCCCAAGCGCCTTAAGGTAATCAAGGCCAAGAGCGGCGCCGATCGCATGAAAGCCGCGACGGCCAAGGCCAGCGGTGGCGGTGGGCAAGTGCTCAAGGGCGTTACGGCGCAAGCGGGGGCAGAAGCGATCCTCAAGCTGCTGATTGAAGAGGGTGTGGTCCGCTAATCACATAGTCACCGCAAGTCCACTGTGGGAGCGGGCTTGCTCGCGAAGGCGTCGTGTCAGTCGAGATTCTGATTACCTGACACACCGCTTTCGCGAGCAAGCCCGCTCCCACATTGGGTTGTGTTAACCCCCCAGATTGTGAGGAAACGATGGCTGTTGAATTTCGTTCGGCGGTCCGCGCGGATGCGCGTGAGATTGCGCGGTTGTTCCAGATTTCATCCGAAGGCGCTTCAGACTACATCTGGAGCCAGATCGCAGAGCCCGGCCAGGATCTGCTGGACGTCGGCACCATTCGGTATGCCCGGGACGACGTGGATTTCTCCTACCAGAATTGCCTGATTGCCGAGGCCGGTGGCCAGGTCATTGGCATGATGCACAGCTACGTGATGCGCCACGATCCACTGGCGGTGCCGACGACCGATCCGGTACTGGCGCCTTACGCCGACATGGAAGTGCCCGACACGCTCTATATCTCCAGCCTTGCCCTGCACGAGGGCTGGCGCAACCGGGGCCTGGGCGTGCAGTTTCTCGCCCATGCTCAAGAACGTGCCGACCAACTGGGGCTCAATGGCCTGAGCCTGATCGACTATGCCGCCAACACTGGCGCCCGGCGCTTTTACGAGCGGCACGGTTTCGAGATCATCAAGACCTGCCAGGTCACCCCTCATCCCATGATCCGCGTCACCGGTGACGCCTATCTTATGCACAGGCCCTGAGTCTGCGGGGGTTCTAACCAGCGAAGGTTATCCACAACGCCACGCGCCCTCGTCCCACGTTGACGAGGGCGATGAGCTACAGTTTTCTATGCGCTGATCAAGGGTGCGACACGCTTTAGGGAGTTTTCAGACGTTCAGCGCTGACTCATGAAATCCGGTTTTTATGACTGGCTTGAACATGAAGACTTTCGCTCTTCCGGCGCTTTTTGCATCGACCCTGTGGATATCCACCGGCTTGCTGTCTGCTGTCCCGGCAAACGTGCCCGTGGCTGATCAGGACTTTTATCAATGGCTGGAGACCGGGCAGGGGCGCGACGCGTCCCTGGCGCAGCTACGGCAGCAGTGCGACAAGGTACTGGATGCCGATAAGCACCTCAGCTGTTCAGTGACGGTCCTGGCCAGAATGCTCGAAGCCAAGGCCGCCAACCAAATCCCCGAATACTATCTGGCCATCAAGGGCAAGCATGCCCGGGCGATTGCGGTCGATGCCGACCTGAATGCCCTGTTCTCCATGTTTGGCAGCGAATCACTGGCTATTCTGACGAGGGCTGGCAATTTCTCGGTCAAGGGATCTGCCCGACATGAGGTGCTGCAGCTCCATCCGTATGCCAATGACTTCCACATCGCTGAACAGGCGCTGCCATTTATCGAGGCCGGCGCGGCGAACGGAGTCTCGGCGCGTTTTGTACTGGACACGGGGGCACCGCAAACCCGGGTCAATATCGAGACTGCGAAACAGATGGGCATCAGGATGTTGCCCGATGCTCATTATCGTTACAGCACGTTTTATGGCGAAAGGGGCCTGGCTGCGAGGTTGGGAATTCTCGGGTCACTGAGAGTCGGCACCCGTGAGTTCAGGAACGTCCTGGTCTTTGTCAGCGACCGGGATAATTTGTTGGGGCTGGATCTGATCAGCAAGCTGGGGCGCTTGAAGATAACCAGGAGAACACTGGAGCTTAATCCGCCACCTGCCCGGCGCTGTGATGCGCCAATTGTCTTGAGCCGCCTGGATCTCAACCAACGGCTGGTAGTTGCCGCACAGCTGGATCGTCGGACAACGCAAGCCATCATCGATACGGGAAATGTCGACTACCTGACGGCCGCGTCGCCCGGCAGGCAAGTCAGCGTGGCGCAGGCGCTGACACCGGGAGGCTCGAACGTTTACACCGGCGACAATAAGCACTTTCAACGCTTCACCGGCGTATTGGCCCTACAAGGCGACACCTTGGTGGTCAGCTACAAATACTACCCGGGCTTTACCATCCCGCCGTCGTTGGTGGACGGACAATACGTGCCGTCGATATTACTCGGATGGCGCGCCTTCAAAGACTTTGAATTGAACCTGGATCTCGATTCAGGTCGCTCATGCCTCAATAGAGTCTGAACAGCTTGGACGGTTACCCACAATCCCTGTTGGTGGTTCTGTGGATAACATGTTCGCCCCTCGCTACACCCCATACAAATCAAGCCTTGCATGGTGTCGATCAAAAAACACCCAGTCTGGTTCGTGGTTTTTCCACGCATTTTCAAGGGGATATGTGCTGCTGTTGATGCAGACTTGCCCCCAATCTCTGTTGGCGCTTCTGTGGATAAGATGTTTGCTATCGGCTGCAGGCCTTATAAACAGCGGCGTGTAGGCTTTTGATCATAAAATGATCAAAAGCCCGTTTGGCGCCGTGAACCTCCGCGCAAACGCCGAGTTCCTGCGGGTTTTAGCGGTTTTCCACTGCCCCTGCGAAGTTAACCCCAAAGTCTGTTGGCGCTTCTGTGGATAAGGTGTTTGCCATCCTCTGAAAGCCTTACAGTCCGTGACTTTCAGGCTTCTGGTTAAAAAACGACCAGCGCGCCAGTGGAAGCATGCTTCTGGATAAGTCACGTTTTTTCTTTGGTTTTTGTGAAGATATTTTGCAGTCTTTCCACAGTTGTCCCCAATAGCTGTGGGTGGAGATGTGGATAACTTGTTTGCGGAAGGCTGGGAGGCGTGCGCAGCATAGCTCTGAACGAAATAGATCATATTTCGTACAGTTCTAAAGATAGAGGAATGTGTAGCGGGGAGAAAACCTGTTGCGAGCAAGCCCCTTGTAGGAGCGAGCTTGCTCGCGATGGTCGTGAACGATGACACGAAAAGACAGATGACCAGCGGTGCCCCTGGATTTTTCGCGAGCAAGCTCGCTCCTACAGGGGCATGCCTTAGCCTTGAACCGGAACCCCTTTGAGGTATGGCGCAGGCTCGGCACCCAAGTTGCTCAGCAGGCGCTCGCTGTACCAGTCCACAAAGTTCACCACACCGAACTCATAGGTCTTGGAGTACGGACCAGGCTGGTACGCGGTGGAGTTGATGCCGCGCTGGTTTTCTTCGGCCAGGCGACGGTCCTGGTCGTTGGTGGCGTCCCAGACCTGGCGCATGCGCTCCACGTCGTAGTCCACGCCTTCGACCGCGTCCTTGTGCACGATCCACTTGGTGGTGACCATGGTTTCCTGGGCGCTGATCGGCCACACGGTGAACACGATGATGTGGTCGCCCATGCAGTGGTTCCAGGAGTGCGGCAGGTGCAGGATGCGCATCGAGCCCAGGTCAGGGTTCTTGATGCGACCCATCAGCTTGGCGCAGCCCTGCTTGCCGTCCATGGTCATCGACACGGTGCCCTTGAGCAGCGGCATGCGCACGATGCGGTTGCGCAGGCCGAAGCTGGCGTGGGCGTAAGGGATCTTCTCGGCTTCCCAGGCAGCGGCGGAGGCGGCTACGTGGTCCTTGAAGGCCTGGTCGGCGCGCGGGTCGGTGACGTCGTCCCACTCCAGCAGGGTTTTCAACAGTTCCGGGTGCGACGCGTTGCAGTGGTAGCACTCGCGGTTGTTTTCCAGCACCAGTTTCCAGTTGGCCTTTTCCATCAAGGTGGTTTGCACCGCCACCTTGGTGTTCTCCATGTCGTACGGTTCCATGTAGTGGTTGAGCGTCGACAGGAAGTCATCGATGGCCGGCGGGTTCTCCGCCAGGCTGATGAAGATGTAGCCGCCGGCGGTCTTCACGTTCACCGGCTTGAGGCCGTACTGGTTCATGTCGAAGTCGGCGCCCATTTCGGTGCCGGCAAACAGTAGGCGGCCGTCGAGTTCGTAGGTCCACTGGTGATAGTGGCAAACCAGCTTGGCGACCTTGCCCTTGTCGCTGGTGCACAGACGCGAGCCACGGTGGCGGCAGACGTTGTGGAACGCGTGCACCACGCCTTCGGCGCCACGGATCACAATGATCGGGTTCTTGCCGATCTGCAGGGTCAGGTAGTTGCCCTTGGTAGGGATCTCGCAGGTCATGCCGGCGATCAACCACTCTTTCTGAAAGATTTCCTGCATGTCGATATCAAACAGGCGCTCGTCGGAGTAAAACGGCTGCGGCAGCGAGAACGTGCGCTCGCGCTCTTGCAGCATCTGCGCGGTGGCCTTGCGTGCGGGTTCCAGCGGATCGCCCAGGCTCAGGGTAGTAGTGACGTCCATCGTGTATTTCCTCAAGGCCATCTGCGTGGCCGCGAAAGTGGCTGATCAGGGTTGCTACGCAAGGTGTAAAGAATGTGTCTTGGTATGGGGCGAGTGTGGGGCCGGCGCAGGCCAGAACCTTATCCATGGGCGACATGGTGCAATCTGTTCCCGACGCGCAAGCCCCAGTCGTTGGGGGCTGGTCGCGATAAGCATGTCAATGTCGCAGATAGGTAAATGGGTGATCTGCGCTATACGCAGAATCGCCAACATGAAGGCCGGCAGTCGGCCGTGGAGATCAGCATGTCCAATAGTTTCCTGAATCCGGTAACCACCCAGACCTGGGCCAATGGTCGGCACATCGTCCGTTGCGTCAAAGTCATCCAGGAAACCTGGGATGTGCGCACCTTCTGCTTCATGGCCGATCAGCCGATCATGTTCTTCTTCAAACCGGGGCAGTTTGTCACCCTGGAGCTGGAGATTGAAGGCCAGCCGATCATGCGTTCGTACACCATTTCCAGCTCGCCATCGGTGCCGTACAGCTTTTCGGTGACCATCAAGCGCGTACCGGGTGGCAAGGTCTCCAACTGGCTGCACGACACCCTGCACGAAGGCCAGGAGCTGGCGGTGCACGGACCGGTCGGGCTGTTCAATGCCATGGACTTCACCGCGCCAAAGGTGCTTTACCTCAGCGGCGGCGTCGGTATCACGCCGGTCATGTCCATGGCGCGCTGGTTCTACGACACCAACGGCAATGTCGACATGGTGTTTATCCACAGCGCCCGTTCGCCCAAGGACATCATTTACCACCGTGAGCTGGAACACATGGCGTCGCGGATCGACAACTTCAGCCTGCACCTGATCTGCGAGAAGCACGGTATGGGTGAGCCCTGGGCCGGTTATCGCGGTTACCTGAACCACAGAATGCTTGAATTGATGGCGCCGGACTTCCTTGAGCGCGAAGTGTTCTGCTGCGGCCCGACACCGTATATGAATGCGGTCAAGCGCTTGCTGGAAGCCGCTGGCTTCGACATGTCGCGTTATCACGAAGAATCCTTCGGTGCGACCCCGCCAGAGGCGCGCGCCGACGCCGTGGAACACGCCGAGCAAGCGGCCGAGGCACCGGAAGTCGACGTGGCGGATCTGCACCAGGTGGAGTTCACGGCGTCCGGCAAGAGCATTCGTGTGGCCCCGGGCGAGACCGTGCATGCGGCGGCGGCCAAGGTCGGCCTGATGATTCCGAAAGCGTGCGGCATGGGTATCTGCGGCACCTGCAAGGTGTTGAAGCTGGGTGGTGAAGTGGAAATGGACCACAACGGCGGGATCACCGAGGAAGACGAAGCAGAAGGGTTCATTCTTTCGTGCTGCAGTGTGCCTAAAGGCGACGTGCGCATCGAGTTCTGATACGCACTGCACAACCTGTAGGAGCGAGCTTGCTCGCGATGGACGCTAACGATGACGCGTGCTGTCTGAATGATCGCGTTGTCCAGACGTTTTTCGCGAGCGAGCTCGCTCCTACAGGGGGGTGATCAGTCGATAAACAGGTCCGTCATGAGTTTTTCGTTGCTGTCCGGCGCGAACCGATAGTGTTCGAACTCCGTCACACCGCTTTCCCGCAGAATCTCCTCATCAATCAGCAAACGCCCGGTCAGGCTGCGGTTTGCGCTGCTCAGAATCACATGCGCCGCATCCGCCATGATCGCAGGCAGGCGCGCATGCTTGAACGATTCCCTCGACCCCAACTGAAACTCGATGGCAGCGGTGGCGATCATCGTCTGTGGCCATAGCGAGTTGACGCTGATCCCGTAATTCCTGAATTCCTCGCTCATGCCCAGGGTCAGCATGCTCATGCCGTACTTGGTCACGGTATAGGGGCTGTATTGCGCGAACCACTTGGCGGCCAGGTTCAGCGGCGGCGAGAGGTTGAGGATATGGCCGCTGGACTTCTTCAGGTACGGCAACGCAGCCTGGCTGCACAGCAATACGGCGCGGGTGTTGATCTGGTGCATCAGGTCAAAGCGCTTGAGTTCGAGGTGTTGAACCCCGGTGAGCTTGATCGCCCCGGCATTGTTGATCAGTGCATCGATGCCACCGAAATGTTCGTTGGCCTGGGCCAGGGCCTGATGCACGGTATCTTCATCGCGCACATCCACTTGCAGGGCCAGTGCCTTGCCGCCTGCGGCTTCGACTTCCTGGGCCACGCTGAAAATCGTGCCCGGCAGCTTGGGGTGGGGGGCAGCGCTTTTGGCGGCGATCACAATGTTGGCCCCGTCGCGTGCGGCGCGCAGCGCAATCTCACGGCCAATGCCGCGGCTGGCGCCGGTGATGAACAGGGTTTTGCCTTGCAATGACATGCGTACGCTCCTGATTGTTGTTATCTGTACGGATCGACAGACAATGTAGACCAAGACTTCAGGTGCGAACGGTCAAGCTGTGGGGCTTTTTGTAGGAGCGAGCTTGCTCGCGATGGACTTGAAGGCGCTGCGTTTATCCAGAAAGCACGCGTTTTCGTTAGCGCCCATCGCGAGCAGGCTCGCTCCTACAGGGGGAGGTTAGTGAGACATCACTTCGCGAATGTCCTTCGCCAATTCACGCACGCGCTCTTGCTCGGTGTCCCACGAGCACATGAAGCGTGCGCCGCCGTTGCCGATGAAGGTGTAGAAACGCCAGCCCTTGGCGGTCAGTGCGGCGATGGCCGGTTCCGACAGTTGCAGGAACACGCCGTTGGCCTGTACGGGGAACATCAGCTCCACGCCGGGGATGTCGCTGACCAGTTCGGCCAGCAATTGCGCGCAGTGGTTGGCGTGGTTGGCGTATTTGAGCCAGGCGTCGTTTTCCAGGATCCCGACCCACGGTGCCGACAGGAAGCGCATTTTTGAAGCAAGCTGCCCGGCCTGTTTGCAGCGGTAATCGAAGTCTTCGGCCAGTTTGTGGTTGAAGAACAGAATCGCCTCGCCCACGGCCATGCCGTTCTTCGTGCCGCCGAAGCACAGCACGTCGACGCCGGCCTTCCAGGTCAGGTCAGCCGGGGTGCAGCCGAGGAAGGCGCAGGCGTTGGAGAATCGTGCGCCGTCCATGTGCAGGTTCAGGCCCAGTTCCTTGCAGGTGGCGCTGATGGCGCGGATTTCGTCCGGGGTGTAGACGCTGCCGACTTCGGTGGCCTGGGTCAGGGTCACCACACGGGGTTTCGGGTAGTGGATGTCCTGGCGCTTGAGCGCGACCTCGCGGATCGATTCCGGGGTCAACTTGCCGTTTTCAGTACGGGCGATCAGCAGTTTGGAGCCGTTGGAGAAGAATTCCGGTGCGCCGCATTCATCGGTTTCGACGTGAGCTGTTTCCGAGCAGATCACGCTGTGGTAACTCTGGCACAACGACGACAGCGCCAACGAGTTGGCGGCGGTGCCGTTGAAGGCAAAAAACACTTCGCAGTCGGTTTCGAACAGTTTGCGGAATCCGTCGGAGGCGCGGGCGGTCCACTCGTCGTCGCCGTATGCGCGCTGGTGGCCGTGGTTGGCCTGCTCCATGGCGGCCCAGGCTTCAGGGCAGATGCCGGAATAGTTGTCGCTGGCGAATTGTTGGCTCTTGTCGGTCATGGCCTGCTTCCGTGGTCGAGATGCCTATGGTGAAGCGTCCCGTGGTCAATGAGGGTGCGCACTGTACCCAAGATCGTCAGGTGGAGCGCACAGGATGTCGCTGTCGGGAACATACACAGTCGAAGGGCAATTATGCACGTGACGATGCACAAGGCCATGCACTTAAAGCAGCGCGACGGGGCACTGGATCTGCTCAAGTGGCTGGCGCTTTTAAGCATGGTGCTCGATCACCTGCGATATGTCGGTTATTCCGCCGATCTGTTGTATGTGCCGGGGCGGCTGGCATTCCCGTGGTTCTGCCTGGCGATGGCGGCCAATCTGTCACGAAAGCCTGTTGTGCTGGACGGTGGGCAATGGCGCTATCTGGGCTGGTTGCTGCTGTTTAGCGCGGTGAGTGAAATTCCTTACCGGATGTATATTCACAATCCCGACACCTTGAACGTGCTGCCCACCCTTGCCCTGGGCTTGCTGGTGATTCGTGGCTGGCAGCAGCCGGTGCTTGCGTCGCGCCTGCTGGCCGTCGGCGCGTTGCTGCTGGCAGGGTTTTTCTCCCAGCGATTGATGTTCGGTTTCTTTGGCGTTCTGTTGCCGCTGGCGATGCTGCTGGTATTGCAACGGCCTTGGTATTTCGCGCTGTTGGCGGGGTTGGTATGCCTGGCGGCCAATCAGTGGCAGGTGCTGTATTACGCTACTCGCTTGGGCAATGTCGCGGCGATTCCGGCCATCGTCACGTGCCTGATTGCGCCATGGCTCGGGCTGTTCTTGTTGCGACATGCAAAGGGCGTAAATCCACCACCGATGCGGCGCTGGGCGTATGCCCTGTATCCCGCGCATTTCGTCGCTTTGCTGACTTTGCGTCAGGTGCTCGCATAACCCTGTGGGAGCGGGCTTGCTCGCGAAAGCGGGGTGTCAGTCACTTCAATACTTACTGATATGCCGCATTCGCGAGCAAGCCCGCTCCCACAAGGGATCCAGGCTGATTTGAGGTTTGCTTGCGGCTTGCCATTTCCCGCCATGTCGTAAACGCACCTTTGCGTGGCGCCCGTAGGCATTTGACGACTCCAAGCCAGTCATACCATCGCTACCAAAGGGCACTGCCGAAAAGCCAGTGCCTCACCGAGACGAATGGCGCACCGCCGCCGCTGGGAGAGACGCGATGTTCAGCAAGCAAGACAAGATCCAGGGTTACGACGATGCACTGCTGGCGGCGATGAATGCCGAGGAGCAACGTCAGGAAGATCACATCGAGCTGATCGCGTCGGAGAACTACACCAGCAAGCGCGTGATGGAAGCGCAAGGCAGTGGCCTGACCAACAAGTACGCCGAAGGTTATCCGGGCAAGCGCTACTACGGTGGCTGCGAGCACGTCGACAAGGTTGAAGCCCTGGCCATCGAACGCGCCAAGCAACTGTTCGGCGCCGACTACGCCAACGTGCAGCCGCACTCCGGCTCCTCGGCCAACAGCGCCGTGTATCTGGCCCTGCTGCAAGCCGGCGACACCATTCTCGGCATGAGCCTGGCCCACGGCGGTCACCTGACCCACGGCGCCAAAGTGTCGTCCTCGGGCAAGTTGTACAACGCCGTGCAGTACGGCATCGACACCAACACCGGCCTGATCGACTACGACGAAGTCGAGCGTCTGGCCGTCGAGCACAAGCCGAAGATGATCGTCGCCGGCTTCTCGGCCTACTCCAAGACCCTCGACTTCCCGCGCTTCCGTCAGATCGCCGACAAGGTCGGTGCACTGCTGTTCGTCGACATGGCCCACGTGGCCGGTCTGGTTGCCGCTGGTCTGTACCCGAACCCGCTGCCTTACGCCGATGTGGTCACCACCACTACCCACAAGACCCTGCGCGGTCCACGTGGCGGCCTGATCCTGGCCAAGTCCAACGAAGAAATCGAGAAGAAGCTCAACGCAGCAGTTTTCCCCGGTGCCCAAGGCGGCCCGCTGATGCACGTGATCGCCGGTAAGGCGGTGTGCTTCAAGGAAGCGCTGGAGCCAGGCTTCAAGGCTTATCAGCAGCAAGTGATCGACAACGCCCAGGCCATGGCCGGCGTGTTTATCAAACGCGGCTACGATGTAGTGTCCGGCGGTACCGACAACCATCTGTTCCTGGTCAGCCTGATCCGTCAGGGCCTGACCGGCAAAGAGGCGGATGCAGCACTCGGTCGCGCCCACATCACTGTGAACAAGAACGCTGTCCCGAACGATCCGCAGTCGCCGTTCGTGACCTCCGGCCTGCGCATCGGCACCCCGGCGGTCACCACTCGCGGCTTCAAGGTGACCCAGTGCGTCACGCTGGCCGGCTGGATCTGCGACATCCTCGACAACCTCGGCGACGCCGATGTCGAGGCCAATGTCGCCGAGCAAGTGGCAGCCCTGTGCGCGGACTTCCCGGTTTATCGCTGAGTGCGGTTTTGGAGTAAATGACTATGCAACGCTACTCGGGCTTCGGCCTCTTCAAACACTCTCTCAGCCATCATGAAAACTGGCAGAAAATGTGGCGCACGCCGACCCCTAAAAAGGTCTACGACGTGGTCATCGTCGGTGGTGGCGGGCATGGTCTGGCCACGGCCTACTACCTGGCCAAGGAACACGGCATCACCAACGTGGCCGTGGTCGAGAAAGGCTGGCTGGGCGGCGGTAACACCGCGCGCAACACCACCATCGTTCGCTCCAACTACCTGTGGGACGAGTCGGCGCACCTGTACGAGCACGCGATGAAACTGTGGGAAGGCCTGTCCCAGGACCTCAACTACAACGTGATGTTCTCCCAGCGCGGCGTCTACAACCTGTGCCACACCCTGCAGGACATTCGTGATTCCGAGCGTCGGGTCAGTGCCAACCGCCTCAACGGCGTGGACGGTGAGCTGCTCGATGCCAAGCAGGTTGCCGACGAGATTCCGTACCTCGACTGCTCCAAGAACACCCGCTACCCGGTGATGGGCGCCACCGTCCAGCGTCGCGGCGGCGTGGCCCGTCACGATGCCGTGGCCTGGGGCTTTGCCCGGGCCGCCGATGCATTGGGCGTGGACCTGATCCAGCAGACCGAAGTGATCGGTTTCCGCAAGGAAAACGGCGTGTGCATCGGCGTTGAAACCAACAAGGGCTTCATCGGCGCCAAGCGCGTCGGCGTAGTGACCGCCGGTAACTCCGGGCACATGGCCAAGCTCGCCGGTTTCCGCCTGCCGATCGAATCCCACCCGCTGCAAGCGCTGGTGTCCGAGCCGATCAAGCCGATTATCGACAGCGTGATCATGTCCAACGCCGTACACGGTTACATCAGCCAGTCCGACAAGGGCGACCTGGTGATCGGCGCCGGTATCGACGGCTACAACGGCTACGGCCAGCGTGGTTCGTACCCGGTGATCGAACACACCATCCAGGCCATCGTCGAGATGTTCCCGGTGCTGTCGCGGGTACGCATGAACCGTCAGTGGGGCGGCATCGTCGACACCACGCCGGATGCCTGCCCGATCATTTCGAAAACCCCGGTACCGAACATGTTCTTCAACTGCGGTTGGGGCACCGGCGGCTTCAAGGCAACACCTGGCTCGGGCAACGTATTTGCCGCAAGCCTGGCCAAGGGTGAAATGCACCCACTGGCCGCACCTTTCTCCATCGACCGTTTCCACAACGGTGCGTTGATCGACGAACACGGCGCTGCTGCGGTTGCCCACTAACAGGAGAAATCCCCATGTTGCATATCTTCTGTCCTCACTGCGGCGAACTGCGCTCCGAAGAGGAATTCCATGCATCCGGCCAGGCGCACATCCCGCGCCCACTGGATCCGAACAGCTGCACCGACGAGGAGTGGGGCGACTACATGTTCTTCCGCGATAACCCGCGCGGTCTGCACCACGAGCTGTGGGATCACGTCGCCGGTTGCCGTCAGTACTTCAACGTCACCCGCGACACCGTGACCTACGAGATTCTCGAAACCTACAAGATCGGCACCAAGCCACAATTCACCGACAAGACCGATAGCCCGAAAGCGGCCAGCACGGCTCTGGGAGAGAAGGTATGAGCCAGATCAATCGCCTGTCCAATGGCGGACGGATCGACCGCAACAAAGTCTTGACCTTCACCTTCAACGGCCAGAACTACAAAGGCTTTGAAGGCGATTCCCTGGCCGCTGCATTGCTGGCCAACGGCGTCGATATCATCGGTCGCAGCTTCAAGTATTCCCGTCCGCGCGGCATCTTCGCCGCCGGTGCCGAAGAGCCGAACGCGGTACTGCAGATCGGTGCCACCGAAGCCACGCAGATCCCGAACGTGCGTGCCACGCAACAGGCGCTGTATCAGGGCCTGGTCGCCACCAGCACCAACGGCTGGCCGAGCGTGAACAACGACATGATGGGGATTCTCGGCAAGGTCGGCGGCAAGCTGATGCCACCGGGCTTCTACTACAAAACCTTCATGTACCCGCAATCGTTCTGGATGACCTACGAGAAGTACATTCGTAAGGCCGCCGGTCTTGGTCGCTCGCCGACCGAAAACGATCCGGACACCTACGACTACATGAACCAGCACTGCGACGTGCTGATCGTCGGTGCCGGCCCTGCTGGCCTGGCGGCTGCACTGGCGGCTGCGCGCAGCGGTGCCCGGGTAATCCTCGCCGATGAACAGGAAGAGTTCGGCGGCAGCCTGCTCGATTCCCGCGAAAGCCTCGACGGCAAGCCTGCGATGGAGTGGGTGGCCAGCGTCATCGACGAGCTGAAGAACACCCCGGACGTGCTGCTGTTGCCGCGCGCCACCGTCAACGGCTACCACGACCACAACTTCCTGACCATTCACGAGCGCCTGACCGATCACCTCGGCGACCGCGCACCGATTGGCCAGGTGCGTCAGCGCATTCACCGGGTCCGCGCCAATCGCGTGGTACTGGCAACCGGCGCTCACGAGCGTCCATTGGTCTACGGCAACAACGACGTGCCGGGCAACATGCTCGCCGGCGCCATCTCGACCTACGTGCGTCGTTACGGCGTGGCACCGGGCAAGAAGCTGGTGCTGTCGACCAACAACGACCACGCCTACCGCGTTGCCCTGGATTGGCTCGATGCCAGCCTGCAAGTGGTGGCCATCGCCGACGCCCGCAGCAATCCGCGTGGTGCGCTGGTGGAAGAAGCCCGCGCCAAAGGCATCCGCATCCTCACCGGCAGTGCCGTGATCGAGGCTCGTGGCAGCAAGCACGTGACCGCTGCCCGTGTGGCCGCCATCGACGTCAAGGCCCACACCGTGACCAGCCCAGGCGAATGGCTCGACTGCGACGTGGTCGCCAGCTCCGGTGGCTACAGCCCGGTGGTTCACCTGGCTTCGCACCTGGGTGGCAAGCCGATCTGGCGTGAAGACATCCTCGGTTTCGTACCGGGCGAAGCACCGCAGAAACGCGTGTGCGTCGGTGGCATCAACGGCGTCTACGGTCTCGGCGATTCCCTGGCCGACGGTTTTGAAGGTGGCGTTCGCGCTGCTGCCGAAGCTGGCTTCCAGTCGGTTGAAGGTGTGTTGCCAAAAGCCTTGAGCCGTCTCGAAGAGCCGACCCTGGCGCTGTTCCAGGTGCCCCATGAAAAGAACACCGCACGGGCGCCGAAGCAATTCGTCGACCTGCAAAACGACGTCACCGCCGCCGCCATCGAACTGGCGACCCGCGAGGGCTTCGAGTCGGTCGAGCACGTCAAGCGCTACACCGCACTGGGCTTCGGCACCGATCAGGGCAAGCTCGGCAACGTCAACGGCCTGGCCATCGCTGCCCGCTCGCTGAACGTGACCATCCCGCAGATGGGCACCACCATGTTCCGTCCGAACTACACGCCGGTGACTTTCGGTGCCGTGGCCGGTCGTCACTGTGGGCACATCTTCGAGCCGGTGCGTTACACCGCACTGCATCAATGGCACCTGAAAAACGGCGCCGAGTTCGAAGACGTCGGCCAGTGGAA
The DNA here is from genome assembly GCF_019947335.1 of Pseudomonas sp. BF-R-24. Classification (NCBI taxonomy): domain Bacteria; kingdom Pseudomonadati; phylum Pseudomonadota; class Gammaproteobacteria; order Pseudomonadales; family Pseudomonadaceae; genus Pseudomonas; species Pseudomonas sp. BF-R-24. The sequence goes on from NZ_JAGYGG010000010.1 coordinate 41,380, forward strand.
GCGTCCTTGGTACTTCCCGAAATCCGGTGAAGATCTGCATGCCGCGGTGAAGCGCGAATGCAAAGCCGTGCGCGACAGCGTCGGCCTGCTCGATGCTTCGACCCTGGGCAAGATCGACATCCAGGGCCCGGATGCGCGTGAGTTCCTCAACCGCGTCTACACCAACGCCTGGACCAAGCTCGATGTGGGCAAGGCTCGTTACGGCCTGATGTGCAAAGAAGACGGCATGGTCTTCGACGACGGCGTGACGGCTTGCCTGGCCGACAACCATTTCGTCATGACCACCACCACCGGCGGCGCGGCTCGTGTGCTGCAGTGGCTGGAGCTGTACCACCAGACCGAATGGCCGGACATGAAGGTGTACTTCACCTCCGTCACCGACCACTGGGCGACCATGACCCTGTCCGGGCCGAACAGCCGCAAGCTGCTTGCTGAAGTCACCGACATCGACCTGAGCAGCGAAGCCTTCCCGTTCATGACCTGGAAAGAAGGTCTGGTCGGTGGTGTGCCGGCGCGGGTGTTCCGGATTTCGTTTACCGGCGAACTGTCGTACGAAGTCAACGTGCAAGCCGACTACGCCATGGGCGTGCTGGAAAAAATCGTCGACGCCGGCAAGAAGTACAACCTGACGCCGTACGGCACCGAAACCATGCACGTGCTGCGGGCCGAGAAGGGCTTCATCATCGTCGGTCAGGACACTGACAGCTCGATGACCCCGGACGACCTGAACATGGGCTGGTGTGTCGGTCGCACCAAACCGTTCTCGTGGATCGGCTGGCGTGGCATGAACCGTGAAGACTGCGTGCGTGATCAGCGCAAGCAACTGGTTGGCCTGAAACCGATCGATCCGACCAAATGGCTGCCGGAAGGTGCGCAACTGGTGTTCAACACCAAGCAAGCCATCCCGATGACCATGGTGGGTCACGTGACTTCCAGTTACCTGCACAACTCCCTGGGCTATTCGTTCGCCATGGGCGTGGTCAAGGGCGGGTTGCAGCGGATGGGCGAGCGAGTGTTCGCACCGCTGGCCGACGGCAGCGTGATCGAGGCGGAAATCGTTTCTTCGGTGTTCTTTGATCCGAAGGGCGAACGCCAGAACGTTTAAGGCTCGGGTCCTGTGGGGTGCCGGCTGCCGCCTTCGCGAGCAGGCTCGCTCCCACAGGAGATCGCGTACCCCTTGTGGGAGCGAGCCTGCTCGCGAAAGCGGCAGAACAGTCTCCACAGGGCTAACAGAATTCAGGAAAGGTGCTTTATGACCGCAGCCAATGTTTACCAACAACGCCCAACCTCCGGGGCCAAGGCCGAGTCGTCGCTGCATCACGCCGACCTCGCCAGCCTGGTGGGCAAGGGCCGCAAGAATGCCGGTGTGACCGTGCGTGAAAAGAAACTCCTCGGTCACCTGACCATCCGTGGTGATGGCCACGACGCCGCATTTGCCGCAGGCGTGCACAAGGCCCTGGGCATCGAGCTGCCGGGCGCGCTGAGCGTGATCGTCAAAGGCGAAACCAGTCTGCAATGGATGGGGCCGGATGAGTGGCTGCTGATCGTGCCGACCGGTGAAGAACTTGCCGCCGAGCAAAAACTGCGCGCAGCACTGGGCGATTTGCACATTGCTATCGTCAACGTCAGCGGCGGCCAGCAACTCCTCGAACTGAGCGGCCCGAACGTGCGCCAGGTACTGATGAAGTCCACCAGCTACGACGTGCACCCGAACAACTTCCCGGTGGGCAAAGCCGTCGGCACGGTGTTCGCCAAGTCGCAACTGATGATCCGTCACACCGCCGAAGACACCTGGGAACTGCTGATTCGTCGCAGCTTCTCGGATTACTGGTGGCTGTGGTTGCAGGATGCTTCTGCCGAATTCGGCCTCAGCGTTCAGGCTTGATCACCACCGTCACTGTAGGAGCGAGCTCGCTCGCGATGGACTTCAAGGCAACGCGTTGAATCAGAAAGTACGCGTCATCGTTGGCCTCCATCGCGAGCAGGGCTCGCTCCTACAGTAGGCATCCACCGAATTCTCAGGAGTCACCGCACCATGAGCCGCGCCCCAGACACATGGATTCTGACCGCCGACTGCCCCAGCGTTCTCGGCACCGTGGACGCGGTGACCCGCTTTCTGTTCGAGCAGGGCTGCTACGTCACCGAGCACCATTCCTTCGATGACCGACTCTCGGGCCGTTTCTTCATTCGTGTGGAATTCCGCCAGCCTGACGGTTTCGACGAGCAGTCCTTCCGCGCGGGCCTCGCCGAGCGCGGTGAAGCCTTCGGCATGATCTTCGAACTGACCGCGCCGAACTACAGGCCGAAAGTGGTGATCATGGTTTCCAAGGCCGATCACTGCCTCAACGATTTGCTCTATCGCCAGCGCATCGGCCAGTTGTCGATGGATGTGGCCGCCGTGGTCTCCAACCACCCGGACCTCAAGCCACTGGCTGACTGGCACCAGATTCCGTACTACCACTTCCCGCTGGATCCGAACGACAAGCCGTCCCAGGAACGTCAGGTCTGGCAGGTCATTGAAGAGTCCGGTGCGGAACTAGTGATCCTTGCGCGCTACATGCAAGTGCTGTCGCCGGAGCTGTGCCGCAAGCTCGATGGCAAGGCGATCAACATCCACCACTCCCTGCTGCCCGGTTTCAAGGGCGCCAAGCCCTACCACCAGGCCTACAACAAGGGTGTGAAGCTGGTGGGCGCCACAGCGCATTACATCAACAACGACCTGGATGAAGGCCCGATCATTGCCCAGGGCGTCGAGGCGGTGGACCACAGCCATTATCCGGAAGACCTGATCGCCAAGGGGCGGGATATCGAGGGGCTGACACTGGCGCGGGCCGTCGGGTATCACATTGAGAGAAGGGTGTTTTTGAACGCCAATCGTACGGTCGTTCTTTAAATCGCCATCGCGAGCAAGCTCGCTCCCACAGTGGACTGCGGTCATATGTGGGAGCGGGCTTGCCCGCGAAGAGGCCCTCACAAGCAACACAAGAAACAGCATCTGTACCCGAGCATTTAACGCGCTGCCTGCCTTGGCAGCGTGGTTCCATAAAAACAACAGCGAGGTGAAAGCATGTCTGGCAATCGTGGTGTGGTGTATCTCGGCGCTGGCAAGGTCGAAGTGCAGAGTATTGATTATCCGAAAATGCAGGACCCGCGTGGCAGGAAAATTAACCACGCCGTCATCCTGCGCGTGGTTTCCACCAATATCTGTGGTTCCGACCAGCACATGGTGCGCGGCCGTACCACCGCTCAAACCGGTCTGGTCCTGGGTCACGAGATCACCGGTGAAGTGATCGAGAAGGGCAGCGACGTCGAGAACCTGAATATCGGCGACCTGGTGTCCGTACCGTTCAACGTGGCTTGCGGGCGCTGCCGTTCCTGCAAAGAAATGCACACAGGCGTCTGCCTGAGCGTCAACCCGGCGCGTCCGGGCGGTGCTTATGGTTACGTCGACATGGGCGACTGGACCGGTGGCCAGGCCGAATACGCCATGGTGCCGTACGCCGACTTCAACCTGCTGAAACTGCCGGATCGCGACCGGGCGATGGAAAAAATCCGCGACCTGACCTGCCTCTCCGACATCCTGCCGACCGGCTATCACGGCGCCGTGACCGCTGGTGTCGGCCCGGGCAGCACCGTATACATCGCCGGTGCCGGTCCGGTCGGCCTCGCGGCGGCTGCTTCGGCCCGTCTGTTGGGCGCGGCGGTGGTGATCATCGGTGACGTCAACACCGTGCGCCTGGCCCACGCCAAGGCTCAGGGCTTCGAGATCGCCGACTTGTCCCTGGACACGCCGCTGCACGAACAGATCGCTGCACTGCTGGGCGAGCCGGAAGTGGATTGCGCCATCGACGCCGTTGGTTTCGAAGCGCGTGGCCATGGCCATGACGGCGTGAAACACGAAGCCCCGGCCACCGTGCTCAACTCGCTGATGGGCGTGGTGCGTGTGGCAGGCAAGATCGGCATCCCCGGCCTCTACGTGACCGAAGACCCGGGCGCTGTCGACGCTGCCGCGAAAATGGGCAGCCTGAGCATCCGCTTCGGCCTGGGCTGGGCCAAATCCCACAGCTTCCACACCGGCCAGACCCCGGTGATGAAGTACAACCGCGCGCTGATGCAGGCAATCATGTGGGACCGCATCAACATCGCCGAAGTGGTGGGCGTTCAGGTGATCAGCCTGGATCAGGCTCCGCAGGGTTATGGCGAGTTCGATGCGGGCGTGCCGAAGAAGTTTGTGATTGATCCGCATAAGATGTTTAGTGCGGCGTAAGTCTTTGCGAAATACAAAACGGCGACCTTCGGGTCGCCGTTTTTGCTTGGATATCTTTTTCAAACGTCTGCCAAGGTTCCTGATTCAATACCGGCCCCGCCAGCTGCTCGGTCGTGCCATTCATCGCGTGGCATCCAGGAATTCACGTTTCTTATACGTGAGCGGGGTGAAAATGGATGCGCGGCACGGAACATGATTGAGGATGCCCGGTCAAATCGGCAGCTTTGCGCCTGTAAGCCGGGCGTTTTTCATGAAACAAGAGGATGTCTGAATGAAGATTTCACGCGGTTTTGCACTGGCATCACTCCTGACCCTGACAGCCAGCCCGGTCTTCGCACAGTTCAATCTGGGCGATGCGGTCAATGCCATTGCCGGCATGAAGGGTGGTGACGAGGCCGCGACTGCCGCACCGACACCGCAAACCGCCAACCTGTTGAGCACCCTCAGTGAATTGGACATCACCCCAGAGCAAGCCGTTGGCGGCGCCGGGGCGATGCTGGGGCTGGCGAAGAACCAGTTGAGCTCGACCGACTACTCGGAACTGGCCAAAAGCGTGCCGGGCATCGACATGCTCTCGGGCGGCGGGGAGTTGGGTGCACTGGCCGGCCTGCTCGGCTCCAGCGGCAAAGCTGCAGGGCTGGACAACGCCTTGGGCAACGTCAAGGACACCAACGACCTGAACAACGCCTTCAGCGCCCTGGGCATGGACAGCGGCATGATCGGCCAGTTTGCCCCGGTGCTCCTGCAATACCTCGGTCAGCAGGGCGTCGGCGGTTCGCTGCTGAGCAGCCTGGGCAGCATCTGGGGCGCTGGCACCGGTAGCTGATTCAGCGGCGCCCGGCGCGTAACGCGTCGATGCGCTGGTCCTTCTCGATCCAGAGCTGGTTGACCCAGTTCTGGACCTTCTCGCGAAACGCAGGGTCGTTTTCGTAATCGCCCTGCCACAGCGCCGGGTCGAGTTCGCGAGTCTTGATGTCGATGATGACCCGCGGAACGTTGCCGCTGATCAAGTCCCAGAACCCCGGAATCGTCTGCTGCGGGTAAACCACTGTCACATCGAGAATCGCGTCCAGCTGCTCACCCATCGCCGCCAGCACAAAGGCCACCCCGCCGGCCTTGGGCTTGAGCAGGTGATTGAACGGTGACTGTTGCCCGGCACATTTAGCCGCCGTGAAGCGGGTGCCTTCGAGGTAGTTGACCACCGTCACCGGTTGGCGCTTGAACAATTCACAGGCCTGTCTGGTGATTTCCAGATCCTTGCCGGCCAGTTCCGGGTATTTGGCCAGGAACGCCTTGCTGTAGCGCTTCATGAACGGGTAATCCAGCGCCCACCACGCCAGGCCCAGGAAGGGCACCCAGATCAGCTCTTTCTTGAGGAAGAATTTGAAGAACGGCGTGCGCCGGTTCAGCGTCTGGATCAGCGCCGGGATGTCGACCCAGGATTGATGGTTGCTGATCACCAGATATGAAGTGTCGCGACGCAGATCGTCACCGCCACGGATGTCCCATTGGGTAGGGATGCAGACACGGAAGATCAGCTTGTCGATCTCGGACCAGGTCTCGGCGATCCACATCACCGACCATGAGGCGTAATCGCGAAAACGGCCGGGCAGGATCAGTTTGAGCAGGGCAAACACCATCAACGGTCCGATCAGGATCAGGGTGTTGAGCAGGAGCAGCAGGGTCACGAAACAGCCGGTGAGCAGGCGGCGCATAAGTCACTCGTGGAAGCGGTTGGGCGCGCCATGATAAGCAGCTTCGGGCGACAGGCCAAATCGGTGCTGACGAATGTTTCACTTTTGGGTCGGTAACCTTGTGGGAACGATCAAGCGCACGACGGTCTAAAATCCGACTGCTCACTCTCATGGAAACCCATTACGTGAAATCCCTCCTTGCAGTGCTCTCCCTCATCGCCCTGCCGGTCGTGGCCGCCGAGCCGACCCTCTATGGTCGTTACGAATACATCGCCCTGCCGGAAATCGGCGGCGAAGTGCTAAAGGCCAAGATGGATACCGGCGCGCTGACTGCGTCGCTGTCGGCCAAGGACATCGAGACCTTTACCCGCGACGGTGAAGACTGGGTGCGTTTCCGTCTCGCGACCAAGGATGCGAGCAACAAGGTCTACGAGCATAAAGTCGCGCGGATCAGCAAAATCAAGACCCGTTCTGAAGAGGAAGAGGATGAGGAAACCGCGGCGCCTACCAAGCGCCCGGTGGTCGACCTGGAACTGTGCCTGGGCAACGTCAAGCGCACGGTCGAGGTCAACCTGACTGATCGCAGCAGCTTCAACTATCCGTTGCTGATTGGGGCCAAGGCGTTGCGTGAGTTTGGCGCGGCGGTGAATCCGGCTCGGCGTTTTACGGCGGATAAGCCGGACTGTTGATTCACTTCTCACGAATCACTACAACTAATCAACCGCAAGTGATGTCTTGCCTAGTTGGTAGCGCCACTTGAGCCCGTCCGAATGAGTTCGGTTTTATTATTTGGATCGTCTATTTTACCGATCGATTTTACCCTCGAGTTGGGTGGGAGCACTACATGCGTCAAGGAGGGGGGAGAGGTATCAGGTGGGCGACTTTTTTCAAACCTCTCCTTAGCTTGAGCAATTAGCTCATCTGGTCTTTTACCGGTTTTTTGTATTTCCGTTTTCCAATAACGGTCTTCTCGTTTTTGTACTTTCTCGGCTGACGGTTTACCTTTTCTGAAGTCTTTATCGATTTGTTTAGCTACTTTTTTATCAAACGACGTCTTTGGTTTTTCGATGAAGGCGTAATTTTCCATTTTTTTGGGGATTCTGGTTTTCTTCTTGAGGATATTAATCCGTCTCAGCGCTTTCAAAAGTCCCCAGGCGTGCCCCGTTGGATCTGCCCGATTCACGGGGTCTCCGTCGCAATACCCATACGCATTCAACCCACCCTCCCCAAACGGACTCCAGCTATCCGGGCTATTAAACCGCATCAACACCGGATTGAACTGCCGATATCCGTTACCCAAATGATAATGCCCGGTCAGCGGGTCCGGCCGTTCGCCGTTGAAACCCAGCAGGCTGAGCAAGCCGTTTTCGGCTGGGCGATGACCATAGGGTGTGTAGGCGATGGGTTGTGGTCGATTCTCGTCCAGGGCGTTTATTACCGAGCGCTGATGATCGGTTGCCAGCAGAATCGTTTTGCGAGAGTGCGAAGGCATTGACTGGTCTCCGTGTCAGTACCAAAAAGACGGGCTATCAGAATCAGCTTGTTTTCATCCATTGCCTACTAACAGAACTGCTAGGTACCACAGGCCTCGCCGCCAATTAACACAGCCGGATTGACGCCGATTCCCCCTTGAGTCACCGTTCGCCCACTCAACCACCAGGCTCGGACGCCATGCCTCATATCCTGATTGTCGAAGACGAAGCGGCCATTGCCGACACCCTGGTTTTCGCCCTGCAAGGCGAGGGCTTCACCACCACATGGCTGAGCCTGGGCGCGGCGGCGCTGGAGCATCAGCGCCAGACCCCGGCGGATCTGATCATTCTCGATATCGGCCTGCCGGACATCAGCGGCTTCGAAACCTGCAAGCGACTGCGGCGCTTCAGCGAAGTGCCGGTGATGTTCCTCAGCGCCCGGGATGGCGAAATCGATCGCGTCGTGGGCCTGGAAATCGGCGCCGACGATTACGTGGTCAAACCTTTCAGCCCTCGAGAAGTGGCGGCGCGGGTCCGGGCGATTCTCAAGCGCATGGCGCCCCGCACGGTCAGCGAACCGTCGGCGACGCTGTTTCGCATCGATAGTGAACGTGTGCAAATCAGTTATCGCGGTCAACTGCTGACCCTGACCCGCCATGAATTCCGTCTGCTGCAATGCCTGCTGGAGCAGCCCGAGCGAGTCTTCAGCCGCGAACAGTTGCTCGATGCCCTGGGCGTGGCCGCCGACGCCGGTTACGAGCGCAGCATCGACAGCCACATCAAGAGCGTGCGCGCCAAGTTGCGATTGGTGAAGGCTGACGCCGAACCGATCCAGACCCACCGCGGCCTCGGCTACAGCTACAACCCGGGACAAAGCTGATGCCGCTGGGAATCCGGATTTTCCTGGTCTACGCACTGTTCATCGGCCTGACCGGCTACTTTGTGCTCAACACGGTCATGCAGGAGATCCGCCCCGGCGTGCGCCAGTCCACCGAAGAAACCCTGGTCGATACCGCCAACCTGATGGCCGAGATCCTGCGCGACGACTTCAAGGCCGGCAGCCTCAACCAGAACCGCTGGCCGGAACTGCTCAAGGCCTATGGTGAGCGAAAGCCCGGAGCGAAAATCTGGGGCTTGCCAAAGAATCAGGTCAACCACCGCATCTACGTCACCGACGCCAAGGGCTTCGTCGTGCTGGACTCCAGCGGGACGGCGGTGGGGCAGGATTACTCGCGCTGGAACGACGTCTACCTGACCCTGCGTGGCGAATACGGCGCACGCTCCACGCGCAATGACCCGAACGATCCGGCGTCTTCGGTGATGCACGTCGGCGCGCCGATTCGCGACAACGGCCAGATCATCGGCGTGGTCACTGTGGCCAAGCCCAACAGCTCGTTGCAGCCCTATGTGGATCGCACGGAACGCCGGTTGCTGGCTTACGGCGCCGGGCTGATCGGCCTCGGTCTGCTGTTCGGCGCGTTGTTGTCCTGGTGGCTGAGCCGCGCCCTGCGAAGATTGACGGCGTACGCCCAAGGCGTCAGTGAAGGCCGGCGGGTTGAAGTGCCGCATTATCGCGGCGGTGAGCTGGAGCAATTGGCCACGGCAGTGGAGCAGATGCGCACGCAGCTTGAAGGCAAGGCCTACGTCGAACGTTACGTGCACACCTTGACCCATGAGCTGAAGAGTCCATTGGCGGCGATTCGTGGCGCGGCGGAACTGTTGCAGGGCGATATGCCTCTGGCACAGCGGCAACGTTTCGTCGGCAATATCGACAGTGAAAGTGCGCGCATGCAGCAGCTGATCGAGCGGCTTTTGAACCTGGCGCAGGTCGAGCAACGCCAAGGGCTGGAGCAGCGGGTGGCGGTGCCATTGGCGGCTTTGGTGGATGGCCTGCTGAACGCGCAATCTGCGCGAATCGAAGGTAAACAGTTGCGCGTAGAGCAAACGGTTCCATCGGACCTGGCGCTGATCGGCGAGCCATTTCTGCTGCGTCAGGCGTTGGGTAATCTGCTGGACAATGCGCTGGATTTCACCCCTGTTGAAGGTGTGCTGCGATTCAGCGCCGAACGGACAGGCGAGCAAGTCGGGTTCAAGCTTTTCAATCAGGCAGAGCCGATTCCCGACTACGCGCTGCCGCGTTTGAGCGAGCGTTTTTACTCGTTGCCGCGTCCCGACAGTGGGCGCAAAAGCACCGGGCTCGGGCTCAATTTTGTCGAGGAAGTGGTCAAACTGCATGGCGGTACGATGAGTATTGGTAATGTCGACGGCGGTGTGGAGGTGAAGTTACACCTGCCTTAAGACCGAGTTACGGCCAATCGCGAGCAGGCTGAATCTCCACACAATCTCCACATTCCCCCCATGGCCCCACCACATACCGAATCCAGACTCTCCCCATCCAATACAGGGAGAGTCCCATGAACCGTAGCCTGACCCTAAAACTCGGGGCAATTGCCCTGTTGATTCTGTTGTTGCTGATTCCACTGCTGATGATCAACGGCGTGATCCAGGAGCGCCAGCAACTGCGCGACGGTGTGCTCGAGGACATTGCCCGCAGCTCCAGTTACAGCCAGCAATTGAGCGGCCCGCTGATGGTGGTGCCGTATCGTAAAGTCGTGCGCACCTGGAAGACCCACGAAAAAACCAACGAGCGTTATCAGGAGATCGGTGAAGAGCGCGGTCGTTTGTATTTTCTGCCGGAGCGCTTCGAACTCGACGCAGACGTTCAGACCGAACTGCGTTCCCGAGGTATTTACCAGGCGCGGTTGTTTCATGCAGAGAACCGCATCAGCGGCCACTTTTCCCTGCCGGTTCAACTGGGCATCAAGGAAGATTTTGCCGATTACCAGTTCGACCAGCCGTTCCTCGCTGTTGGCATCAGCGACATTCGTGGTATCGAAAACGCTTTGAAGCTTGAACTCAACGGCCAAAACCTGGACTTCATTCCGGGCAGCCAAGTGAGCTGGCTGGGTGAAGGCGTCCACGTGACCCTGCCGGCGTTGGAGACAAAGCAGGCCACGGAGTTGGCCTTCGGTTTTGACCTGAAGCTGCAAGGCACCGGCCAGTTACAAATCCTGCCGGTGGGCAAGACCAGCAAAGTTTCGCTGAGTGCCAACTGGCCGCATCCAAGCTTCATCGGCAACTACCTGCCTGCCCAGCGCGAGATCACCGATCAGGGCTTTACCGCCCATTGGCAGACCTCGTTTTTCTCCACCAACCTGCAAGAAGCCTTGAACAGTTGCGTGTCCCGCGGTGGCTGTGAGGCGTTGTTCGGTCGCAGCTTCGGCGTGAGCTTCATCGAACCCGTGGACCAGTACCTGAAAAGCGACCGGGCGATCAAATATGCGCTGCTGTTCATCGTCCTGACCTTTGCCGGTTTCTTCCTGTTCGAAGTGCTGAAAAGCCTAGCGGTGCACCCTGTGCAATACGCACTGGTGGGCGTGGCGTTGGCGTTCTTCTACCTGTTGTTGCTGTCGTTGTCCGAGCACATCGGCTTTGCTCTGGCGTACCTGTTGTCCGCCAGCGGTTGTGTGTTGTTGATCGGGTTCTACGTTTGCCACGTGTTGCGCAGCGTGCGCCACGGGTTGAGTTTTTCTGTGGGATTGGCGGCGTTGTATGGGCTGCTCTACGGGCTGTTGAGTGCAGAGGATTACGCGCTGTTGATGGGCTCGCTGCTGCTGTTCGGCTTGCTGGGCGTGTTTATGGTGCTGACGCGCAAGCTGGATTGGTATGGGGTTGGGCAGAAAGCAGTGAAGCCGGTGGCGTTTGACATGGGAGAAGTGGAGTGAGCCGGTCGGTGGGGTTGCGCGAGGATCAGCGAGAGGGGAGGTTGTTGGCGATGCGGATCGCGAAGTTGTTTTCCGCTTGGCAGCTAGTCAAAAAAAGTTAGGGCATAGTGCGAGGCATAGGGACGGATTTACTTAAATAAATCCGTCCACATTTTTCTGTACAGCCGCTCTGGCGGTCCAGCGGATCGTATTGATAGCGGCACAGCAGGTTTGATGGCGTGAGACGGGCATAGGTTGAGCTCCGTGCAAGGTCCGGGTAGCCGGACCTTGCACGGAGCTTTTTCAGGTTTTGCCCACTATCAGAACTGCTAGTAATCGCATACCAGACAGGACCTCTGACTCATTGTCTACTGATCTGCTCGAGCCCTACGAACTCATAGGGTTCTGGAGCAGTATGGCCATCATAATCCTGACTTGTAATAAAAGCGTCTGGGGTCTCCGGAACCTCTACTATTTTCTATTTCAAGACGAAATTCGTTAAGTTGACGAATTTTTCGGGCCACTATTGGATGGTGGATTTCTCGTAGGTCCCTTTCGCTCAGTGGAGATTTTGAACCATTGAGGTGCTCGCGTATCCTTTTGATGTAGTTAAAAGTATCAGGGTCATCTGTGCCTAAAGTTTTATTTGGTGTGATTGAGGTTAAGCCCTCTCCTGATATGGCGCGGCGTTTTGAATTAATACTGGTCTGGGTGATGAAAGAAAAATTATCGTATTCCACTTTTCTGAATAGAGTTAAGACGTTTGATTTTTCTTGGTAAATCAAGCTGGCAGTTTGTTTTGGTCGCCCGAGAGCTACCCTGCTTCCCAACGCTTTTTTATCCGCATAAAACACTGATGGAGTTTCCCATATTGAATTAGCGTTAAAAGAGTTGGCTAATTTAAGTTTTGCTGAGGATCTGAGCCCTAACTGACGCCCTAGTGCCTTAAAAACCCCCCATGCATGTCCATTTTGATCAACTCTTGAAATTGGCTCTCCTTCACAATAACCATACGCGTTCAACCCCCCGTCCCCAAACGGACTCCAGCTGTCCGGACTGTTAAACCGCATCAACACCGGATTGAACTGCCGATACCCATTGCCCAAATGATAATGCCCGGTCACCGGGTCTGGCCGCTCGCCGTTAAACCCGAGCAGGCTGAGCAAGCCATTTTCTGCCGGGCGATGGCCATAAGGTGTGTAGGCAAGGGAACAAGAGCGAGCGGCGTCGAGGGCGTTCAATACCGAGTTCTTTTGGTCGGTCGCCAGCAAGACTGTTTTTCGTAAATGCATAGGCATTGGCTGAGCTCCGAGTCCGGTCCTTAAAGTCGGACTCTCAGCATCGGCGCTTTTTCAGTTTTTGCCCACTATCAGAACTGATAGGGCGTTGGCATCTGCAGGCTAAACCTTCGGCATCGTCGCAATCATCGAAGGCCGCTGGCTCACCTCGAAATACCACGCCGCAAGTTGCGGATTCGCTGTGCGCCAGTCCAGATCCGGATGGCGCAGGTCCAGGTAACCCAATGCACAGGCCACACTGATCGCCGCTACGTCGAAGTGGCAGGTCAATTCGGCAATCGCGTCCTTTTCCAGCAAGGCCAGGGCGCGACGAATCTTTTCGCGCTGGCCGTCGAGCCATTCGTCCCAGTGTTTCTCCGGGGTACGCAGGGCGACTTCGTAGCGAACCAGCACGGCCGCGTCCATGATCCCGTCGGCCAGTGAAGCGAGGGTCAGGCGCCGCCAGCGGGCCGAGCCTTCGCGGGGGATCAGCGGGTTACCGACGTGCTGGTGGTCGAGGTAGTCGAGGATGACCCGGCTGTCATGGATGACATTGCCATCGGCCAGGCGCAGGGCCGGGATTTTGCTCAGGGGGTTGTCGTCGATCAGGGTCAGGTCCGGGTTGACCGGGGTGAGCACGCTGGTCTGTAACGCCACGCGGTTCTGTTGTCCGGTTTCGTGCAGCAGCACCATGACTTTGCGAACGAAGGGGGAAAGCGGGTTGTGGTACAGGGTCATGCTCGGGGCGGACATGGCAGCGTCTCGGTCGGTGGCAGTGTCGGGCAGCATAGCGCGTTGGTCTGATTGCTCAAGCATCATGGCTTGACCCCTTGTGGGAGCGAGCTTGCTCGCGATGGTCGTCAACGATGACGTTGGAAGACTGACACCCCGGGGAGTTCTCGGGTGCATCGCGAGCAAGCTCGCTCCTACAGGGGGGATGTCGCTTCAGCGGCGTTGCAGGAGGCCCCGCAGGGCAACAGCGGCGGGGATGCCCAAGCCTAGCCAGCTCAGAGAATCCCACACACCATCCCCGAGCAACGCGGCAAACAACCCTGCCGCGCTGAACAAGGCGATGACGATTGGAGTGCTAAACACTTTCCAGAAGTTCGACTGCCGGGGCTTCATGCCACGCTCTCCGATTTTTCCAGCACAGGCCTGGCAGCCTTGCGCCGCACCACCCACAGGTAGACCCCGCTGCCGAGCACGATGATGGTCAGCACATCGAGGGTCGCCCAGAGTATCTGCATCGGCATGCCGCCGTAGTCACCGAAGTGCAGCGGTTGTGACATGCCCATGACGTCCATGTACCACGGGCGTTCGACCACTGCGGTGACTTGCAGGGTGCTGGCATCGATCAGCACCGGCGTCAGCAGGTGCGAGGTCAGGTGCGTGCTGCCCTTCATGAACACTGCGTAATGATGCTCACTGGAAAAGCGTGTGCCGGGGAAGGCGATGAAGTCCGGCTGCATGCCCGGTGCGACTTCCTTGGCGATGTCGAGCAAACGGTTGGCCGGCGCCAGTTGAGTCAGCGGGGGTGCATCGCGATACGGCGCGATCATCGCGGCCAGTGTGTCGTTGCGCCATGCGGCAATCAGTAGGTCTGCGCAGGCACTGACGACGCCGGTTACGCCGACCACCAGCGCCCAGGTCAACGTCACGACGCCGATCAGGTTATGCAGGTCGAGCCAGCGCAGGCGAGTGGATTTGTCCTGGCGCACGGTGGCGAATTTCAAGCGGCGCATGAACGGCAAGTACAGCACCGTGCCGGAAACGATCGCTGCCACGAAGACAATTCCCATGAATGCCAGCAGCAACTTGCCCGGCAAGCCGGCGAACATGTCCACGTGCAGGCGCAACATGACCATAATGAAGCCGCCGTTGGCCGATGGCGTTTCCAGCGCTTCGCCAGTACGGGCGTCGAGCATGAAGGTGTGGGACGAGTTCGGCTCGGTGCCTGCGGTCGCGGCCATGATGGTCAGCACTGCATTGGGCTCATCGTCCTCGAAGCCGAAGTACTGCATGACTTCACCGGGACGATGTTTCTCGGCCGCGTCCACCAACTGCTGCAAATTCAGGTGTGGGGTGTCCGCCGACATTACCTTCACTTCAGGCGCATCGCCCAGCAAGTGGTCGATCTCGTGGTGAAAGATCAACGGCAGGCCGGTCAGTGCCAGCATCAGCAGAAACGCTGTGCAGATCAGGCTGGACCAGGTGTGGACGAAGGACCAGCGGCGAATTGTTTTACTTTTCATTTCATAGCCTTCAGAAAAACCAAAGCCGCCCACGAAGGACGGCCTGGTCATTGGGCGTGTCAGCTCAAAGCGTTACCACTTGTAGGTTGCACTTGCGACGACACTGCGCTGGTCGCCGTAGTAGCAGTAGTAGCTGTCGCAAGTCGAGATGTAGTCCTTGTCGAGCAGGTTGGTTGCGTTGACGGCCAGCGAAGCGCCTTTGAGGCTGTTGTCCAGGCGACCGAGGTCGTAGTGAACCACTGCGTCGAACACCGTGTAGGCGTCGGCCTTGCCCAGCCAGGTGTTGGCCTGGTCGCCATAGGTATTGCCGGTATAGCGCGCGCCGGCGCCGATGCCGAAGCCATCCAGCACGCCGTTGTGCCAGGTGTAGTCGCCCCACACCGACGCTTGCTGGTTAGGCATCAGTTGCAGGCGATTGCCCTTGTAGATGCCCTCTTGCACTTCGGATTTGGCCAGGGTGTAGGCAGCGGTGACCTTGAGGTTTTCGGTCACGTCGGAAACGGCTTCAAGCTCCAGGCCTTTGACTTTCACTTCGCCGGTCTGGCTGGTGACTGTCACGTTGCCCACGTTGTTGGTGACGGAAACGTTTTTCTGGGTCAGGTCATACACAGCCGCGGTCAGCAGGGTGTTGCTGCCCGGTGGCTGGTACTTGATCCCCAGTTCCCATTGCTTGCCTTCGGTCGGCTTGAACGACTCGGTCGGCGAGGCGACGGCATTGCTGGTCGGCTGGAACGATTCGGCGTAGGACAGGTAAGGCACGAAGCCCGAGTCGAACACGTAGCTGATCGCCGCGTTGCCGCTGAAGTTCTTGTCGCGCTCGGTGTTGGTGGCATCGCCCTTGTTGAAGAACGTGGTACCGGTGTGGACCCAGTCTTCACGACCGCCGAGGGTCAGGCGCCATTGGCCGAGGGCCATCTGGTCCTGGATGTACAGGCCGGTCTGCTGGGTCTTCTGTTCGTAGTCATAGAAGGCTGTGGAGCGTGCCGGACGCTCGATCGGCAAGCCATAGACCGGGTCGTTGACGTTGATGCCCGGCGCGGTGCCGAAGATCGAGAGGTAGTTGGTGGTGTTGCGCTGGTGGTCCAGGCCGATCAGCAAGGTGTGACTGACGTCGCCGGTGACGAAGTCGCCCTGGAAGTTGTTGTCCACGGCGAATTGGGCGATGTCTTCGTCGACATTGGTGGTGCCACGGCCGGTATTGCCTTGATCGTCGACGACAGACCCGTAAGAGGGGCCGTAGCTATTGACGGTCACGGCCTGGAACGACAGCTCCGACTTGGTGTAGCGCAGGTTCTGGCGGAACTGCCAGACATCGTTCAAGCGGTGTTCGAAGGCATAACCCAGTGCGTAGTAGGTGCGGTCGTAGAAGTCGTAGTTCGGGTCACCCAGGTTCTTGTGGTGGGAGATATCGCCGAACGGCATGTCGATCTTGGTGCCCTGGATCGGATAGAACTGACTGGTGATACCGGTATCGTCACGGGTGAACTGCGTGAGCAGAGTGAATTTGGTGTCTTCGTCGATGTTCCAGGTCAGGCTGGGTGCAATGTTGTAGCGCTTGTCATCGATGTGGTCGATGGGGGTGCCGCCGTCGCGCAGGACGCCGCTGAGGCTGTAAAGGAACTGGCCTTCGTCATCGATCTTGCCGGTGCTGGCGAAGTTGATCTGGCGATGATTGTCGCTGCCGTATTGCAGCTGGATCTCGCTGCTGGCTTCAGCGCTTGGGCGACGGCTGACCATGTCCAGCAGGCCGCCCGGCGGGGTCTGGCCGTACACGGAGGAGGCCGGGCCGCGCAGTAGCGCCAGGCGGTCGAGGTTCCAGGTTTCCTGTTTCGGGTTGGAGTACACACCTTTTGGCAGTGGCAGGCCGTCGAGGAATTGAGTCGGCTCGAAACCCCGCACGCGCAACCAGTCGGCGCGGGTGTCGCTGCCGAAGCTGCTGGAGGTGATGCCCGGCAAGTAGCGCACGGCATCGTCGAGGGTGTGTGCGTTGCGGTCGTCCATCTGCTCGCGAGTGACGACCGAAATCGAACGCGGTGCCTCGACCAGCGCGGTGTCGGTCTTGGTGCCGGCGGCGGTGCGCTTGGCCAGGTAGCCCTGTGCCGGGCCCCAGGCGCTTTCAGTGTCTTGCACACCAATCACGCTGGTTACCGGCAGGTCCATCACACCCTCGGGCACGGCCACCAGGCTGTAGGTGCCCGCACTGCTCTGTTCCAGTTGCAGCCCGGTGCCACGCAGGGCTTCGCGCAGGGCGCCGGCTGCGTCGAACTGGCCTTTGACCGGCGCCGAGGTCTTGCCCGCCGCCAGGGATGGATTCAACGACAGGGCCAGACCGGCCTGGCTGGCAATCTGGTTCAGGGTGTTGACCAGTGGAGCGGTCGGCAGGTTGTAGGCGCGGACGCCGGACGCCTGTTCAGCGGCGACCAGTTGGCTGCTGGCCAAAGGGGTGCAAAGGGCAATGGCAACCGCCAGCAAACTGCGGCGTAACAGGGAGTCTAGCGGACGAGGCATACAGCGGCTCCTGAATGGAAACATTTCTCAATTGCCTGTCTGCCGTACGAAAATCAAAAAGTGATAGGGCTGGATGAAAATAATTTCGATTCAGAAGTCGGTTGCGGCTGGTATTGGGTCAAATCGGTTTTTGTGGGGCGTCGAACGCCGTCATCGCGAGCAAGCTCGCTCCCACATTTTGAAATGCATTCCAATGTGGGAGCGAGCTTGCTCGCGATGACGGCCGATCAGACACAAAGCATTTCAGGGTTTGGTATCGGCCTTGGCCACGACCTTCACCCACCACTGCGTGTGCTGTTCGATCTGCACCGGCAGGGTCGGCAGCAGGGCGTTGAGTGCCAGGTCGGTGTCGCGCAGCGGGAAACTGCCGGTGATGCGCAGGTCGGCCACTTCCGGCGCGACCCCGACGTAACCGTTTCGATAGCGGCCGATTTCATGCACCAGGTCTTCCAGGCGCGTGTTGTCCACCACCAGCATGCCGCGGGTCCAGGCATCCGCACCGAGGTTGACGGCCAGAACCGGGCCCAGGGCGTTGTTGCGGATCAGTATCTGCTGGCCTTCGCGCAGAATCTTTTCGTCAGGGTTGGACTCAGGGTGAACCGCCACCGCCGACTGCAATACGCTCAAGCGCGTTCCATCTTCCTCGCGCTTGACCAGAAACCGCGTACCCAGCGCACGCATGCTGCCTTCGCGGGTTTCGACGATGAACGGCCGGGGATCGCCATGGCCGGTTTCAACCAGTATTTCGCCTTCCTGAAGCACGATGCGCCGCTGCTTTTCATCGAAACGCACATCCAGCGCACTGTGGGTATTGAGATTGATCAGCGTGCCGTCAGCCAGACGCAGGGTGCGTTGCTCGCCAACGGCGGTGCGCTGGTCGGCCAGCCAATAGTCGATCGGCAGGTAACGATCCCCGGCGAACAGGGCCAGGCCGATCACGGCAACGATACTGGCGACACCGCTGCCGAGCTTGCGCACCCGTCGACGAATGCCTTCGCGCGATTGCAGCAGGGCGGTGCGGGCCGGGCCGCTGGCCACGCTGAAGCGTTGGTCGAGCATGCCCAGCTGGCGCCAGGCGCGGGCGTGTTCTTCATGGGCCGCGTGCCACTTGGCGAACTCTTCGCGCTCTACCGGGTTGGCGGAGTCCATGGACAGCTGCCAGGCAATCGCCGCGTCCAGCACGCTGGCCGATACCGGTTTGGAACTGACCGGGTTCATGTCGGCTCACCATACAGCGCGATATAGCACTGGCGAATGCCTTGGGCCAGGTACTGGCGCACCCGCGGCACCGACACACCGAGGCGCTCGGCGATTTCCGCGTGACCGAGGCCGTCGAGGCGGTTATAGAGGAATGCCGCCCGGGCCTTGCTGGAAAGCGTGCCGAGCAAGCGGTCGATGTTTTTCAGGTCTTCGAGGATCATTTGCTGTTCTTCCGCCGATGGTTGTTCGGCTTCGGGAATCAGCATCAACTCGGTGAGGTAGGCCTGTTCCAGCGCGGCGCGACGGAAATAATCGAACAGCAGGCCCTTGGCGATCGCCACCAGGAATGCCCGCGGCTCGCGCGGTGCCTTCAGTTCCTCACGGCCCAGCAAACGCACGAAAGTGTCCTGGCTCAGGTCTTCGGCCCGCTGCGGGCAGGCGACGTTGCGTCGAAGCCAGGCCAATAGCCAACCGCGATGGTCGCGATATAACGCACCGACGAGCTCACTTTGAGGGCTTGGGACTGACGACACGCCGCATCACCGATTGGGAAATATTAACTAACGAGAATTGTTCGCGATTGTGGCAGAGGCGAGGGAGGTAAGCAATTGGCGTTGGTCGGGTGGGGATTTGGCGAAGGCCCCTGTAGGAGCGAGCTTGCTCGCGATGAACTTGAAGGCGACGCATTTTTCCAGACAGCACGCGTCACCGTTCACGACCATCGCGAGCAAGCTCGCTCCTACAGGAGGGGCCTGAAGGTCAGAAGGAAGGCGCCTGCTGCCGGCGCTTCCACTGACTCAAGCGCTGTTGCAAATTCAACGGGCTATGAATCTGCTGCTGCCGCGCACGGCTGAACAGGATCAGTGCCAGTTCGGCGGTGGCCAGGGCGTCGGCGCTGGCGTGGTGGCGCTCGAAGACTTCGAGCTTGAACCAGTCGATCCAATCGTCCAGCCCGGCCTCGCGAATGTGCGCCTGGGGGCATAGCAGTGGCGCAATATCTGCCACATCCAGAAAGGCATGCTGCAACTTGTAACCCAGATGATCCTTCAGGGCGCGCCCCAACATGTGCTGGTCGAACGGCGCATGGAAGGCCAGCACCGGGCTGTCGGCGACAAACTCCATGAGTTCGAGCAGCGCCTCGGCCGGATCGCTGCCGGCAGCAATTGCACTGGGGCCCAAGCCGTGAATCAGCACACTGGGGCCGAGTTTGAGTTCGCCGCATTGCAAGGTTCGCTCGAACTGTCGACTGAAATCGATCGCGCCATCCTCGATCACCACGGCGCCGATGGACAGTACCCGGTCCTTGTTCATATTCAGCCCGGTAGTTTCCAGGTCGAGCACTACCCAGCGCTGCTCGCGCAGGCTGCATTCACTCAATCCGGTGACCGTCGGCAGGCGTTGAAGACGTTGTTGCAGGTCTGCGGACAAGCTCGGGCCGGCCGGGCGCAGCCATGAAAACAGGCTCATATCTGATACCGCAAGGTCAGGCTGCTTTGCAGGCGCTGTGCCTGGCGCAGGGACTCACGCAGGATGCGCCGGTCCAGATGATTGAGGCTGTCGGGATCGACCCGATTTGAGTAAGGAAAATTCTCTCGGGTCTGTAGTTGATGTTGCTGCATGCGTGTTTGCTGGATGAAGTGATAGGCCTCTTCGTACGCGGCGCCGTCCAGGGGATCGATGACCTCCTTGTCGACCAACTGGCGAAAACGCTCCAGCGTGTTGTTTGTTTCGATACCGTGGGCCAGGGCCAGCAACCGGGCGCCGTCGACAAAGGGTGTCAGACCCTGAGTCTTCAGGTCCAGGGTGGCTTTCTCGCCATTTTTTCGCGCCAGTACGAACTCGCGGAAACGCCCTACGGGCGGGCGATTGCGCAACGCATTCTCAGCCATCATGCGCTGGAACAAGCGGTTGTCGCCGACCTGGTCGAGAATGCTCCGGCGCAATTGCTCACAGCCTTGCTCGCTGCCCCAGACCACGCGCAAATCGAAATAGATGCTCGAACCCAGCAGGTTCTCCGGGGTTGCCTCGCGGATAAACGCCGCAAAGCGCCGCGCCCATTCGGCCCGGGACAGGCACAGCTCAGGATTGCCAGCCATGATATTGCCCTTGCACAAGGTGAAGCCGCACAGCGCCAGGCTCTGGTTGATCTGCTGGGCAATGGGCAACAACTTGCCGCGAATCTCGGCGGCATGGGCCGCATCCCTGGCTTCGAACAGAATGCCGTTGTCCTGATCGGTGTGCAGGGTCTGCTCGCGACGGCCTTCGCTGCCGAAACACAGCCAGCTGAACGGCACGCCGGGGTCACCTTTTTCGGCGAGGGTCAGTTCGATCACTCGGCACACGGTGTGGTCATTGAGCAAGGTGATGATGTGGGTGATCTGCGTCGAAGACGCGCCGTGGGCCAGCATGCGCTCGACCAGTTGACCGATTTCGCCCCGCAGCGCCATCAGGTTTTCCACTTTCTGGGCATTGCGGATAGTGCGCGCCAGATGCACCAGGTCGACCCGTTGCAGGGAAAACAGATCGCGCTCGGAAACCACGCCGCACAAACGCTGGTCCTTGACCAGGCAGACATGGGCGATGTGCCGCTCGGTCATGGCAATCGCCGCGTCGAATGCACTCTGATCCGGCGACAGGAAGAACGGCGCCCGGGTCATGTACCCTTCGATGGCTTCGTTGAAATCACTGCTGCCGTTGGCCACGGTCTGGCGCAGGTCGCGCAGGGTGAAAATCCCCAGTGGCGCCTTGAGTTCATCGACCACCACGATGCTGCCGACCTGTTGTTCATGCATCAACGTCACGGCTTCGCGCAATGGCGTCTGCGGGGCGCATGTCACCGGGTGGCGCATGGCCAACTCGCCCAGTCGGGTATTGAGCGAATATTGGGTGCCCAGGGTTTCCACGGCTTTTTGCTGCACTTGCTGGTTGACTTGATCCAGCAGGCTGCTGACGCAGCGCAGGGCGAAGTTGCGGAAGGTGTCCGATAGCGAAAACAGGCGGATGAATGCCGGCTTGTTCAGTTGCAGGCAGAAGGTGTCTTCGCCCGCCAGGTGCTCGGTGCGGGTCGCCCGTTCACCCAGCAACGCCGCGAGAGGGAAACATTCGCCAGTGGTGATCTCGAAGACCGTTTCGGTGCTACCGTTTACCGTATGCGGACGCTCGCCCACGACCCGGCCTTGCTTGACGATATAGAAGTGCTCGACCGGGCCGTCAGCGGGTTTGATGATGCTCTCGCCGGGGGCGTAAAAACGCATCTGACATTGCTCGACCAGATACGCCAGGTGAGCGTGTTCCATCTGATTGAAGGGCGGGAAGCGCTGGAGGAATTGCAACGTGCCCTGGATGTTCTGCAACACCGCGGTTTTCCCTGCCTGTGTGAAGGCGTCCGCTTTACTCATAACCATTACCGCAGTCTTTTTTGAATTGTTGTTGTTGGATGACCCAGACATGGTCGACCCCTGTGGCCGGAGTGCCCATTGGACGTAAGTCTAGGTAGGCGATTGGTATGCTGAAATGTCGGAAGAATCCTACGCAACTGTGCGAAAAACCTCTCTGTCCCCCTATTGGAAAAATATCCGACGAAGCGCACATTTAAGGCCTGCTTAGCGATGTCTCGTCACTGTGCTAGGGAAATGAATTGAACATGTAGAGAAAGCCATGTCCGACCACGATATTTTGAGCGACGCCGAGCGCGAAGCCTTGAGCGCCGTCATGCTGGAACCTGACCTGCCGCCACAAAGGGTGCTGATCGTCGATGACGATAAAGACGCCAGGGAACTGCTGTCAGAGATCCTGGCGCTTGACGGTATTCACTGCATGACGGCGGCCAGTGGCGAAGCGGCACTCAAGATGCTGGAGGAGAAACCTTCGATCGGACTGGTGATTACCGACCTGCGCATGGGCCTCATCGACGGCCTGGACCTGATCCGACAGGTGCGCGAGTCGGTACGGGCGGCGTTGCCGATCATCATCGTCTCGGGTGATGCCGACGTGAAAGATGCGATCGCTGCGATGCATTTGAATGTGGTGGACTTTCTGCTCAAGCCGATTGACGCCGGCAAGCTGCTGGAACTGGTCAAGCATGAACTTGGGGTGGAGCCTTAGTCAAAGCCTGTCAGCCCTGAACTACCTCTGTGGGAGATCGCGGACAGCCCAAAAAGAAAAAGCCCTGATCTTTCGATCAGGGCTTTTTCATATCCGGCACAGACGCTCAGTTACAGGCCATTGGCAGCCTTGAACTCGCGACGACGACGGTGCAGGACCGGCTCGGTGTAGCCGTTCGGCTGCTTCGTGCCTTCGACCACCAGTTCGACCGCCGCCTGGAAGGCGATGTTGCTGTCGAAGTTCGGGGCCAGCGGACGGTACAGCGCGTCGCCGGCGTTCTGACGGTCAACCACCGGCGCCATGCGCTTGAGGCTTTCCATCACTTGCTCTTCGGTGACGATACCGTGACGCAGCCAGTTGGCGATGTGCTGGCTGGAAATACGCAGCGTTGCACGGTCTTCCATCAGGCCGACGTCGTTGATATCCGGCACTTTCGAACAACCGACACCCTGGTCGATCCAGCGCACCACGTAACCGAGAATGCCCTGGCTGTTGTTGTCCAGTTCGTTCTTGATCTGTTCGGCGGTCCACTGCGGGTTGACCGCCAGCGGGATGGTCAGGATGTCGTCTACCGAAGCATGGGCACGTTTGGCCAGTTCGGCCTGACGGGCGAACACGTCAACCTTGTGGTAGTGCAGCGCGTGCAGGGCAGCAGCGGTCGGCGAGGGTACCCAGGCGGTGTTGGCACCGGCCATCGGGTGAGCGATTTTCTGTTCGAGCATCGCCGCCATCAGGTCCGGCATGGCCCACATGCCTTTACCGATCTGTGCGCGACCTTGCAGGCCGGTGCTCAGACCGATATCGACGTTGGAGTTCTCGTAGGCGCCGATCCATTTTTCCGCCTTCATGTCCGCCTTGCGCACCATCGGGCCGGCTTCCATGGAGGTGTGGATTTCATCGCCCGTGCGGTCGAGGAAACCGGTGTTGATGAACACCACGCGCTCGCTCGCCGCCTTGATGCAGGCCTTGAGGTTGATCGTGGTACGACGCTCCTCGTCCATGATCCCGACTTTGAGGGTGTTGCGCGGCAGGCCCAGCACGTCTTCGATGCGACCGAACAGCTCGTTGGTGAACGCCGCTTCTTCAGGGCCGTGCATCTTCGGCTTCACGATGTAGATCGAGCCGGTGCGGGTGTTTTTGCGCGAGGTGTTGCCGTTCAGGTTGTGCATCGATGCCAGGCAAGTCACCAGGCCATCGAGAATGCCTTCAGGCACTTCGTTACCGTCTTTGTCGAGGATCGCATCGATGGTCATCAGGTGACCGACGTTGCGCACGAACAGCAACGAACGACCGTGCAGGCTCAGTTCACTGCCATCGATGGCGGTGTAGGTGCGGTCGGCGTTCATGGTGCGGGTAAAGGTCTGACCGCCCTTGGCGACTTCTTCCGACAGATCGCCCTTCATCAGGCCGAGCCAGTTGCGGTAGATCACCACTTTGTCATCGGCATCGACTGCGGCAACCGAGTCTTCGCAGTCCATGATGGTGGTCAGCGCGGCTTCCATCAGGATGTCTTTGACGCCGGCCGCGTCGGTCTGGCCGACCGGGGTGCTGGCGTCGACCTGGATTTCGAAATGCAGGCCGTTGTTTTTCAGCAGGATCGCGGTCGGTGCAGCGGCATCGCCCTGGAAGCCGATCAGTTGCGCATCGTTGCGCAGGCCGGTGTTGCTGCCGCCTTTGAGGGCGACCACCAGTTTGCCGTCGACGATCTTGTAGCCAGTGGAGTCGACGTGGGAGCCGGCCGCCAAAGGCGCCGCTTCGTCGAGGAAGGCACGGGCGAAAGCGATGACCTTGTCACCGCGCACCTTGTTGTAGCCTTTGCCTTTTTCCGCGCCGTCGGCTTCGCTGATGGCGTCGGTGCCGTAGAGCGCGTCGTACAGCGAACCCCAGCGGGCGTTCGAAGCATTGAGAGCGAAGCGGGCGTTCATCACCGGTACCACGAGTTGTGGACCGGCCATGCGGGCGATTTCTTCATCGACGTTTTGCGTCGTTGCCTGGAAATCGGCCGCTTCTGGCAGCAGATAACCGATGTCTTGCAGGAAAGCTTTGTAGGCCACGGCGTCGTGCGCCTGACCTGCACGTTCCTGGTGCCAGGCATCGATACGAGCCTGGAAATCATCGCGTTTGGCGAGTAGGGCTTTGTTCTTCGGTGCCAGGTCATGGATGACCTTGTCGGCACCGGCCCAGAACTTATCGGCGGTGAGGCCGGTACCGGGAATGGCTTCGTTGTTCACGAAGTCGAACAGGACTTTGGCGACCTGCAGGCCACCGACTTGAACGTGTTCAGTCATTGCTTGCCTCACTCTGCTCAGCTATTTCGCTTTTCAGCTCTTCAATTTAACAATGAAGCCTTTGGCCATTTAAACCACAAACCCCTCTACCAGTACATGCCCACGACGGGCGGCTGGGTTGGGACCAATCAACGGCTTGGGGCCTTGCTGACAGGGCTTTCAGGGTTGCGAACGTGCCTGCGGCAGACATCGATCCAACGTTATGTAGTGCGCGCTGCGGCATACTACATGATGAGTTGCGGTTGTGAAAATTAGACTAATTACGTCGTTCTGCGACCCCATGACGCATTGCGGTCACGTCGGGGAGCGTGATGTTCTCAAAAAACTATTGGATTGTTCCAGTTAAATATCAAAAGTTGTACACATTATCTTTGGTGCTCTGCTATGGGGTGCCTGTTTTTGTGGCGAGGGGGCTTGCCCCCGTTGAGTGGCGAAGCCGCTCCCGTGCATGTACCACGAAAAATTACATCCGCTCATTTTGCGACTGCTGCGCAGCCGAACGGGGGCAAGCCCCCTCGCCACAATGTTCCCCTTGCCTATACTTGGTTCTCTATAACAAAAGTCATGATTGGAGGGCTGCGCCATGGACCATCTCGTACTCACAGTTTTCGCTCCGGACAAGCCCGGACAAGTCGAGCGCATTGCCCAATGCATTGCCGAGCACGGCGGCAACTGGCTGGAAAGCCGCATGTCGCGCATGGCGGGACAATTCGCCGGGATTCTGCGGGTGGGCGTGCCGGCCGAGGCCTACGATGAATTGGTCGCGGCCCTGCAGGGCTTGTCCGCCCAGGGCATTCGCGTGTTGGTCGCCGAAAGCAGCATCGAACAATCCTGCACCTGGAAGCCGATCGCCATGGAACTGGTGGGAAATGATCGTCCGGGGATCGTGCGTGACATCACACGCCTGTTGAGCGAGCAGGGGGTGAGTCTGGAACGGCTGGTCACCGAAGTGCGCCCGGCACCGATGAGCAGCGAGCCGTTGTTCCATGCCGAGGCGATTCTCGCGGTCCCGCTGACGCTGTCGCTGGACGTGCTGCAATCGCGCCTGGAAACCCTGGCGGACGATCTGATGGTCGAGTTGGTGCTGCGCAGTGATCCCTGATCAGGTTATCCAAGTTAAACGTGCACCGGCCTGTGGATAACCTGTAGAGACACCCCGCCAGGCCACGCCGACCGGGGTTCTTCATGATCTGATCAAAAAACCAGCAGTTTCAGCCACTTGCGCACAATCGGCGGGGATCACGCTGTGGATAACCTTGGGAAGGAATGATGCAGGCCACGGGAGACGTGGCCTGTAGGCTTTTGTGCGTTTTTTGATCAGCTGCGGCGGCGCAAACTTATCCACGCATCGACGCTGTAAACCGCCAGACCGGCCCAGATAAACATGAACGCTACCAAGGTGCTGGACGACAGGTGCTCGCCAAACAGCAGAACGGCTTGCAGCAGAACCAGGGTTGGCGCCAAGTACTGAAGAAACCCCAGTGTCGTGTAGGGCAAATGCCGTGCAGCAGCGTTGAAGCAGACCAGCGGCACCAGCGTGATCGGGCCGGCGGCGATCAGCCACCAGGCTTGGGAGGTGGTCCAGAATTCGGCCTGGGCGCTGCTGGCCGTCGGATTGAGCAGCAACCAGCCAAGGGCAATCGGCACCAGCATCCAGGTTTCCACCACTAGCCCCGGCAGTGCCTTGACCGGTGCCTGCTTGCGAATCAGGCCATAGAAACCGAAGGTCAGTGCCAGCACCAGCGACACCCACGGCAGGCTGCCGACTTGCCAGACCTGCTGCGCCACACCCACCGCCGCGAGGCCAACGGCAATCCATTGCATGCGCCGCAGCCGTTCGCCGAGGATCAGCATGCCCAGCAACACGTTCACCAAGGGGTTGATGTAGTAACCGAGACTTGCCTCCAGCATGCGGCCGTTGTTCACCGACCAGACGTAGGTCAGCCAGTTGGCTGCGATCAGCGAGCCGCTCAGGGCCAGGATCGCCAGTCGCTTGGGGTTCTCCCGCAGCTCGCGCCACCAGCCGGGATGCTTCCAGACCATCAGCAACAAGGCGCCGAACAGCGCCGACCACAGCACCCGGTGGATGATGATTTCCACTGCGGGCACGCTGGCGATGGCTTTGAAGTAGAGGGGGAAAAGCCCCCAGATGATATAGGCACTCAGGCCCAGAATGTACCCGCGACGCGGGTTGGCGGCTTGCATGCAGAATCCTTGCTTAGGCAGCTAACAAAGAGGGGATTGTAAGGAGATTTGTCTGCGAATGTCCTGACTGAATAGGTAGGACATTTGTGAACATCGGTATCTGTAGGAGCGAGCCTGCTCGCGATGGACGTCAACGATAACGCGTGCTGTCTGGATAAACGCGTTGCCCTTGTGTTTTTCGCGAGCAAGCTCGCTCCTACAGGGGGATTCGTGTAGTCAGAATAGCTTTAGGGGTTCTTCATTGAGCGCCGCCAACTGCTCGCGCAACGCCAGCACCTGATCCCCCCAATAACGCTCGGTGCCGAACCACGGAAAACTGCGGGGGAAGGCCGGATCGTCCCAGCGGCGGGCGAGCCAGGCGCTGTAATGCAGCAGGCGCAGGGCGCGCAACGGTTCGATCAAGGCCAGTTCACGGGGATCGAAGTCGTGGAATTCGTTGTAGCCGTCCATCAGTTCCGACAACTGGCTCAGGCAATCCTGACGATCGCCGGCGAGCATCATCCAGATGTCCTGTACCGCCGGCCCCATGCGGCAGTCGTCGAGATCGACGATATGGAACATCTCGTCACGGCACATCATGTTGCCGGGGTGGCAGTCACCGTGCATGCGGATGTTCTGGTGCGGCGTGTTGCTGTAGGCATCTTCCACACGCTTGAGCAGATCGCGGGCCACTGACTCGTAGGCCGGCAGCAGGCTGCGGGGGATGAAGTTGCCGTCGAGCAATGTGGCCAGCGAGTCATGGCCGAAGTTTTTTACCGCCAGCGCTTCACGGTGCTCGAACGGCCGGGTCGAGCCGACCGCATGCAGGCGCCCGAGCAACTGGCCCAGGCGATAGAGTTGGTCGAGGTTGCCCGGCTCCGGTGCTCGACCGCCACGGCGGGGGAACAGGGTGAAACGGAAACCGTTGTGTTCGTGCAGGGTTTCACCGTTGTGGATCAACGGCGCCACGACCGGCACCTCGCAGTCGGCGAGTTCGGCGGTGAACTGGTGCTCTTCCAGAATCGCTTCGTTGCTCCAGCGTTGCGGCCGGTAGAACTTGGCGATCAGCGGCTCGGCGTCTTCGATACCGACCTGATAGACGCGGTTCTCGTAGCTGTTGAGCGCCAGGATGCGCGCGTCGCTGAGAAAGCCGATGCTTTCGACGGCATCGAGCACGAGGTCTGGTGTGAGGGTTTCAAACGGGTGGGCCATGCTGACTCCTGCGCGCAGCAGGCTGCTGCGTCCGGCCAGGCATGGTAGCGCAGACGGCGGGGCTTTAGGGGGTGGGCTTGAGGTGTGCGGTGTTTGGGCTGACGCCTTCGCGGGCAAGCCCGCTCCCACATTGGATTGTCGGTGTGCATGCGATCGGTGGCACGCCATAGATCTCCTGTGGGAGCGGGCTTGCCCGCGAAGAGGCCGGATCAGGCGCCGACGATCCCGCCATCCTCGCGGGTAATCGCCATCACCGAAGACCGCGGCTTGCCGTTGGGCAGGTGCTCGGGGAAGGTAGAACCGCCGTTTTCACCCGGATGCTGAATCCCGACAAACAGGGTTTTCTGATCCGGCGAGAAGCTGATCCCCGTCACTTCACAACCTACCGGGCCAACCATGAAGCGACGAATCTCGCCGGTTACCGGGTCGGCACAGAGCATCTGGTTGTTGCCCATGCCGGCAAAGTCTCCGGCGTTGCTCGAATCGCCGTCGGTGAGAATCCACAAGCGTCCGGCCTTGTCGAAGCCCAGACCGTCCGGGCTGTTGAACATGTTCTGCGGCGTGATGTTCGACGATCCGCCTTTTGGTGTGCCGGCGTGAACCCCCGGATTACCGGCGACGACGAACAGGTCCCAGGCAAAGGTTTTCGAGCCGTGATCGTCACGCTCGGTGCGCCAGCGCAGGATCTGGCCGTAGACGTTCTTCTCGCGCGGGTTCGGCCCGCCCGCCGGTTGCCCGTCTTCGCCGCGTTTGGCGTTGTTGGTCAGCGTGCAGTAGACCTGGCCATCCTTGGGGCTGACCACGATCCATTCCGGGCGGTCCATGCGCGTGGCTTTCACCACACTGGCGGCGAGACGCGCGTGAATCAAAACTTCGGCCTGATCGGCAAAGCCGCTGCTGGCGTCGATGCCGTTTTTGCCGTGGGTCAGTTCGATCCATTCACCCTGGCCTTTCGGGTGATCGACGTTGCCGTCGCCGGCATCGAACCGCGCCACGTACAGGGTGCCGTGGTCGAGAATGTCACGGTTGGCCTTGGGGTTCTTGTGGTCGATCTTGTCGCGGCTGACGAATTTGTAGATGAACTCACCGCGTTCATCGTCGCCCATGTACACCACGGCATGACCGTCGCCGGTTTCGGCCAGTGCGGCGTTTTCGTGCTTGAAACGGCCCAGGGCCGTGCGTTTGACCGGCGTCGATTTCGGATCGAACGGATCGATCTCCACCACCCAGCCGTGACGGTTGAGCTCGTTGGGGTTCTTCGCCATGTCGAAGCGCTCGTCGTGCTGGTGCCAGTTGATTTCTTTGCTGGTGGCCACCACGCCGTAGCGTTTTTGCGCCGGGTCGAACTTCTGCTCGGCGTTGCTGCTGCCGAAGCAGTCGGTGAAGTTCTCTTCACAGGTCAGATAGGTGCCCCACGGCGTCTTACCGTTGGCGCAGTTCTGGAAGGTGCCCAGGACGTTCTTGCCGTGCGGATCGGCACTGGTTTTGAGCAAGGCATGTCCGGCGGCCGGGCCGCTCAGGGTGATCGGTGCGTTGCCGTGAATGCGGCGGTTGTAGCGTGAGCCCTGGACGAATTGCCATTGGCCGTTCTTGCGCTGCACTTCAATCACCGACACACCTTCGCAGGCCAGCGCCTTGCGCACTTCTTGCGCCGATTGCGGCATGCCGCCATGGGCGTAGAGGTAGCGGTAGTTGGTGTATTCGTTGTTGATCGCCATCAGCGCCCGGTCTTTTTCGCCCGGAAACTCGAACAGGCTCATGCCGTCGTTGTTGTCGCCGAACTGGACTTCTTGATGTTCGGCGCTGCCGTTGCCGCTCGGGTCGAACGCCGGACCGTCCTTGTGCAGGGGCTGGCCCCAGCTGATCAGCACCGAGGACTTGTAGCCCGGCGGCAGGGTGATTGTGTCGCTGGTGGCGGCGGCAATGCTGTCGAAACCCAGCAACTGGCTGTTGCCGGCGCTGACACTGGCGGCCATCACGCTGCGGCTCAGCAGGTTGCCGCCAAGGAACATCGCCGCGCCGCACAGGGCACCTGCGCTGATGAAGCCGCGACGGCTGAGGCCGACCATGGTTTCGAGGTCGGTGGACTGGTTTTCTTCTAATAGGCTCATTTCAGGCTCCCTGCGGATTTTGCAGACACCTTAATGATGAGTCATGAACCTTTTGTTGCAGTTCTGTTTACAGTGGTGTGCCCAGCAGAACCCTGGACGGCGAAAACTCCACGCGCACCGGTTTACCGCACGTCAGCCCCGATGCTTGCAGATGACTCGGTTCGGCCAAGGCGCATAGAGTCAGGCCGTTGGGCAGGGTGATGCGCACTTCGCTGGGACCGTCGTCGGCGTCGAGAATTTTTTCGATGATGCCGCTGAGGCAATTGTTTTCAGGCGTTTCGACAGAGTCGATTTGCAGCACGTCGAGCCAGCCGGCCTTGATCAATGCCACGACTTCAGTGCCGATTTGCAGTTCCAGGCGCTCGGTGCTGTCGTGGGTGATTTGCGCGGCGACGATCACGCCTTCGGCGACTTCGAGGCGAATCAGGTCGTTGCGTCCCTGAGGTTCGATCGCAATCACCTTGCCGTGCAACTGATTGCGCGCGCTGGTGCGCAGCATCAGGCGCCCGAGCAGATCCAGATCGCTCGCGTCTTCAGTTGCTTCCAGCACTTGGGCCTGCAAGGCTTGCAGCTTCTGATACAGGCGCAACACCCGCTCACCTTCGTTGGACAGGCGCGCACCGCCGCCGCCCTTGCCGCCGACAATCCGCTCCACCAGCGGCTTCTGCGCCAGGTTGTTCAGCTCATCGATCGCATCCCAGGCAGCCTTGTAGCTCAAGCCCGCGCTTTTGGCCGCGCGGGTGATCGAGCCTTGTTCGGCGATGTGCTGCAGCAGGGCGATGCGCTGCGGACGGCGGACAATGTGCTGGGACAGCAAGGTTGGCAAAGACATGACAAGTCGCTTTGGGTGGTGACGATGGTGAGGACGTTGGTCGCTTGGGCCGCGCGAGTCAAGTCAGGGTGTCTCGCCGGGTTTGGGCGTGCGGGCCAGGCAATAGACGTCGACCCTCGCCGCCCCGGCGTCCATCAACAGGCGAGCCAGGGCCTGGGCCGTGGCTCCGGTGGTCAGTACGTCGTCGACCAGAGCCAGGTGCCGGCCTTTGACGACCGCGCAGGGTGCCAGGGCGAAAGCATTGCGCAGGTTCCTTAGGCGGGCTTCGGCGTTCAATGCCTGTTGGGCGTCGGTGTCTTGAGTACGCAGCAGCAACCGTTCGTCGCAAGGGATATCGAGACTCGCACTCAACCAGTGAGCCAGCATCGCCGCCTGATTGAACCCGCGCTGGCGCAGGCGCCGATTGGCCAGCGGCACCGGGATCAGCGCCTGGGGTCGCAGCAGGTCGTCTTCGAAGCGATGTTGCAGGTATTGAGCGAGAAGTTCGGCGATCAGGCGGCCAAACGGCCACTTGGCGTTGTGTTTGAAGCGGGTGATCAGGCTGTCTACCGGAAAGCTGTAGGTCCAGGGCGCAATCACTTGTTCGAAGGCCGGTGGCTGCTTCAGGCAATGGCCGCAGGTCAGTCCCGCGGCCGGGAGCGGCAGGGCGCAGGTCAGACAGTGATCACCGAGCCAGGGCAACTCGATTTCGCAGGCCGTGCAGACAGGAGGGATGCCGTCGGCCGTTTCATCGCACAAAAGGCATGATTGTTTGTTTTTTAACCAGATGTAAACCGGTCCTTCGTATCGTGGTTGACAGCGCATCGCTCTTCCTTAAATATGCCGAAACATCTGTGAAGCGGCTGTGAAACTCCATTACCCAGCCGACTGCCAAAGCATAATTCAAAGGAAACGCCCATGAGCGCCAGCACCACTGCCACCCTGCGTCATGACTGGACTTTGGCCGAAGTCAAAGCACTCTTCGTTCAGCCATTCAATGACCTGTTGTTCCAGGCGCAGACGGTGCACCGTGCGCATTTCGACGCCAACCGCGTCCAGGTGTCGACCCTGCTGTCGATCAAGACCGGCGCCTGCCCGGAAGATTGCAAATATTGTCCGCAGTCCGGTCACTACAACACCGGCCTGGAAAAAGAGAAACTGATGGAGGTGCAGAAGGTCCTCGAAGAGGCCGCTCGCGCCAAGGCCATCGGTTCGACCCGCTTCTGCATGGGCGCGGCGTGGAAGCATCCGTCGGCCAAGGACATGCCGTACGTGTTGAAGATGGTCGAAGGCGTGAAAGCCATGGGCCTGGAAACCTGCATGACCCTCGGTCGCCTGGATCAGGAGCAGACCGAAGCGCTGGCCAAGGCCGGCCTCGACTACTACAACCACAACCTCGATACCTCGCCGGAGTTCTACGGCAGCATCATCACCACCCGCACCTACAGCGAACGCCTGCAAACCCTGGCGTACGTGCGTGATTCCGGGATGAAGATCTGCTCCGGCGGCATTCTGGGCATGGGCGAGTCGCTGGACGACCGCGCCAACCTGCTGATCCAGTTGGCCAACCTGCCTGAGCATCCGGAGTCGGTGCCGATCAACATGCTGGTGAAAGTCGCCGGTACGCCGCTGGAAAATGCCGACGACGTCGATCCGTTCGACTTCATCCGCATGCTCGCCGTCGCGCGCATCCTGATGCCGCAATCCCACGTGCGCCTGTCCGCCGGCCGCGAAGCCATGAACGAGCAGATGCAGGCCCTGGCGTTCTTCGCCGGTGCCAACTCGATTTTCTACGGCGACAAACTGCTGACCACCGCCAACCCGCAGGCCGACAAGGACATGCAACTGTTCTCGCGTCTGGGCATCCTGCCGGAAGCCCGCGAAGAGCACGCCGACGAGGTGCATCAGGCAGCTATCGAGCAGGCGCTGGTGGAACAGAAGAGCAGCGAGCAGTTTTACAACGCGGCTGTTTGAGCAATCACTGCTTCCACTGAATGAATGCAAAACCCTGTGGGAGCGG
Source organism: Pseudomonas sp. BF-R-24 (assembly GCF_019947335.1). Taxonomy (NCBI): domain Bacteria; kingdom Pseudomonadati; phylum Pseudomonadota; class Gammaproteobacteria; order Pseudomonadales; family Pseudomonadaceae; genus Pseudomonas; species Pseudomonas sp. BF-R-24. Next base: position 74,544 of record NZ_JAGYGG010000010.1, read on the forward strand.
GCTTGCTCGCGAAGGCGGTGTATCAGTCAACATCTTTGTTGAATGTCAGGCCGTATTCGCGAGCAAGCCCGCTCCCACAAAAAGCTCTATGTCATTTGATAGTCGAGGCCTGCATGTCTTTCGATCTCGCCGCACGCCTTGCTGCCCGTCGTGCCGAAAACCTCTACCGACAGCGCCCGCTGCTAGAAAGCCCGCAGGGGCCGCAAGTGGTGGTCGATGGCCAGCCGTTGCTGGCGTTCTGTAACAACGACTACCTGGGCCTGGCCAATCATCCGCAAGTGATCGAAGCCTGGCGTGCCGGCGCTTCGAAGTGGGGTGTGGGCGGAGGGGCATCGCATCTGGTCATCGGCCATAGTTCCCCGCACCATGCCCTGGAAGAAGCGTTGGCCGACCTGACCGGTCGCCCGCGGGCGTTGCTGTTCACCACCGGCTACATGGCCAACCTCGGCGCGGTCACGGCGTTGGTGGGGCAGGGTGATACGGTGCTCGAAGACCGGCTCAATCATGCGTCGCTGCTCGACGCGGGGCTGTTGTCCGGCGCGCGGTTCAATCGCTACTTGCACAACGACCCGGCGAGCCTGGCCAAGCGCCTGGAAAAAGCCACCGGCAATACGCTGGTGGTCACCGACGGCGTGTTCAGCATGGACGGTGATATTGCCGACTTGCCGGCGCTGGCCCGAGAAGCCAAGGCCAAAGGCGCCTGGTTGATGGTCGACGATGCCCATGGTTTTGGACCGCTGGGTGCCAACGGTGGCGGCATCGTCGAACACTTTGGCTTGAGCCAGGATGACGTTCCGGTGCTGGTCGGCACCCTTGGCAAGGCGTTCGGAACGGCGGGCGCCTTTGTGGCTGGCAGCGAAGAGTTGATCGAAAGCCTGATCCAGTTCGCCCGCCCTTACATCTACACCACCAGCCAGCCCCCCGCGCTGGCCTGCGCCACGTTGAAAAGCCTGGAACTGCTGCGCAGCGAACACTGGCGCCGCGAGCATTTGCAGACGCTGATCCGCCAGTTCCGCAAAGGTGCCGAGCAGATTGGCCTGGAACTCATGGACAGCTTCACGCCGATCCAGCCGATCATGATCGGTGACGCGGGGCGAGCGGTGCGACTTTCGCAAATGCTGCGTGAACGCGGGTTGATGGTGACCGCGATTCGCCCGCCGACCGTACCCGCCGGCAGTGCCCGGCTGCGGGTCACGTTGACGGCTGCCCACAGTGAGGCTCAGGTACAGCTATTGTTAAACGGACTGGCCGATTGTTTTCAACAACTGAAGCTGGAGCCAAGCCATGCGTGATCGTCTGATCCTGCTGCCCGGCTGGGGCCTTGGCGTTTCACCGCTGGAGCCTCTGGCGGCGGCCCTGCGCGGTTTGGATGAGCACCTGCGCGTCGAGATCGAGCCGTTGCCGGAGCTGGAGTCGAGCGATCTTGAAGAGTGGCTCGATGAGCTTGATTCGACCTTGCCGCAAGACGTGTGGCTGGGCGGTTGGTCATTGGGTGGCATGCTCGCCTGCGAATTGGCGGCCCGGCGTGGCGATCGCTGCTGTGGTGTTTTCACCCTGGCCAGCAACGTTTCTTTTGTCGCTCATGATCAATGGACAAGCGCCATGTCCGGGGAAACCTTCGATGCGTTTCTGGCGGGATGTGAAGCCGATCCGCGCGCGACCTTGAAACGCTTTTCACTGCTTTGCGCCCAAGGCGCCGAAGACCCACGCGGATTGTCGCGATTGTTGCTCGGCGGCGCCCCGAACACCGCTGCGCCGGTGTTGCTGAGTGGTCTGCAAGTGCTCGCGCAACTGGATACACGACAGGCGCTGCAATCGTTCCGTGGTCCGCAACTGCATCTGTTCGCCGGCCTCGACGGGCTGGTGCCGGTGGAAGCGGCGGGCGAGTTGTTGGCATTGCTGCCGGATGTCGAAATCGGTCTGATTGAACAGGCCAGCCACGTGTTTCTCCTGGAGGATCCCCACGGTGTGGCGGGGGCGATCCAGGCCTTTTTGCATGAGTCCGGCGATGACTGATTTATCCCTTCCCAATCTGCCCGGCGCCTTGCCCGACAAGCGCCAGGTAGCAGCCTCATTCTCCCGCGCGGCAGCAAGCTACGACAGCGTGGCCGAGCTGCAGCGTGATGTGGGCAGCCAATTGCTCGGGCGCTTGCCGCAGGACTTCGTACCGCAGCGCTGGCTGGACCTGGGCTGTGGCACCGGGCATTTCAGTCGTGCCCTGGGTGAGCGATTTCCGGGCAGCCACGGGGTGGCGCTGGACATTGCCGAGGGCATGCTCAACCACGCCCGGCCATTGGGCGGTGCCACACACTTCGTGGCCGGCGATGCCGAGCGACTGCCACTGCAGGATTCGTCTTGCGACCTGATCTTCTCCAGCCTGGCGGTGCAGTGGTGCGCGGACTTCGACTCGGTGCTCAGTGAAGCCTTTCGAGTACTGAAACCGGGCGGCATTTTCGCGTTTGCTAGTCTGTGTGTAGGGACGTTGTTTGAATTGCGCGACAGCTGGCGCGAAGTCGACGGCATGGTGCACGTCAACCGCTTCCGCGAGTTTGGTGTTTATCAACAACTGTGTGCGGCCAGCGGCTTGAGGGCGGTCAGTCTGCAAAACCTTGCGCACGTGCTGTATTACCCGGATGTGCGCAGCCTGACCCATGAACTCAAGGCGTTGGGTGCGCACAATCTCAATCCCGGGCGGCCGGGTGGCTTGACCGGCCGGGTGCGGATTTTGGGTTTGATCGAGGCTTACGAACAGTTTCGTCAGGCCCAGGGTCTGCCGGCGACTTATCAAGTGGTGTACGCCGTTTTGGAGAAACCCTTATGAGCGCAGCCTATTTCATCGCCGGCACGGATACCGATGTCGGTAAAACCACGATCGCTGCGGGGTTGCTGCATGCGGCGCGTTCGGCGGGTTTGAGCACGGCGGCGGGCAAGCCGGTCGCTTCCGGTTGCGATGTGACACCTAAAGGCCTGCGCAACGCCGATGCGCTGGCCTTGCTGGCGCAGTGTTCGCTGCCGCTGACCTATGCACAGGTCAATCCGATGGCCTTCGAACCGGCCATTGCCCCGCATCTGGCGGCGCGAGAGGCGGGCGTGGCGCTGACGGTGCAGTCGTTGCTGGCGCCGATGCGGCAGATTCTGGGCATGCAGGCGGACTTCACCCTGATCGAAGGCGCCGGCGGCTGGCGCGTACCCCTGGCGGATCAGGACAACCTGTCGGACCTGGCCATCGCATTGAAGCTGCCGGTGATCCTGGTGGTCGGTGTACGCCTGGGGTGTATCAGCCATGCCTTGTTGACCGCCGAAGCGATTGCCCGGGACGGTTTGCAACTGGCGGGATGGGTGGCCAACATCATCGACCCGAAGACCTCGCGGCTGGAAGAAAACCTGGCTACCCTGGCCGAGCGCCTCCCGGCACCGTGCCTGGGGCGTGTGCCGAAACTCAAGGCCGTTACGGCCGAGGCGGTGGCCGAGCACTTGCAACTGGACCTGTTGGACTGAGGCGAGTGGCTTCGGGCTTTGCCTATGGGAAGGCACTGTGCCATTAGTGTTTTTGTCGAGTGTTTTGCCGGCCACTCTGCTTCAATGGTCACTGTTGATCCTTTGAAAGGACGAGTTCTCCCTTGGAAATCTCAGGAAACACCGCTTTTTATGCCGGTCTGAGCACTCTTCAGACAGGGCAGAACCGTGTCGATCAAGCCGCCGGGCAGATCGCCAACACGACGATCGAGCGCTCGGTCACCAGCCAGTCCTCCGAGGCGCAGGTCGATCGTCTGCGATCGGTTGATCGCAGTCGGCAATCGGACCTGGCCAGCAATGTGGTCGAAATGGCCCAAGGCAAATTTCAGGTCGAACTGGGCGCCAAAGTCGCCAAGGCATCCGACGAAGTGCTCGGAACGCTGATCGATACTTTCGCCTGATCCTCATTGAATCCGTCTCTCCAACGCCGCGCCTGTTCGCGGCGTTTTTCTGCGTAAGTCCTTCTCACTCAACTAATCTTTTCTGCATGGTGGCTCGCTCGGTCAATGTCCGTCGTGCGGTTGCGCGCAGATGTGCCTGATCGGCGGTGACGAACGGAAAAAGATCGGCGCTTGACAAGATTTGGGCGTAAACGTATGTTTCAAACAACTGTTTGATCGCAACAACAAATCAATGCGGTCGTTCATTCCCGGTTACATCAGCAGAGGTTTATCGCTATGCCTGACTACAAGGCCCCCTTGCGTGATATTCGCTTCGTTCGTGACGAGCTGCTCGGCTACGAAGCGCACTATCAGAGCCTTCCGGCTTGTGCCGACGCAACTCCGGACATGGTTGACGCCATTCTTGAGGAAGGCGCCAAGTTTTGTGAGCAGGTACTGGCTCCGCTGAACCGCGTGGGCGATCTCGAAGGCTGCACCTGGAGCGAGTCCGGCGTTAAGACCCCGACTGGCTTCAAGGAAGCCTACAAGCAATTCGTCGAAGGTGGCTGGCCAAGCCTGGCTCACGACGTAGAGCACGGCGGCCAAGGCCTGCCGGAGTCCCTGGGTCTGGCCATCAGCGAAATGGTTGGCGAGTCCAACTGGTCGTGGGGCATGTACCCGGGTCTGTCGCACGGTGCGATGAACACCATCTCCGAGCACGGCACCCCTGAGCAGCAAGAGGCTTACCTGACCAAGCTGGTTTCCGGTGAGTGGACCGGCACCATGTGCCTGACCGAGCCGCACTGCGGCACCGACCTTGGCATGCTGCGCACCAAGGCCGAGCCTCAGGCCGACGGTTCCTACAAGGTTTCCGGCACCAAGATCTTCATCTCGGCCGGTGAACACGACATGGCCGACAACATCGTCCACATCGTACTGGCCCGCCTGCCGGATGCCCCGGCCGGCACCAAAGGCATCTCCCTGTTCATCGTGCCGAAGTTCATGCCCAACGCCGATGGTTCGGTTGGCGCGCGTAACGCTGTGTCCTGCGGTTCCCTGGAACACAAGATGGGCATCCACGGCAACGCTACTTGCGTGATGAACTTCGACGGCGCTACCGGCTTCCTGATCGGCCCGGCGAACAAAGGCCTGAACTGCATGTTCACCTTCATGAACACCGCACGTCTGGGTACCGCGCTGCAAGGCCTGGCCCACGCTGAAGTCGGTTTCCAGGGTGGCCTGAAATACGCTCGCGACCGTCTGCAGATGCGCTCGCTGACGGGTCCGAAAGCACCGGACAAAGCCGCTGACCCGATCATCGTGCACCCTGACGTACGCCGCATGCTGTTGACCATGAAGGCATTCGCCGAAGGCAACCGCGCGATGGTTTACTTCACCGCCAAGCAGGTCGACATCGTCAAGTACGGCGTGGACGAAGAAGAGAAGAAGAAAGCCGACGCACTGTTGGCGTTCATGACTCCAATCGCCAAAGCCTTCATGACCGAAGTCGGTTTCGAATCGGCCAACCACGGCGTGCAGATCTACGGCGGCCACGGCTTCATCGCCGAGTGGGGCATGGAGCAGAACGTCCGCGACAGCCGCATCTCGATGCTGTACGAAGGCACCACCGGTATCCAGGCACTCGACCTGCTGGGCCGTAAAGTGCTGATGACCCAAGGCGAGGCTCTGAAAGGCTTCACCAAGATCGTCCACAAGTTCTGCCAGACCAACGAAGGCAACGAAGCGGTTCAAGAGTTCGTCGCTCCGCTGGCTGCACTGAACAAGGAATGGGGCGAGCTGACCATGAAGGTCGGTATGGCCGCCATGAAAGATCGCGAAGAAGTCGGCGCGGCCTCCGTGGATTACCTGATGTACTCCGGTTACGCCTGCCTGGCCTACTTCTGGGCTGACATGGCGCGCCTGGCTGCCGAGAAACTGGCTGCCGGTACTTCCGAAGAGGCGTTCTACACCGCCAAGCTGCAGACTGCGCGCTTCTACTTCCAGCGCATCCTGCCGCGTACCCGCACTCACGTCGTAACCATGCTGTCGGGCGCCAACAACCTGATGGACATGAAAGAAGAGAACTTCGATCTGGGCTACTAAGCCTTAGCGAAGCACTTGAAAAAGCCGCTGTTCCTTCGGGAGCAGCGGCTTTTTTGGCTTTAAAGGTTGCCCGTGGAAGCCCTTTAAAAAATACCTCAGTAATTCACTCAGCAACTCAGGCTTTCTGCCGTTACAGTGGTTGGCACATTGCCATCAATTGATTTGACCGGTCGGAGCTTTACCCTTGCCGCGTTCTTCCGTTGTGCGTTTCAGTCACTTCCTACCGTCATTGCTGCTGTTACTGGCGGGGCTAGCGGCTGCATACATCAAGGATCTGAACGTCTTCTTCACGTCGCTGTTCAACGTGCTGCCCACCCTGGTGTTGTTGCTCGGTGGCGCCTATTGCGCGGTATACCGACGCCAGCGTGAACTGTTTCTGATGGTCACGGTGTACATCGCCTACTTCCTGCTCGACACCCAGACTGACTATTACCGCGACAACGGCAAGGTGCGCGACGACGCCGCCGTGGTCTTTCATTTGTGTTGCCTGCTGCTGCCGCTGCTGTTTGGCATCTTCGCGGCATGGCAGGAGCGCACCCATCTGTTTCAGGACATGGTGGCGCGTTTCGCCGTATTGCTGGCGGTCGGCAGCGTGGCGCTGGGGCTTGAGCAAAGCTATCCGCACGCGCTGCTGATCTGGTTGTCGGAGATTCGCTGGCCCGCCTTGCATGGCGCCTGGATGAGCCTGATCCAGTTGTCCTATCCGGTGTTCATTGCGGCGTTCCTGCTGCTGGCCTGGCAATACTGGCGCAACCCGCGACCGCTGCATGCCGCGCAATGGGTGGGGCTGCTCGGGTTGTTCTGGATGTTACCGAAAACCTTCATCCTGCCGTTCACGCTGAACATCATGTGCAGCCAGGTGATGCTGATGATTGCCGCTGCCGTTGCTCATGAGGCCTATCAAATGGCGTTCCGCGACGAACTGACCGGGCTGCCGGGTCGTCGCGCGTTGAATGAGCGCATGCAACGCTTGGGGCGCAACTACGTGTTGGCCATGAGCGACGTCGACCACTTCAAGAAATTCAACGACACCCACGGCCACGACGTCGGCGACCAGGTGCTGCGACTGGTGGCCAGCAAGCTGTCGAAAATCGGCGGTGGCGGTAAGGCGTATCGCTATGGCGGCGAGGAATTTGCCCTGGTGTTTGCAGGCAAGACCCTCGAAGAGTGCATGCCGCACCTGGAAGTCATCCGCGAGTCCATCGCCACTTACAACATTCAGCTGCGCAATCAGGAAAACCGCCCGCAGGACGATAGTCAGGGGCGCCAGCGGCGTGCCGGTTCCGGTGCGTCGAGTGTGTCGGTGACGGTCAGTATCGGCGTTGCCGAACGGATCGAACAACGCACCCCCGAAGAGGTGCTCAAGTCCGCTGACCAGGCGCTCTACAGCGCCAAGGGCGCCGGGCGCAACTGCGTGATGGCGTTCGGGCAGAACCGCCGTGGCGCCGTGCGCATGGACGCCGCTACGGTTGAGTGATGATGGCGCATTCAGCGAGCGCAAAGTGATTGTGAGGCGTGGTCGGCAGCAGTAGGTTGGAGAAATCTGCCGACGGAGAATGACCATGCCCGAGTACAAAGCTCCCTTGCGCGACATGCGCTTTCTGATCGACCACGTCTTCGACTTTCACAGCAACTACGCCGCGCTGGGGGCCACCGATGCCAGCCCGGACATGGTCAATGCGATCCTCGAAGAAGGGGCGAAGTTCTGCGAAAACGTACTGTCGCCGCTGAACCGCAGTGGCGATGAAGAAGGCTGCCATTTCGACAATGGCGTGGTCACGACGCCCGCAGGCTTCAAGCAGGCATTCGCCCAATATGTCGAGGGCGGCTGGCATGGCCTGGCGGCGGATCCGGTTTACGGCGGTCAAGGGTTGCCGATCTCTCTGGGCCTGGTGATCAGCGAAATGGTGGCTTCCAGCAACACCTCATGGGGCATGTACCCCGGTCTGACCCACGGTGCGATGTCGGCGATCCACGCCCATGGTACCGAGGCGCAAAAGCAGACCTATTTGAAGAAACTCACCGCTGGCCAATGGACCGGCACCATGTGCCTGACCGAAGCCCATTGCGGCACCGACCTGGGCATCATCAAGACCCGCGCCGTGCCTCAGGCCGATGGCAGTTACGCGATCTCCGGTAGCAAGATCTTCATCTCCGCCGGCGAGCACGACATGAGCGCCAACATCATTCACCTGGTGCTGGCCAAATTGCCGGACGCACCGGCCGGAACCAAGGGCATTTCACTGTTCATCGTGCCCAAGTACCTGCCCGATGCGACGGGGGAAGCAGGCGAGCGCAACGGCGTGTCCTGCGGCTCGATCGAACACAAAATGGGCATCAAGGCCTCGGCCACCTGCGTGCTGAACTTCGACGAGGCCAAGGGCTTCCTGATCGGCGAGCCGAACAAGGGCCTCAACTGCATGTTCACCATGATGAACCACGCGCGACTGGGCACCGGCATGCAAGGGCTGTGTCTGGGGGAGGCGAGCTTTCAGGGCGCGATCAAATACGCCAACGACCGTTTGCAGATGCGCTCGCTGACCGGCCCGAAAGCGCCGGAAAAGGCCGCCGACCCGATCATCGTGCACCCTGATGTGCGGCGGATGTTGCTGACCATGAAAGCCTTCAACGAGGGCAACCGCGCGCTGACCTACTTCACCGCACAGTTGCTCGACGTTGCACACCTGAGCCCGGACGAAACGGCGCGCCGGGATGCCGAAGACTTGCTGGCGTTCCTCACGCCAATCTGCAAAGCCTTCATGACCGACACCGGGCTGGAGGTGACCAACCATGGCATGCAGGTGTTTGGCGGTCACGGGTTCATTCGTGAGTGGGGAATGGAGCAACTGGTACGCGACTGCCGGATCGCGCCGATCTATGAGGGCACCAACGGCATTCAGGCGCTGGACCTGCTCGGGCGCAAGGTACTCGGCAGCCAGGGCAAACTGCTGCGTGGCTTCACCAAAATCGTCCACAAGTTCTGCGCGGCGAACGCCGAGCATCCACAACTGGCCGGGTATGTGGCGCAGCTCAATCAACTGAACCAGCAGTGGGGTGAATTGACCACCAGGGTCGGTATGGCGGCGATGAAAAACCCGGACGAAGTCGGTGCTGCGTCGGTGGATTACCTGATGTACAGCGGTTACATCATCCTCGGCTACCTGTGGTTGCGCATGGCGCTGGTGGCTCAGGCGCAGCTCGATGCGGGCAGCGGTGATAGTGACTTCTGCCGGGGCAAACTGGCGACCAACGAGTTTTACTTCAAGCGTCTGTTGCCACGCACTGCTGCTCATCGGGCAGCCGTCGAAGCAGGTAGCGATTGCCTGATGCAACTGCCGGCGGAGCTATTTGCGCTCTGACACCTACCCTGTAGGAGCGAGCTTGCTCGCGATGGTCGTGAACGATAACGCGTAAAACCAGATGCCCAGTGGCGCCTTGGGGTTTTTCGCGAGCGAGCTCGCTCCTACAGTTTCATCCGTTCACTCCCGCCTACGGCAATGACTAAAAATAACAAAACGGTCATGAGTTGACCCTATGTGTCGCAAAAGTTGTTGAGGTACACTCCGACCCAACGAAAACACTCTTCCTGTGAATCACCTGTATAGATCTTGCGAGGTTTGCCATGGCTGACTACAAAGCGCCCCTGCGCGATATGCGCTTCGTCCTCAATGAAGTGTTCGAGGTCGCCAAACTCTGGGCCGAACTGCCTGCACTGGCCGAAACCGTCGATGCAGAAACCGTCGAAGCCATCCTGGAAGAAGCCGGCAAAGTCACCAGCAAAAGCATCGCACCGCTGAGCCGTGCCGCTGACGAAGAAGGTTGCCATTGGGCGGACGGTGCCGTCACCACGCCGGCAGGTTTCCCACAGGCCTATCAGACCTACGCTGAAGGCGGCTGGGTCGGTGTCGGTGGTGATCCGTCCTATGGCGGCATGGGCATGCCCAAAGCCGTTTCGGCCCAGGTCGAGGAAATGGTCAACTCCGCCAGCCTGTCGTTCGGCCTGTACCCGATGCTGACCGCCGGTGCTTGCCTGTCGATCAACGCCCACGCCAGCGAAGAACTGAAAGCCGCGTACCTGCCGAACATGTACGCCGGCATCTGGGCCGGTTCCATGTGCCTGACCGAGCCGCACGCCGGTACCGACCTGGGGATCATCCGCACCAAGGCCGAGCCTCAGGCCGACGGTTCCTACAAGGTCAGCGGCACCAAGATCTTCATCACCGGTGGCGAACACGACCTGACCGAAAACATCATCCACCTGGTGCTGGCCAAGCTGCCGGATGCACCAGCGGGGCCGAAAGGCATTTCGCTGTTCCTGGTGCCGAAGTTCATGGTCAATGCCGATGGCAGCCTGGGCGTGCGCAACCCGGCCAACTGCGGTTCGATCGAACACAAGATGGGCATCCAGGCGTCCGCCACCTGCGTGATGAACTTCGATGAAGCCGTGGGTTACCTGGTCGGCGAGCCGAACAAAGGCCTGGCGGCGATGTTCACCATGATGAACTACGAACGCCTGGGCGTTGGTATCCAGGGCCTGGCCACGGGCGAGCGCTCGTACCAGAACGCCGTGGAATACGCCCGCGACCGTCTGCAAAGCCGTTCGCCGACCGGCGCGCAGAACAAGGACAAAGTGGCTGACCCGATCATCGTCCACCCGGACGTGCGGCGCATGCTGCTGACCATGAAAGCCTCGAACGAAGGGGGGCGTGCGTTCTCCACCTACGTGGCGATGCAACTGGACACCGCCAAGTTCAGCGAAGACGCCGCCACCCGCAAGCGTGCGGAAGACCTGGTGGCGTTGCTGACCCCGGTGGCCAAAGCGTTCCTGACCGACCTCGGCCTGGAAACCACCGTACACGGCCAGCAGATCTTCGGCGGCCACGGCTATATCCGTGAGTGGGGCCAGGAGCAACTGGTGCGTGACGTGCGCATCACCCAGATCTACGAAGGCACCAACGGTATTCAGGCGCTGGACCTGGTCGGGCGCAAGATCGTCGGCAGCGGCGGGGCGTTCTACAACCTGTTCGCCGACGAGATTCGTCACTTCACGGCGACTGCCAGCGCGGACCTCGCCGAGTTCACCAAGCCGCTGAACGACGCCGTGACCACCCTCGATGAACTGACCGCGTGGTTGCTGGACCGGGTCAAAACCAATCCGAACGAAATCGGCGCGGCGTCGGTCGAGTATCTGCAGGTGTTCGGCTACGTGGCCTACGCCTACATGTGGGCGCTGATGGCCAAGGCGGCTTTCGGCAAGGAAGCGCAAGACGATTTCTACGCCAGCAAACTGGGCACGGCGCGCTTCTACTTTGCCCGCCTGCTGCCGCGCATTCACTCGTTGAGCGCGTCGGTGAAGGCCGGTAGCGAATCGTTGTTCCTGCTGGATGCGGGACAATTCTGATGAAGTAACGTTATGTAAGCATTCTCTTACATAACGTGCTGCTGTTCTCCCATAGATGCAAATTGGATCCACGGCTAATCTACTTCTCATGGACGTAGCGCAGGAAGCGCAAAGCAACAACAGGGACACGTAGGATTCTGCCAGGACGGCGGAGTGAAATGGATGTCAGGGAAACAGTCTGCAAAGCCCCGCTTCGGCGGGGTTTTCTTTTGCCTGAAGAAAAGTTTTCAGCTTGACCCATCCAGAGCCTGCGCGCTGTTCAAGCGCCCGTCCGGGCCATTTATCACTTCTTCCAGCAATGTCTGCAGCAATGCCAGCGAGGCCTGCTGCCGTTGCACATCCCGACACACCAAGCCGACTTTCAAAGGCACTCGCGGTTCGCTCAGGGGTTTCCACAGCAATTCGTGGTTGCCATGGGTCTTTTGCGAGCGTCCAGGCAACACCGTCGCCAGGCGTGTGTGAGGCAGGCTGTCGAGGATGCCGGCCATGTTGTTCAGTTCGGCTTGCACCTGTGGGCGACGTCCGAGGCTTGTCAGCTGTGCCTGCCAGATCTGCCTGATCTGAAACTCTTCGCCCAGCAGCAACATCGGCAGTTCGGCTGCCTGACTCATGGACACTTTCTTGAATTCACGCAGCGGATGCTCTGCCGGGATGACCAGGGTCAGTTCGTCTTCGTACAGCATCACGCCATGCAAGCCAGGCTGGCGGGGTGGCAGGTAGCTGATGCCGATATCCAGAGAACCGTTGAGCAGTCGCCGCTCGATTTCCAGGCCGGTCAGTTCGTAGATCTGCACCACCAGATGCGGCTGCGCCTTGCGCACCCGCTCGAGCATCTGCGGAACGAGGCTGGTGTGCACGGTCTGCAATACACCAATGGCCAGGGTGCGCAGTGCCTGACCCTTGAAGTTGCCGAGCGCTTCCCGTGCCCGTTGCAGGCCATCGAGCAAAGGCAGGGCGTGGTTGTACAGCGTATGGGCTGCGAGGGTCGGCAACAGGCGTTTGCTGCTGCGCTCGAACAGGCTCACATCGAGGTTTTGCTCGAGGTGGCGGATTTGCTGGGACAGCGCCGGCTGAGAGATGGACAGGCGCTCGGCGGCCCGGCCCACGTGGCCTTCTTCATAGACCGCGACGAAATAACGCAGTTGCTTGAAATCCATAAGTATTACTTATCGAAAATGCTGGGAAATCGAAATGGCTGAACGCCTCGCCTGAGCCTAGTCTAACCGCATTCACAGGGCTTACAGGGCCACAGAGCGCGATGAATACCCTTTGCTTCGATGGTATTTACATAGGTAAGGCAAAAAACCTCAAAAGGGTTTTTTTCAGATGAACCTGTTCAGTCTGCGCCGCAGTCCTCCCAGTCTTGATGATCTGGTCATGGACGCCTCCCCGCCATCCCAAGGCGTTAACCTTTCCAGTGAGTATTTGATGCCCAGTGTCGAGCGGCCAAAACAGGTGTTTGTGCGTGGCCAGGGCTCATGGTTGTGGGACAGCGATGACCGCGCGTATCTGGATTTTTCCCAGGGCGGCGGGGCCAACAGCCTCGGTCATAGCCCTTCGGTACTGGTCAATGCAATCACAGCCCAGGCTCAGTCGCTGATCAACCCGGGTTTTGGACTGCATAACCGCGGCATGCTCAGCCTCGCCGAACATTTGTGTGCCAGCACCGGCAGTGATCAGGCCTACCTGCTCAATACCGGCAGCGAAGCCTGCGAGGCGGCGATCAAACTGGCGCGTAAATGGGGTCAACGGCATCGCGGCGGTGCGTCGCGAATCATTGTGGCCAACAACGGTTGCCACGGCCGGAGCCTGGCGACGATTTCGGCGTCGGACAGTTCGACATTGGCCAACCGGTTCGAGCCGCAATTGCCAGGCTTCAGTCGTGTTCCGTTCAATGACCTGCCAGCGTTGCATGCGGCCGTGGATGAACGGACCGTAGCGATCATGCTCGAGCCGATCCAGAGCGAAGCCGGCGTGGTCCCGGCCACCGCGCACTATCTCAAGGGCGTTGAACGCCTGTGCCGTGAACTCGGCATTTTGCTGATCTTCGACGAAGTGCAAACCGGCATCGGCCGTTGTGGCACCTTGCTCGCGGAACAGTCCTGCGGCATCACGGCGGATATCGTCGTGCTCGGCAAAGGCTTGGGAGGCGGCGTGCCATTGGCCGCGCTGCTGGCGCGGGGCAAGGCTTGCTGTTTCGACATTGGCGAGTTGGCGGGTACTCATCACGGTAATGCGTTGATGACCGCGGCGGGGCTTTCGGTGCTCGATACCGTGCAGGACAAGGCTTTCCTCAAGCACGTCGCAGAGGCCGGTCAACACCTGCGTGAAGGGTTAGGGCGTTTGGCCCATCGTTACGGTCACGGCGAGTTGCGCGGACAAGGGCTGCTGTGGGGGCTGACGCTGTCGGACGACTCCGCTGACGCGGTGGTCAAGGCCGCGCTGTACGAAGGCTTGCTGCTCAATTCCCCGCAACCCGACTGCCTGCGCTTTACCCCTGCGCTAAATGTCAGCAACGCCAACATCGATGAAATGCTCCTGCGCCTGGCGCGCGCCTTCTCCCGAGTGCGAACCGCGCAATTGCAGTGCCGCAAAGGGATTGCCGTCTGATCAGGCGCGCCCTGTACACATTCCAGAACCGTCTCGCGGTAATACGCACGCCCCACGCCCGATACTTTTGGCGTGGGGCGTTTTTTTGTCTGCGAAATTCAACGAAGGGGCGGAACTTGGGAGTAGAGTGACTGAACCCTGACAAACGGCACAGGTCGATTAGCTGTAGGGCTCGAACGAGTCCACCCCCAATCAGGAGCTGTCCCATGGACTTTATTCGCATCATCATCGCCATCCTGTTGCCGCCACTGGGTGTGTTTCTGCAAGTAGGATTCGGCGGGGCGTTCTGGCTGAATATTCTGCTGACGTTGTGCGGTTACATTCCGGGGATCGTGCATGCGGTGTACATCATCGCCAAGCGCTGAATTTTTGCGGCGTTAGATCGATCGCTTTCGCGGGCAAGCCCGCTCCCACAGGATTTGTGCACGCAGCAGAACCTGTGGGAGCGGGCTTGCCCGCGAAGGGGACGCCACCGTTTCGGCAATGAACGCAGGCTTCAGTCCACTGAATCCATCACCCGCCGATAAAACAACCACTCCTGCTCCAGCGCATGGGCCTGGTTACCGGCCTTGCGAAAGCCATGGCGTTCATCGGCGTAGTAATGCGCTTCGACCAGGATGCCGTTGTCCTGCAGTGCCGTGACCATGTCACGGGTCTGTTGCGGGACGACCACGGCGTCCAGTTCTCCTTGAAAGAAGATCATCGGCACGCGGATGTTGCCGGCATGCAGCAGCGGCGTGCGGGCGGCGTAGCGTTCGGCATCCAGTTGCGGATCGCCGATCAGCCAATCCAGATAGTCGCTTTCGAATTTGTGGGTCGCGCGCCCCAGCGCCACCGGGTCGCTGACCCCATACAGGCTGGCGCCGGCGCGGAATACGTTGTGAAAGGCCAAGGCGCAAAGGCTGGTGTAGCCGCCGGCGCTACCGCCGCGAATGAACGCCTGGTCGCCGTCGATCAAGCCTCGCTGCTTGAGGAAACTGACCACGGCGCAGGCGTCTTGCACATCAACATCACCCCAGCTCAGGTGCAGTGCCTGGCGATAGGCCCGGCCATAACCGCTGCTGCCGCGATAGTTGAGATCGGCCACGGCGAAGCCCCGCTGTGCCCAGTACTGGATACGCGGATCGAGCATCGGGTAACACGCCGAAGTCGGTCCGCCATGGACGAACACTACCAATGGCGGTTTCGCCTCGCCGGCCATCGCCGGGTAGAAGAAGCCGTGTGCTTCGCCTGAGCCACTTGGGTAGCGCAAGGTTTGCGGGCGGCTGATCTGTTCGGGAGCAAGCGGTGCGATGCCGCCGGCCAGCACTTGCACTTGCCGGCTCTGACGGTCTATGGCGATGACGGCGTTTGAACTGACGGGCGACGCCGCGATGCAATAGATGAACTGCTCATCCACGGCGAGATGGCGGAAGCGGCTGTAGTCGCCGGTAAAGTCGGCGCTGGAGTCGCCGCCTATGCCCAGTCGGCCAAACCCGCCCTCGGTCCAACTGGCCAGATAACTGTTGTCGCTAAGCGGCAACCAGGTGCTGCCGCCGAGTTGCCAGGGCGCGGGGCCATGGTCGGCGCTGGCACTTGGCAATGGGCTCAGGCCTTTTTCAGATTCTTTCCATGGCTGCCAGTAACCCGCGCGATCCGTCAGGCAATACAGGCGACCGCCGGCATCAAACCGCGGTTGCTGCACAGACTCTTGAGTGCCGTCGCCCGCCACACAACGAGCCTCGGTAAAGCCGCCGTTGGCGAGGCGCTCGGCAACCATCAAGCGGGTCGCTGTCCATGGCTGATCCGGGCGACTCCACTCGATCCAGGCCAGGCGCCGGGCATCCGGGCTCAGTGTCGGTGCCGCGTAGAAATCAGCACCCTCGGCCAGCAAGTGACGTGCGCCATCCAACAGATCGATCGCCACCAATCGGTGTTGATCGCGGTGCTCCTCGACCGCCAGCACTTGCCCGTTGGCGAACTGCAGATCGCCATAACGGCACGCTCCGGACGTCAGCCTTTCGGGCGCTTCGTCTTGCAGTGATTGCCGATACAACTGCTGGTCGGCCTCATTGACGAAAACGATTCCATCGTCCGTCAGACAAAACGCTCCACCGCCATATTCGTACACCCGACTGCGCACGCTGAACCCTGGTGGCGTCAGGCATTTCGCTGCGCCGTCACGCCAATGCCAGATCCGGCACGCAGCGTCTTCGGGGCGGTATTCGTTCCAGAACAGGCCCTGTCGACCGACCTGCAGTTCGGCAAAATCGATACCGGCGGCCACGGCTTTGGCAGCGCTGAAAGGTTCAGCTTTTGGCGATGAGGCGTGAGTTTCGTTCATTGCGAAAGGCCAGTTGGTCGATGGTCTGGGTCGCGTGCCCGGCTTCTTCGCGAGCCTTGAGGATCACGCCGTGTTGTGGCGACTTGCTGCATACCGGGTCGGCATTGCTTGCATCGCCGGTGAGCATGAACGCCTGGCAGCGGCAGCCGCCGAAGTCTTTTTCTTTCTCGTCACAGGAGCGGCACGGCTCGGGCATCCAGTCGTACCCGCGAAAGCGGTTGAAACCGAACGAGTCGTACCAGATGTGCTGCATGCTGTGGTCGCGCACGTTGGGAAACTGCACCGGCATCTGTCGGGCACCGTGACAGGGCAGGGCGGTTCCGTCTGGCGTGACCGTCAGGAAAATACTGCCCCAGCCGTTCATGCAGGCTTTCGGGCGTTCTTCGTAATAGTCCGGCGTGACGAAAATCAGCTTGCACGGATGCCCTTCGGCTTCCAGTTTTGCGCGGTATTCGTTGGTGATGCGTTCGGCGCGCACCAGTTGCTCCCTGGTCGGCAAAAGCCCAACGCGATTGAGTTGCGCCCAGCCGTAGAACTGGCAGGTGGCGAGCTCGACGAAGTCCGCTTCCAGTGCGATGCACAACTCGATGATGCGGTCGATCTGGTCGATATTGTGCCGATGGGTGACGAAGTTCAGCACCATCGGATAACCGTGGGCCTTCACCGCCCGGGCCATTTCCAGTTTCTGCGCGAAGGCCTTTTTCGAGCCGGCCAGCAGATTGTTCACCTGCTCGTCACTGGCCTGGAAGCTGATCTGGATGTGATCGAGACCGGCCTTCTTGAAGTCGCTGATTTTCTGTTCGGTCAGGCCGATGCCGGAGGTGATCAGGTTGGTATAGAAACCCAGCTTGCGCGCTTCAACGATCAGCTCGGCGAGGTCCTGACGCACCAGCGGTTCGCCACCGGAAAAGCCAAGCTGCGCGGCGCCCATTTCCCGCGCTTCACGAAACACCTTGATCCACTGCTCGGTGCTCAGCTCTTTGCCTTGCTCGGCGAAATCCAGCGGATTGGAGCAGTACGGGCATTGCAGCGGGCAGCGATAGGTCAGCTCGGCGAGCAGCCACAGCGGCAAGCCGACCTCGGGTTTGGTCGGTACTTGCCTTGATGAATCAGGCAAGTTCGATCCAGTGCTGCGCACGGGCAACCTCCATGAATTGCTCGATGTCGTCTCCGAGTTCGGGCACGCCGGGAAACTGTTGGTCGAGCTCATTGATGATGGCCGCGACATCCCGTTCACCATCAATCAAACCGCCGATCAGCGCGGCACTTTCGTTGAGCTTGATCATGCCTTCCGGGTACAGCAGCACGTGGCCTTTTTGCGCCGGTTCGTACTGGAAGCGGTAGCCGGGGCGCCAGGTCGGGGTCTTGCTGCGATCGAAACTCATAAGGTGATTCCTTTGTGCCAGACCCGCTCCCCGGTCACGCTGTGATACGGCGGGCGTTTCAGTTCGTAGGCCATGCTCATGGCATCAAGCATGCTCCAAAGAATGTCCAGTTTGAACTGGAGAATTTCCAGCATGCGCTCCTGGCCTTCACGGGTGGTGTAGTGCTGCAACGTGATCGCCAGACCATGCTCGACATCACGCCGTGCCTGGCCCAGGCGCGTGCGGAAATACTCGTAGCCGGCCGGGTCGATCCATGGGTAGTGCTGGGGCCAACTGTCCAGGCGCGATTGGTGGATCTGCGGGGCGAACAGTTCGGTCAGCGAACTGCTCGCGGCTTCCTGCCAACTGGCACGGCGGGCGAAATTGACATAGGCGTCCACGGCGAAGCGCACGCCGGGCAGTACCAGCTCCTGGGAACGCAGTTGGTCCGGGTCGAGGCCCACGGCCTGGCCCAGGCGCAGCCAGGCTTCGATGCCGCCGTCTTCACCGGGCGCACCGTCGTGGTCCAGCAGGCGTTGAATCCACTCGCGGCGGATCTCGCGGTCCGGGCAGTTAGCCAGAATGGCCGCGTCCTTCAGGGGGATGTTCACCTGATAGTAGAAACGGTTGGCGACCCAGCCCTGTATCTGTTCGCGGGTGGCCCGGCCTTCGTACATCGCCACGTGATAGGGGTGATGGATGTGGTAGTAGGCGCCCTTGGCGCGCAGGGCCGCTTCGAATTCGGCGTGGGACATCGGGGTGTCAGTCATTGCGGTTCTCCGGGGAACAACCAGGATATGTGTTGCTGCTGCCGGCCTCATCGCGAGCAAGCTCGCTCCCACAGGGGAATGCGGTCAACTGTGGGAGCGAGCTTGCTCGCGATAGGGTCATCCGCTACAGCACAATACTCATGCCGTCATACGCCACTTCAACCTGGCGCCGATCCAGTTCCGCGCGTTCTGGCGAGTCTTCATCGAGAATCGGGTTGGTGTTGTTGATGTGGATAAGTACTTTGCGCTGGTTGGGCAATTGCTCAAGCACTTCGAGCATGCCACCGGGGCCGCTCTGCGCCAGGTGTCCCATCTCGCGACCGGTGCGGGTGCCGACGCCGCGACGCTGCATTTCATCGTCATCCCACAACGTTCCATCGACCAGCAGGCAATCGCTGCCGGCCATGATTTCCAGAAGCCCTGCATCCACCTTGCCCAGGCCCGGTGCGTAGAACAGTTTGCCGCCGGTGTTGAGGTCTTCGACGATCAGGCCGATGTTGTCGCCCGGATGGGGGTCGAAGCGGTGTGGTGAGTACGGCGGCGCGGCACTGCGCAACGGCAGCGGGGTGAAGCGCAGGTTCGGGCATGCCGGTACGCTGAAGCTCTGGTCGAGTTCGATGCGATTCCAGGTCAGCCCGCCATTCCAGTGGTTGAGCATGGTGAACAGCGGAAATCCGGTGCTCAGGTCTTCATGGACCATGTCGGTGCACCAGACCTGATGCGGGCACCCTTCGCGCAACATGAGCAGGCCGGTGGTGTGGTCGATCTGGCTGTCCATCAGGATGATTGCGCCGATCCCGGTATCGCGCAGGGCGCGGCCCGGCTGCATCGGGGCGAAGCCCTGGAGTTGGGCGCGGATGTCCGGGGAGGTGTTGCACAGCACCCAGTTCACGCCGTCATCGGAAATCGCGATGGACGATTGCGTCCGCGCCTTGGCCCGCAGGCTGCCGTCGCGAAAGCCCGCGCAGTTCACGCAGTTGCAGTTCCACTGGGGGAAGCCGCCGCCGGCAGCGGAACCTAGAATCTGGACAAACATGGACGCTCCATCATTTCAACGCTGAAAATAAAACGCCTCGGATAACCGAGGCGTTGTGCTGCATCTCTGCCAAAGCTGAGATTAGCGGCTTGCGAAGTACATGGTGACTTCAAAGCCAATACGCAGGTCGGTGTAAGCCGGTTTGGTCCAGGCCATAAATTGAACTCCTTCAGGTAGGGTAGGACAGCGCTATCTATAGGTATAGTCCACCTCAAATCAGAGAGGTTCCAGATAGTTAGGTTGCTATGTTACTCAAAATTTCAAAGAAATTGCCCGTGAAACTTTGAGAAAGCTCCTTGCAGCCCCGGTAATGATCATTTTGCCGCTTGCCATGGCGCACCCGGGGTAACGCTGTTGGCAAGGCACAGCCAGCCGCCTTCGGCCTGATTCAGGCGTTGGGCCGCAGCCAGTAGAACGCTCCGGTCAATGCGCACAATGGCCTCGGGCAAGTGCGTCAGATAATCCGACGAGCGGCCGGCCAGTTTGCCTTGCCAGAGCAGTTCGGCCGCTTGAGCCGTGGTGAGCACAGCGCTGCAAAACTGATCCGCCAGGGCCTGGCGTTGAGCGTTGAAGGTGGTGTCGTCGAGTGCGTTGATCAGGTCCGGCAATCGATTCAGGAATTGCTCGATGTGTTGCAGCAGCTCCACAGGCGCAACGCTTGGCGATTGCACGCCGAACAGCACCCCGGTTTGCCCGTGAATCTGCCGCAGGGCGCTGAACACCGCATAGCCGAGTTGCAACTCCACCCGCAGGCGTTGGTAGAACGGTGTCTGGCAGACATGCGCGAGCAAACGCCACGCGGCTTCGTCGGCCATTTCCTGGGTGGCTGCAGGACAGAACAGCAGCAACGCGTGCTCGCTGGAGGCGGTATCGACAGTGCTCCACAGATGCCGTGCAAGGATCGAAGAGGGCGGCGTCAGTTGATTGTCCGGCGTGCCGGGTATGCGGCTCAAGGCCAGGCCCATGGCCGCTTGTGTCTGAGCCGATAACCCGATGGCCAGCCCATCCCATCGCGCACTCGACCAGAGTGGCTGCACGTCATCCGAGTTCGCGGACTGCCCGAGGCAGTGTTCGGGTAAGGCCTTGAGCAGTTGTCGAATCGGTATTGGCGCAACGCTCGTCGATTCGGCTTGTGAGACAGCGGCGTCAGGTTTTGTCAGTTCTTTCAGCACATGCTCCAGGACGCTGGGCATCGGTTCCTGCAGCCCGTTCAGTTTGAGCAGCCATTCGTTGCCCGATGCACTGAAGGAAAATTCCACACCGGCCTGGTGCGCGTCTTCGCGCAACGGTTGCAGGTAGTTTTCCAGCCGTGATTGAAGGTGGCTACCGGGAGCCGAGTCCAGACGCCAGCGCAGATAAATCGCGCCTTCAGCACCGTTGTCCGGCCATGCCTGGCTGAATTGCATCGGCGAACGTTCACGACGGCTGCGCGAACGGTCCTGGGCAAAAGTGCGCAGGCCTCGGTGGGCGCTGGTCTGGCCGCGAATCAATCCGGCGTTGGCTGCCGGTGCTTCGGAGCACAAGAACGGGTTGGGTGCCGGCAATTGCCATGGGCCGCTGAAGTTATCCACAGCGCCGATTTGTTGAAGGATTTGCTTGAGGGCGGTAACACCCGGCTCGGATAACCCGACTTCGCGTTGTTTGCTGTCCAGTCGGGCCAGTTGCAAGGCGCCGCTGACTTGCTGCTGGCGCTGGAGCAGGGTGGCGTACTCTTCGCGCAATTGGTTCCAGTCTTGCGCGGCAAAGAAACCGAGCCAGTCCATCAAGCGTTCGCGGATGCCTGAAGCCGGGTCTGCGGTGGGCAGGGTGAATTCGATATGCAGCAAGGCTTGCCCGGCGAACTGGTACAGCGGCTGGGCTTTGAGGTGATCGGCCAGCCCGCGCTCGCGCAGGTCCGCCATTAAGCCACCGGGTTTTGCCAGGTTCAGCCAGTGGCACAGGAACGCCAACGCATCGGCAGAGAAATCGGGTAGCACTTCAAGGGCAAACAGCAGATCCAGGCGTCGCTCGCCAGTCTGTTGATAACTGTTGGTTGAGGCGTCCATCAGCGGTACTGGGGGCAGTTGAGTGGCTGTCTGGCCTTTGGCAATGACACTGCCAAAGGCTTCGGCCATTGCCTTCAACTCAACGAGGCTCTGTGGCCCGGCCAGGCTCAAGGTCATTTGCCCGGTCTGGTAAAACCGCTGATAAAAATCCTGCAGCGCCTGCTGAAACTCGGGTTGTTGCAGCGGCAGACTGTCGCGATTGCCGGCATGAAAACCCCGTAGTGGATGAGCCTCGGCCAAGCCATTGAACAGTGCAAATTGCTGCTGCGCCTTGGCATCCTGCGACCAGGCGACAAACTCTGCCTGCAGCACTTCCCGTTCCCGCTGCTGGTCGTCCGGGTTCATACGCGGATGGGCGAGCATGTCTGACAGACGCTCCAGCCCACCGGCAAACGCCTGGGGTGGCAGTTCGAAAAAGTAGTCCGTGGTGCGTTCGCCGGTCCGCGCGTTTACCTGGCCGCCATGACTCTGGACGTAGGCCATCAACCCTTGCCCGACAGGAAAACGCTCAGTCCCCAGAAACAGCAGATGCTCAAGAAAATGCGCCAGACCGGGCCACGCCAGCGGCACATCATGGCTGCCTGCGGCGACCCGCAACGCTGCTGCGCAACGCTTCAAATCCGGGGCATGACGCAGCGTCACCTGCAGGCCATTGGCCAAGGTTTCAGTGTGGGGGCGAGGGTGATTCAGCGCGGGCATGGGCACTTCCAGAACAGTGAAGTGCCAATGCTAGCGGATTAGGACTTGTTCAGCTCGCCGTAAAGCTCGGGGCGGCGATCGAGGAGGTAGCGATTGGCGGCACGGGAATCGAGCATCAACTGTCGATCCAGCTCACCGACAATCAGCGATTCATCCAGTCCCGCCTGAGCGATGCGGCTGCCATCCGGCGCAGCGATGCTGCTCTGGCCGCAGTAGTGGATGTCGCCTTCGTGCCCACAGTAATTGGCATAAGCCACGTAGCACTGGTTTTCGAAGGCGCGGGCGCGCACGGTGACATCGGCGACGAAATCGAACGGAATCATGTTCGCAGTCGGCACCAGGATCAGCTCGGCACCGGCCAGGGCCAGGCGTCGGGCGTTCTCCGGAAACTCCAGGTCGTAGCAGATCAGGAAACCGAGTTTCCAGCCGTTGAGTTCAACGATGGGAAACTCGTCGGAACCTGCGCTGAACATCGAGTGATCCAGATCGCCGAACAGATGGGTTTTGCGGTAGTTGCAGACGCGCTCGCCATCAGAGTCGATCAACTGCACGGCGTTGTAGATCTGCCCGTCCTCGGTGCGCTCGGGATAGCCATACAAAATGGCGATCCCGGCAGCCTTGGCAATGCGCGCAACCTGCTGCGCCGACTCACCGTTGTACACCTCCGCCAGCACGCTGACGGCATCGACGCCGATGTTATAGCCAGTCAGGAACATCTCCGGCAGCACCAGCAGATCGGCGCCTTTTGCCTCCAGCGCAAGCTGCTGCAAGCGTTGCAGGTTGCCGGCGACATCCAGGGGCAGCGGCGGACATTGGTAAAGGGCTACGCGCATTTCGGATTCCTCTTACTCGGGCAGGGCGATCGGTCCGATCTCGTTGAACACATCTCCTGGACCTGGATTCTCGGCGTGAGTTGCACCGCCGAAGTGTTTCATGATGCCCCACACCGCGTTGAGCGAGGTCTGTACCGCGCCCTCAACCCAGGCCGGGGTCCACGAAACGTCGTCGCCGGCGATGAAGATGCCGCGCTGTTCGGCTGGCATGTCGTCCTGCATGAAGTGGGCGTACATGCGCTGGTTGTAGCGGTAGTGGCCGGGCAGGGCGCCTTTGAACGCGCCGAGGAAATGCGGGTCGGCTTCCCACGAAACGGTGATCGGGTCGCCGATGATCCGCGCGGCGATGTCGACTTTCGGGTAGATCTTTTTCAGTGCATCCAGCGCCAGTTTCACGCGTTTTTCCACCGGTTGGGGCAGCATTTTCAGCGCGTCGCTCATCCACGAGTACGACAGGCAGATCACCCCCGGCTTGTCGTCGCCGTTGTCGAACAGATAAGTGCCACGGGTCAAACGGTCGGTGAGGGTCATGCTCATCAGGTCGCGGCCGGTTTCCGGATCCTTGTCCTTCCAGAACGGGCGGTCGACCATCACGAAAGTCTTCGACGACTGCATGTAGCGGGTGCGGTCCAAAGCCATCCACATTTTTTGCGAGAACAGGGTTTCGTCGCATTCGATCTGGGTGGTCAGCAGCCAGCTCTGGCAGGTGGTCAGCACGGCCGCGTATTCGCGGGTGTCACCCCAGTTGTCGGTGACGGCGAAACGGCCACCCGGCGCGTGGGCAATCTTCTTCACGCCGGTACGCGGTGCGCCGTTGTGCAGCGAGCTGAGGCTGGTGCCCACTGGCCAATGCGCGCAACGCTCCGGCACATGGCGCCAGATGCCTTGTGGCACCTGTTCCACGCCGCCGACCACCAGGTGCTGGTGATCGTCGCAGTTGGTCATCACCACGCGGAAGATTTCCAGCATCGAGTTCGGGAAATCCGAATCCCAGCCGCCGGTGCCGAAACCGACTTGGCCGAACACTTCACGGTGATGGAACGAGAGCTTGGCGAACGCCTTGGACGTGGCGACGAAGTCGTAGAAGGTGCGGTCGTCCCACAGCGGCACCAGGGTGTTCCACAGTTCCTTGAGGCGCGGTACGTCGCGGTCGCGAATGGCTTGCTGGATATCGGAGAACTGCGAGCCGGCTTCCAGGGCATCGGCCCAGGCGTCAGCCACTTCCTGGAACAGTGCAGGAAGGTCCGACAGCTTCTGTGCGTAATGGGTCTGACCTTCGAGGTCGATCACCGTGCTGCCCGACGCGGGCGTTAGCGGGTTGGGGAAAGGTTTGGTTTCCAGGCCCAGTTTGTCGACGTAGTGATAGAACGCGGTTGACGACACCGGGAAGCGCATCCCGCCCAGTTCGGCAACGATGCCTTCGGCGCCATTGAATGCCTGGGAGCGCAGACGGCCACCCATTTTCGAAGCTTCGTAGACGACCGGTTTCAGGCCCAGCTTCATCAACTCATACGCCGCCACCAGGCCGGCGATCCCGCCGCCGACAATCGCCACTTCGGCACCGTGATTGTGCTCGGGAATACTGCCCAGCCCGGCCGGGTGTTCGATCCAGTCGTCGAAAGCGAAAGGAAAGTCCGGGCCGAAAATGGTGACTGGTTTCTTACCGTCTGCAGGATGGCGATTGTTCTTGTTCATGGCTGACCTTGCTGGCGACCCGACGCGCAATGCGCATCTGAGTATAGGAAAAGATGCCAGCCATTCTAGAGAGCACGGAACACGTTAATAAGACGCAAAGTGTCGTCATTTTGCTATTTGTTTGATCAGTATGACGATCTATCAATACACACTGACCACTGTGGGAGTGGGCTTGCCCGCGAAGAGGCCAGCTCTGGCACCCAAAAAACTACAGGCAGAAACTCAAACCGGCTGCCCCCGATCAATCTTGCTGCTCAAGATGATCGAAGTCGTGGTCTTCTCCACCCCATCCACACTGCCAATCTGGTCCAGCAACTGATCCAGCTGCTCCGGCGAATCGGTGCGCAACCACGCCACATAATCAAATTCGCCACTCACCGCACACAACTGCTGCACCTGCGCCATTGCGCTCAGGCGTCGCAGCACCTCCTTGCCGGAGCGTGGTTGCACGGTGATCCCCACATACGCCTGCAACCCGCCATCCACCACCCGCTGCCCGAGGCGAACACCGTAACCGGTGATCACCTTGGCCTTTTCCAGCCGCGCCAGGCGCGAAGTCACTGTGGTGCGGGCAATGCCCAATTGCCGGGCGAGCATGGCCACGCTTTCGCGGGCGTTGATCTGCAGGGCGGCAATCAATTGGCGGTCGATTTCATCGAGAACAGGCGTGCGAGTGTCAGACAAAGGGTTGTCTCCAGCGGCATGGATCAGTGCGTAAGCATGTTACAGGCAGTTTCTGCAGGACGCTCGCGATGGAGATGTGATCTAGCCTCAATACCGTTCATGACATTTTTGCCTGCGACAAATTGCCATAAGTAACTAGGTAGTACATTATTCCGCCCTTGTCACAACTGGGGAAAAATTCCGACATGAACAATTCTGGGGCTGCCGCCGGCAGTAAATGGTTGCTGGCGGGGCTGGGTGTACTGATTGCACTGATCGGGCTCGGCCTGGCCGGTGGCGGTGGCTATCTGATCGCGCTGGGTGGCAGTTGGTATTTCCTGCTGATGGGGCTGGCGATGCTGGCGTCCGGGTTGATGATTGCCCGGCGCAAGCCGCTCGGCGCCTGGCTGTATGGTGTGGCGTTGGTCATCACTGCGATTTGGGCCGTTTGGGATGCGGGCCTCGAATACTGGCCGCTGGTCTCACGGATACTGACCTTTGCCGTGATCGGTCTGGTTGTGGCGCTGATCTATCCGACCCTGGTCCGTGCTTCGGGCGCGACCGGCGGGCGTAGCGCCTACGGTCTAGCTGGCATTTTGGGTGTCGCAGTCGTTGCGACGATGGCCTACATGTTCGTGCCGACCCACGTGGTCAAGGCCACCACCGAACCTGCGGTAACGCCGGTCACTCCGGGCACCGAACAGAAAGACTGGGCGCACTGGGGCAACACTACCGCCGGTAATCGCTTTGCCGCCCTGGACCAGATCAACAAGGGCAACATCGACAAATTGCAGGTCGCCTGGACCTTCCGCACCGGCGATATTCCGCAAAGCACCGGTGCCGGCGCCGAAGACCAGAACACTCCACTGCAAATCGGTGACACCGTCTACACCTGCACCGCCTACGGCAAAGTCTTCGCTCTGGATGCCGACACCGGCGCCCAGCGCTGGAAGTTCGACCCGCAAGGCACCGCGCCCAACTGGCAGCGTTGCCGTGGCCTGGGCTACTCCGAAACCCCGGTGTCTTCGGACAATCAGCCAACCGCCTGTACGAAACGTCTGTTTCTGCCGACCGGCGACGCGCGTCTGATCGCCATTAACGCCGACACCGGCAAGCCCTGCGAAGAGTTCGGCAACAAAGGCACCGTTGACCTGACCACTGACATGGGCGAAGTAAAGCCCGGTTACTACCAGCAAACCTCGACCCCATTGGTCGCTGGGGACGTAGTGATCGTCGGCGGTCGCGTGGCCGATAACTACTCCACCGGCGAACCACCGGGTGTAGTCCGCGCCTACGACGTACGCAGTGGTGAACTGGTATGGGCATGGGACCCGGGCAACCCGAACACCACCAAACGCCCACCGGCCGGCGAGACTTACACCCGTGGCACGCCGAACGTGTGGTCGGCCATGTCCTACGACGCCAAGCTCGGTCTGGTGTACCTGCCGACTGGCAACGCGACGCCAGACTTCTTCGGCGGCCAACGTACCGAGTTCGACGACAAGTGGAGCTCGTCCATCGTCGCTATCGATGTGAAGACCGGCCAGGTACGCTGGCACTTCCAGACCACTCACCACGACCTGTGGGACTTCGACCTGCCGGCACAGCCACTGCTGTACGACGTGCCGGACGACAAGGGCGGCACCCAGCCAGCCCTGGCGCAAGTCACCAAGCAGGGCGAAATCTTCCTGATAAACCGCGAAACCGGCGTGCCTATCGCCCGCGTCGAAGAGCGCCCGGTGCCGCAAGGCAAGGTTCCCGGCGAACGCTACTCGCCAACCCAGCCGTTCTCGGTGGACATGCCATCAATAGGCAACAAGACCCTGACCGAATCCGACATGTGGGGCGCCACGCCGTTCGACCAGTTGATGTGCCGCATCCAGTTCAAAGGCATGCGTCACGAAGGCGTCTACACCCCGCCGGGCATGGACCGCGCCCTGCAATTCCCCGGCTCGCTGGGCGGCATGAACTGGGGCAGTGTCTCGGTTGATCCGAACACCCACTACATGTTCGTCAACGACATGCGCCTGGGCCTGGCCAACTACATGATCCCGCGCGACAAGATCAAAGCCGGGGCCAGCGGTATCGAAATGGGCGTGGTACCGCAGGAGGGCACGCCGTTCGGCGCCATGCGCGAGCGCTTCCTCTCGGCGGTCGGCATTCCGTGCCAGAAACCACCGTTCGGCACCATGTCGGCCATCGACCTCAAGACCCACAAGCTGGTGTGGCAAGTCCCGGTCGGCACCGTGCAAGACACCGGCCCGCTGGGCATCCGCATGCACCTGCCGATCCCGATCGGCATGCCGACCCTCGGCGCATCGCTGGCCACCCAGTCGGGCCTGCTGTTCTTCGCTGGCACTCAGGACTTCTACTTGCGCGCCTTCGACACCGGCAACGGCAACGAAATCTGGAAATCGCGATTGCCAGTGGGCAGCCAGTCCGGGCCGATGACTTACGTATCGCCGAAAACCGGCAAGCAGTACATCCTGCTGACGGTGGGTGGTGCGCGGCAGTCGACCGATCGTGGGGATTATGTGATTGCCTATGCTTTGCCCAAATAAGGCGTGATGTTCAGGTAAGAAAAGCCGCGCCATTGCGCGGCTTTTTCTTGCCTGTGAATTGTTACTTCCGCAAAGCGTTGTCGATGAGTTCGATCTGAAAGCGATACCGTGCATTCACATGTTTGAGAAGCACGGCACCGATTGAGATTCCGAGGACAAGTGCTATCACCATTAGCAAAATGGAGTCGCCTAGGTTTTCAGTCACAGGCCCAGCCATCAAGGTCTGACTTAACCATGGAAAGCCACCAAATTCCTTGTAGCAAACGTAGGCTGTACCTAGTAGAGCCAGCCCTGCGGCTTTTTCTCCAAAGAAATAGGAGACTCGGGCTTCTGCGCGATTCACTTTGAGTTCGAGCCAGTATCTTGCATTTGCCAAGGCATTTTCATGGTGGGTTTTTAGTGTTTCGACAAAGGCGTTTTCATGCGCGATGTCGGCCAGCATGTTTCTCAAGCTGATGGTCTTCCATCGGGCTAGAGTCCGTGCCGACGCAAAGATTGGAGCCAGCAGGGACGCGAATGTAAATACAGTGGATATCGCTATCAGAACGAGCGCGACGTTTTTCATCATATTGGGTAAGGGTGATTGGGACGTGTGCCAGTAGGCTAGCAACGCGGCAAGCCCGAGCCCGATTGCACCAACCAATAGCGCTCGATTGGCGAAGCGTGCCGCCTGCATTTCTATTTTTGTACGCCGAGATGCTGCCTTTCTAGGTTCGCATTGACTTAAGTATTCAAGAACCTTGAAAGTCTCTTCGAGATAGCTCTTCAGAAAATCCTTTTCCATGCTGCTCATTTGATGCTCCTTTATTTTTGAGATGAACGAGTTTTCGCAAGAAAAGTACAGCAGAAGCGTCGCGAGGTGATGGAGATGACGAACAGAATGCCGCCCGCTGTACGGGATCATGCATGGCAGATTGCACATCACGAAATGGGGCACTACGTAGTGGCCCGAGCCTTGGGCTTTGCCACGGGCGGGGTAACCCTGACAGTGACCATGGACTTGAGGCATCAAGGAGGGGCATCCATCAACTTGGCGCGGTCAATTTCGTCGATGGAAACCATGAAGGAATACCTGGAAGCCCGGATGATGGTGCTAATGGCTGGCGCAATGGCGCAGACACTTCCTTCAAAACACTCAATCGGGAAACGCGTAGATAAACCCAAAGCCACAGGCATCCTCAAAGGCGAGCAGGGCGCGGAACAGGATTACGCAAAAATCAGGGAGCTACAGCATCTGCTGCGCAACCTCGCCTACCCCGATACCGATCCAGCGTCGGGTGAGCGCATAGCGGCGCAGCTTAAAGCGATGACTGATCGGCTGTGGGGCCGGACTCAAAAAATCATAGAGGATCAGGCCGAGACGATTGCCGAACTGGCTGGGGGGCTGGTGGACAACATGGTCATCGTGGAGCAGTGGGGCAGGCCGGCGGATACCTATGAGGTTGTGATGACGGGGCAGGTACTGGAACGGTTGCGGGCAGTGCAGGCCATCCCTTTGTTAAGTGGCTGGACTGACAGCAGCAGTGATGCAGTTCAGCACTGAAAATAACGAAGGGTCAAAGAGGCTGGCTCTGTCAGTCCCCAAAAGGGAACGCTCGGTCCCTTTTTGGGAGTTTTCAGACTCTGTGATTATTCGTTGTTCTATTGATCTGCTTCCGCTCTCGTTTGAACAGGCCGCCGCGTCAGCACCTTCACCACATCATCAATCACCGCTTTGCTCATCGTTGTCAGGTAGTGCGCGGCCCAGGCGTGGCGGTCGGAGTCTTGGGTGTAGGCGGCATCTACGGTCAGGGACTTGGCGAGGAACAGCAGGTCGGAGGCTTGGGCCAGGGCGACTGCGATGGGGACGTCGCGGCAGACATGGAACAGGGGTTGATTCGAGAGATACAGGAAGGGTGTGAAGCCGGCGGTTTTGAGTTCTGAAGGATCAGACGAGATTGGTTTTGTCATGATGTAACTCCTTAATCCAAGGAGCTGCCACGTTCGTTTCCAAGCGAATGGGTGGCAGCTGTACGCAGGTTGGAAAACCGGGGATCAAGGAAACCGGCACGCCCGAGAGCGTCCCACGCACAGCTGCCATAACTCTTTTTCGCAGTCGTAAAAAACGACTGGAATCGTTGTAGGGGTGCTGTTGCGTTTTGATCCGACGGGTTTCCAAGCCCGATCGCTGAATGGTCAGCGACGTCCGGAGACTATCCCGTCAAAGAAAAGCGCAACAAGGCGGCAAAGTGCCAAAAAGCAAGATTCGGAGTTTGCCTACAAGGTCCTAGGGCGTCATCCGATAAAGCGAAACCTTAAGTAAACAAAACTAAACACTCAGGGAAAAAAGCTGCATATGAACGCGGCGTTTTAGTTTGACGTGCCTAGGTCGGTCGCACGCCCTCCCTTCAGAACCAGCACGATAATCAGGGCGTTCGTAAAATGGCTTGACTGTAAAACTTTTCTTGTGCGACAAGTGTCCACGTTTTATGGAATGTGGACAGTGGGGCTTTTTGAGTTCATGAAGAGTCAAGATATTTTGCTTCTTTTTAAAATGGCTAGCCTCCACGCGCAGGAGGAGAAGCTATTTGGAAGAATGGAATCGGAGTCAATGGCGGATTTATTTGAAACGCTACTGGAGCCCGGTGTAAGCCCGTCAATGGTGACTGGCGATCCGGTGGGGCGCGCATTGGCTGCTCACAATCCTGATCCTGAAGACACGGTTTATCGCGTGCAAGAGCTTGATACCCCCATGGGTGATGCAGACAGGTGGGAGGGGTGGTCGGACGCGGTTCCGTCCCTCCCAGTGTCAAGCTGGAATGAAAGTTACTCCTTGCGCGCACTCTCGGCATCTCTTGGCCTGAGTAAAAGTGAGGTTTCGAATTCAATGGCACGGTGTCGTGAGGCGGGATTGCTCGCCAACGACTACGACACCTCTCTCCCGAAGGTGAACCGCCGAGAGCTCGTGAAAATCACGGAGCATGCCCTCAAATACTTTTACCCGGTAAAGCTAGGTGCAATTGTTCGCGGCATCCCCACCGGCTTTGCAGCGCCAGCGCTGTCCAAGAACCTCAAAAGTGCGGGTGGGCTCATACCAGTTTGGCCTGATGCGTTCGGGAGTGAGCGCGGTCAGGCGATTGAGCCGCTCTACAAAACCGTTCCAGACGCGGTGAAGAAGGACAGAATGCTTTATCACTACTTGGCGCTCGTTGATGCGATCCGCGTTGGCGGACCGAGAGAGTGCGCAGTAGCGGTCAGCATACTCAAGGCAGGGATGGGGCTGAAATAAGATGTCATCAAATGCTGACCACAATTACGAGCTGATCGAGTACGTGGCTGAAGGTCTGGGCAAGGAATTATTGACTGAAGTTGCCTTTGTTGGTGGATGCACGACGGCAATGCTGGTGACCGACACCGCTGTGATGGATGACATCCGGTTTACTGATGACGTCGACTTGGTAATCGAGTTGGCTGGTGTTAGTGCCTGGCAACGACTAACAGAACGCTTGGCGGCCAAAAAATTCAAAATCACAGGGGAAGACGAGGTTAACTGTCGATTTCGTTTCAACGATGTCATCGTAGATGTGATGCCTTCGGATCCGGCTGTTCTTGGTTATGCGAACCGTTGGTTCGTGGAAGGGCTCGCTCAAGCTGTGAGGTTCGCGCTACCCAGTGGTCTAGAGATACAGATCTTCAAGTCGACTTACTTTCTTGCTACGAAGTTGGAAGCCTTCAGCGGGCGCGGAGAAGGCGATCCTTATCACAAGGATGTCGAGGACATCGTTATTCTGATTGATGGGCGACCGGAACTG
Organism: Pseudomonas sp. BF-R-24; assembly: GCF_019947335.1. Lineage (NCBI taxonomy): Bacteria > Pseudomonadati > Pseudomonadota > Gammaproteobacteria > Pseudomonadales > Pseudomonadaceae > Pseudomonas > Pseudomonas sp. BF-R-24. The sequence continues at coordinate 106,334 of NZ_JAGYGG010000010.1, forward strand.
TTGGAGGAGGTTCGAGGGGCGGAAACTGAATTGCTGCAATTCATCGCCAAGGGCGTTGGTCAGCTTATTCGGCTCAGCGGTATCGACTATGCAATTCAAAGCTCAGGCTCGGTTCGGGCAAACCCCTCTCGTGGCATGCTCATTCATCAGCGTATGAAGGATCTGAGCCTGCTCGCATGAGATACGAAATCAGATCGGTAAAAGGGCGAGCCCGAGAAGCCAACCATGATTGCGCTGGCGCGGTATTCGATGGCGTCAGGGGGCTGTTTGTTGTCGTGGATGGCACTTCGCAGCCAGGTAGTGGCCAGTTGGCCCATGGATTTGTGCAAGCAGTGATGGATGCCTACCAGGCCCTTATCAATCAAGGTGTTGAAGATTCTACTCATGGTGTCGTCGAGCAGTTGCTAAGGTCTGTGCTTACAGACGTGCATTCCCCCCTTTTTGCTAAGCAGACCGGTACTACAAGCTACTTGGTCGGTGTTGCTTCTCATGGGCAGCTCACCCTTGCATATGAAGGTGACTGCTCATGTGGCTTTGCTGGCACGGAAGGTGGAATCGAGTGGTTCACACCACCGCATTGCAAGGCGAACTGGAGGCGTGACCGATCACATCGGGAGCTTGCGCTTGATCCGGCCCGCAATCTGATCACCCGTTGCTATAGGGCCAACCGTTCCCCGGATCCAGATTTTGTTTTCCGTTCAGTGGCTGCGGGCGAGCGCTTTGTGTTCGCTACGGATGGCTTTTGGGCGGAGCTGACCGATGCTCGACAGCATGACGCGCTTGCAGCTCCTGCCATTGAAATCACCGATGTAGACGATGATGTGACTTGGATTGATGTGAGGCTGTAAACATTGCGAGCTGGCCGGTTTTTTCATTGAAGGCGCGCCAGCTGCGTATGAAGTGGGTCGAAGGGCTTGAAATGGGGCTGAAGTTATTCCAACTGAAGGGTTTCAGTCGCTCCCGCCGACCAGACACGAAAAAGCCGCGCATTGCGCGGCTTTCTTGTTTGGTGGGCCCACACGGACTTGAACCGTGGACCAAAGGATTATGAGTAACTAGGTTTTGTGTTTCTCGGTGTTCCGTGGATTTTCTAATTTATCTCTGTATTAACCATTTTAGAGCTGTTTGTGCGGCTTGTTTGTTTTTCTACGTTTCATCAAATATGCTGACTTTGCATGAAATACGGGGAATGAACGGGGAAAGGAGGAGGGATGGCTAAGCGCGCACGTCTGACTGAGATGGAAGCCTACGCAGTAAAAACCCGGCTATCTGAGCCGGTTGGATCGCGTGGAAAAGGCACTTTGTTGCTGGAGAGAAAAGCGTCCGGCGCCATCCTGGCTTTTTATCGAGAGCGCACGTTGGATAGCGATAAGCGCCTGCCCCTTGGCATCCTTGCCAGGAAACCTAACCCAGGTACGGATGAGCGCACCCTAAATGATATTCGCGCTGAAGCTTTGCGGGCTTCTACTCAAGTCGGTGCTGCTGGTGGACTGGTTAAATACCAAGAGTTGCTGGCGGAGAGGGGCGCGATCGCTGAGGCTGAAAGGATCGCTCGTAAGCTGCAGGCCGAAGTCGAGGCCAGGCGTGGTACGTTCGGGGAGCTTATGGATGCCTATGTCGAAAGTCTGGAGCGCGCGGCTAAGGTGAGCGCGAAGGAGGTAAAGCAGGCTTTTCAGTTGCATGTCAAAGGCTCACACCCCGAGTTGTCCACCCGAATAGCTGCTGAGATTGAGCCGGAGGATATGCAGTTTGTTTTGGCCTGTGTGTTGAATCGCAAGCCCAAGGGGCGGGGTAGAGGAAACAAGGCCGCTGCCAGTGCATCCAATGGAATGCGTACTACTGCCGACAAGCTACGTCGATACCTGCGTGCGGCATTCAGTCACGCGGCCAAGGCCCATTTATCAGCGGAGCGTCTGGCGAACGACGGGAAAGACTTCTCTATCCGCGCCAACCCTGTTCGAGATATTCCTGTTATCGAGGGCGCCGGAGGCGGAGATACTGAGTCTCTGAGTCCCGCTACGCTCGGCGAGCTATTGCGCTATCTGGATACCTTGCCAGAGCGAAACGCCGCCATCGCTAATGCGCTTATTTACTTCGGTGGACAGCGACTGCGCCAACTGTGCGCCGTCCCTTGGGATTGTGTTACCGACGAAACTATTGGCCTGCTGGATGCTAAGGGGCAGAAGTCCAAGGCATGGGCCCACCTGCTACCGATCACTCCGCGCATCAAGGAGATCATTGCGCCGCTGCTGGCGGATCGTATCGGACCAGGGCCGTTTGCCCTGACTGACGGCAAACTGGTGCATCCTGACACCTTGTCAGATTGGTTTTCTACAGCTGGCCGGACGTTAGCCGCTGACGGCAAAGCAAGCCAGGCGTTTTCCTGGAAGCATGTTCGAGTGACTACTGAAACCCTGCTGGCGGCGACAGGGATCACCAAGGAGATTAGGGCATGGCTGCTGTCGCATGGGCGCAGTGGTGTTCAGGACAAACACTATGACCGTTATTCCTATTTGCCGGAAAAACGAACAGCCTTAGAACATTGGGGGCGCTATCTGGACAAGCTGAAGAATGGAGAGGGAGCTGAAACCGAAAATATCGTGTTGCTGGTGAAACGAAAATTGTAAGTGAATGTTTCTTGGTCGGGGGTAATGTCTAAAACCTGTTGGTATTCAATGGAACATAGTGGAAAGGGTTGGCCCGAAATTTCGGCATTGGAACGGAGGCGATTTTATCCAGTACCTTTTCAAAAGACCCCCTGAATGCTGAAAAACGCACTTGCGCGTTAGTGCAACGCCCTTTAACAATGGGTGCCACTGGCTAGGCTTACATGGCTGCTGTAAGCACCTTGGTGGGGTTCAGTCACACTGCGGTGCAACGACTCAGCCTGAAGTAGGCAGGGTGCCTATATTGAAAACCCCAGTGCGCCAACACTGGGGTTTCAATCGGGAAGGTGCGTTAACACCTCTGCATACAGTCAAGCCAGTACACAACCCCGAGGGGGATGAAGCGTTTAGACGGGCTTCAATGTCAATAACAAACGTTATTGACGGAACACAGTATTAAGCCAGCTTCAATCTGCGTCAATTGCAGATTTGCATAAACTGATCAGCGACTCGTTCGCCGGTATTTTAGGCTTGATGGTGTCCCCTCGGTTTTTCAACTTCAGTTGGAGAACCATCACATGACTCAAATCGCCAACCGCAACACCTACACACCGAACCTGCCTATCCCTGGTGCGCGTGGCACTGCTGCGCAATTCTGCACCAAATACCAAATCAGCCGTACCACCTTCTGGCGCTGGTCGAAGGAACCGGGCTTTCCTGCGCCCATGCGTTTTGGCCGCTTGGTTCGCTGGGATGCCGAAGCCGTCGATGTCTTCCTGACTCAAGCGGAGGCATAAGCCATGAAGAACTGCCAACCCTGCAAAGCCGCGGGGACGCCGAAGGCTTGCCCGAAAATGGCCTACCACTACCTGTTCAACATTGCGCCGATTGGAGCGGAGTTTGTGCTACAGATCGCCTTGGGGGTACTGCTATGGACAGCGTGATCCTGTTTCGTGACGCCTTGCAAACCGTCTATGGGCCACTTGATTGGCTACCGATACCAGACGGCGCCATCCACCGTTTTCACGTGCCAGGCGACAATCCAGGTACCCGGAACGGCTGGTATGTGCTGTTTCTGGATGACATCGCCTGCGGCGTGTTCGGGAGTTGGAAAGCGGGAGGCTCGCAGACCTGGAGTAGCCGCAAGCCAGCCGATCATTTGGAGGCTCAGTTAGTCGCCCAGCGCATCGAGCAGGCCCGACGTCAGCGGGAAGCTGATCAGCACCAGCGCCAGCAGGTTGCCGCCGAATATGCCAACCGACTGTGGCGCAACGCCCGCAGCGCCGATCCCGAGCACCCCTATCTAGTGGCAAAAGGGGTGCGTTCTTATGCCCTGCGTCAGGCCGGTGACGTGTTGCTGGTGCCGCTGAATCGTGACGACCGGCTGGTGAACCTGCAACGCATCTACCCGAACGGCGCCAAGCGCTTCTTGCGTGGAGGCATGGTCAAGGGTTGCTGCTCACTTATCGGCACGATTCAGCCTGGCCAGCCGCTCTACATCTGCGAAGGCTGGGCAACTGGCGCCACGCTCCACGCCGAAACCGGCGCCACCGTGGCCTGCGCCATGAATGCCGGCAACCTGCTGGAAGTCGGCCAGCACCTCCAGCACCAGCACCCAGACGCCGTGTTGATCTTAGCCGGCGACGACGACCGCATGACCGAAGGCAACCCCGGGCGCACTGCTGCCAACAAGGCGGCCACTACCTTGGGCTGCGGATTGATCTTTCCGCCCTGGTGCGGCAGTGAGCCGCTGACCCTTTCTGACTTCAACGACCTGCGCCAATGGCAGGAGGCCGACCAATGACCCTGACGGATGAAAGTGATCTGGCTTTCGATTTTTCCGAGGGAGCCGGGGGAACCGAAGGAACCGCCAGAAATGACGGGGCTTCCAGCGGTTCCCTCAACGAAAAGGCAGAGGGAGCCAAGGGAACCGCACTGGTGCCCGAGGCCAAGCACCCGGAGATCGAGCGCCCCACCTTTCGCGTCTATGACCGTCCAGCCAAGACCCTGGGCGGCACCTACTCGGCAGGCGTGTGGTGGCATGGCGTCAAGGAGGAAAAGGGCAAGCCGGTAAACTATGACAAGCGCGTCTGTTCGCCGCTGCATGTCGAGGCGGTCACCTCCAGCGACGGGGGCGACTTCGGGCGCCTGCTGCGTTTTCGCAACACCCTGGGCGACTGGCGCGAATGGGCCATGCCCATGCAATTGCTCAAGGGCAGTGGCGAGGATATGCGCGGCGAGTTGCTGAACATGGGGGTGGAAATCGGCCCCGACGCTTTCAAGCTGCTGAACCATTACATTCAGGGCCAGCACCCCAAACGCCATGTCATTGCAGCCACCGCCACCGGCTGGCATTCGCCTGCCCTGTTCATAATGCCCCGGCAGAACATCGGCAAGGGCGAGGCCATCTATCAGAGCGAGGCGGCGAACTTCGACGACTTCCGCCAGGCCGGCACCCTAGGGGGCTGGCAAACCGAGATCGGCACACGCTGCGCCGGTAATCCGCTGCTGATGTTGGCTGTCTGCGTGGCCTTGGCCGGGACGTTGCTGTATCACTTGCAGCGCCAGGGTGGCGGCTTCCATATCGTCGGGGATAGCTCCACCGGCAAGAGCAGCGCCATTCAGGCCGCCGCCTCGGTCTGGGGTCATGGCGAACAGTTCAAGCGTACCTGGCGCGCCACCGGCAACGGCCTGGAGGGGATTGCTGCCCAGCGCAATGACACATTGCTGGCCCTGGACGAGATAGGCGAGGCCGACCCGCGTGAAATTGGCGCCGTGGTTTACTCCCTGGCCAACGGCACCGGCAAGGCCAGAGCCGGGCGTACCGGAGCCGCACGGGCGACCCGGCGTTGGAAGGTAATGCTGTTGTCGTCCGGCGAGTTGGGACTGTCCGCGCACATGGCCGAGGGCGGAAAGCGCAGTCGGGCCGGACAGGAAATCCGCCTGCTGGACATACCGGCTCGCCGCACTTTTGGTGCCTGGGATGAGTTGCACGGGCTGCCGGGTGGCCGGGAGTTTTCCGACGCCATTCAGCGCGCCAGCGTGACCCATTACGGGCACATCGGCCCGGCCTTTATCCACAAACTGCTGGAGTGCGGCGAGGCCGACGACCTGCCCGCAGTGCTCGCCAAGTTGTGCGAGTCATACCCCAGCGGCAGTGGTCAGGAAAGCCGCGCGGCTGAGCGGTTTGCCATTGTCGCTATGGCGGGAGAGCTGGCCATTGAGTGGGGTTTGCTGCCGGTCCCGGCTGGCGCTGCCCGCGACGCCATGCTGATGCTGTTTGATGCTTGGCGAAGCAGCCGGGGGCAAGGGCAGGGCGAGGACGCGACTATCCGAGCCAGCCTGTGCGACTTCATCTCTCGCCACGGCGATGCGCTGTTCTCCGAGCTGGGCGGGGACGCCATAGTCAGAGATCGCGCCGGCTGGTGGAAAAATGAGGGGGAGCGCCGCGTCTGGCTATTTACCCCCGAAGGGCTGCGCCGAGCGGTGCCTGGCTTCGACGTGACGCGCATCCTGGACGCCGTGGACGCTGCCGGGTGGATCACCGAACACAACGCCGGCAAGCGTGCCAAACGGGTAAAGGTAGATGGGCGCAATCCATCGCTGTATCACCTCGCACCACTGGAGGTGTGACATGGGTCGGCTCTTGGATTTAGCCAACCGCTTGGCCGGGGCAGCAGTTCCCCCGGTTCTCTCACTGAAATTTCAAAGGGAACGGCTACAACCCGCGCCAGTACTGGAGGTTCCCCCGGTTCCCTCGCCCCCCCCAGAAAAACACAAAGTCGAGAAGCCAGCGCAACTCGGCGCGAACGACCACCCAGCGCAGGGGCCATCCAAAGTAGAGGCAAGTCGATGGCTTGTTCATGTTGCTTGCCTGCTGGAATGCTCGCCAGCATATCTGCTGGGGCGGGGTTTTCTGACTGTTGATGACGTGAGCGAGCAGTGCAGCACACACCCACGCTTTGCCGCCCGCCTGATCCGCAGTCATCCGGCATGGTCACCACCAGCGCCAATGGCTGACCCAATAATCGAGCAGCACGACGCCGGGGAGCCGAAGCACATCTACCACAGCGCCGCCACGGTATCGCCTGAATGGTGTGAGGCCCGTGACCAATACCACCGTCACCTGTTCGCCTGCCGCGTCTGCTATGCACCGACAGGTCGTTACTGTGTAACGGGTGCCGAGCTACGTCAGCAGTATAACCAGACGCCAATGGACCCAAGACCATGACCCAGAACATCGTAATCACCCTGGCCGCTATCGCATCAAGCCAGGCACCTACTACCCGATTTGTTCATAAAGTGTTCGGGCCGAAGCTGCCGCCACAACTGTGCGCAAAGTGAGGGGAGCTGTTAGCGCAGTCGACTGGCACCGGGCAGGCCTTGGGGAAATGCAAAAGGTACTCCCAAGACCCCACCCCATTGCGGGTAAAACGTGGCCTAATGCTGGACTACATACGACTCGGCCTGGAGTGGTGGTGGCTGTTTAGTTGTCCGGCACCAAGGCGCGCCTATCGGGCGCTTGGGCGGATCGAAGGGCCACCTTGGGCAGGGGGCGTTGATTTGCTCTTGATGTCGAAAGCATCAAGAATGTGCCTTCCCCCTCTAATCGCGTTGAGTACGTTTTGACGGGCAGAGAACGGCCGATTCTGTTGAAAAAGTCGGTTCGCCCAAACAGCCTGGTCATTGACTGGTTAAAACGCCTTTTTTGCACACTGCTACGTGAAATCTGAGTCCGGAAGCCTCTGCCGAAAGTAAAGATTTCAATCTCGGACGCATACTTTTCTGCTGCGGAAGCCATGGTCGACTTTTTCAACAGAATCGGCCAGAAGCAGCCTCTCACACCGAGGCAGCTAGGGGCGAAAAGTTGCCCCTGAGGATCATCTACAAACTTAGGCACGATTCAGTAAAAATGTTTTGAAGGGAATGCCAAGGAGGCGAATTGCCATCATCGGGATTGCAGCAAGACTCGCCGGACGTTACCTTTCCAGACCAAAGAGATAATACGTCAAGGAGGAAATTTGGAATTCTCAATTCAAGTGGTGAAGAAGCCAGGTTCAGCGCCTTCCGAGTATCGAAATACAGTGATACTGACTGAAAGCAACTGGGATGACTATTCTTTCAAAACCAGCTTTACAGCTATGTATTTTGATCCGGATGGGAAGAAAACTGATCTTGGCACCATCAAAATTGGCTATAAGAATCAGCAGCACGGTTGGACGTCAGAAAAGTTATCTGAAATGCTTCCTAGCTTAGAGGAAGGTTTTTTTTCATTAGGGCAAGACGTAGAGTTTTATAAAAAGGTACAAAGCGAATTATCCAAAGATTCAGCCTCTACTGTATTGCACGCGCTCAAGGATGTGATCGCCAACCCAAAACTGCTAAGCGAAGTGGAAGATGAGCAAGTATTCCGAGACTCACTAATGCGAAATGTAAGCTGGTCTGTCATACGAGATCAGTTCAAACGCGTTTTGGCCGGAATGCCCGAGCTAACAAGCTTTGATTTTACCTATAAATCTGATGGAGATGAAAAAAGAGCTGGAGTAACTCTGTCTTTTAAAGTGACACCCCAGTCCCTTCCCTCCACCAATATACATGTACTCATTGGTAGAAATGGTGTAGGCAAAACAACCATACTCAATGATATGGTCGAGACCATCCTGAGTAATACTACCGGCAGGGATCACCGCGGTCAGTTTTTAACAACGCATCCGTTTTGGGTTGCACCCATGCCGTCGGATTATTTTAGCAGCGTTGTTTCAGTTTCCTTTAGCGCTTTCGACCCTTTCCTTTTTCCTGCGGATCAACCTGACCGAAGTAAAGGAGTAGCCTACTTTTATGTGGGAATGCAATCCTCAGCAGGAGGTTCTGGCAAGCGACCACCAAAAACAACCGAAGAATTAACTTCAGACTTTATCAGCAGTCTAGACTCTTGCCTCAGCCAACCAACTAAGCGGCAGAGATGGCTGGTTGCAATTAAACGGCTGGAGTCAGATAAAAACTTTGAAGATATGGACCTAGGACGTCTAATTGAAATTTCTCCCGAGGAAGCAATTGTAAAAGCGCGCCTACTTTTCAGTAGGATGAGTTCAGGCCACTCCATTGTGCTGCTTACACTTACCAAGCTAGTTGATACCGTAGAGGAAAAAACCCTTGTACTAATGGACGAGCCAGAAAGTCATTTGCATCCTCCGCTGCTATCTGCTTTTACAAGATCCGTCTCTGATTTACTGCAAGATCGAAACGGAGTTGCAATTATCGCGACTCATTCTCCTGTGGTAGTCCAAGAAGTGCCAAGCTCGTGCGTATGGAAACTTACAAGATTGCGTGCAGAAGGTAGAGCTGACCGCCCAGAGAGAGAAACTTTCGGAGAGAACGCAGGCATTCTCACCCGCGAAATATTTGGGCTTGAAGTGTCTAAGTCTGGATATCATGAGGTTTTACAAGCCGCGGTAAATCGCGGCGGGACATTTGAAAGTATTTTAAGTGATTACCAAGAACAACTTGGATTTGAAGCGCAGGCGATTTTGCGAAAAATGGTAGCAAGTAGGAGCGAGCCTTGAAAAGGTTAATCATTCCAGCCATTGATCCTGTTGAAGTATTTGATGCTTGCGTAAATAGTATCGATGATCCTGCCTTAGCTTCAAAATTTAAAGCGGCACGCCGTGCAATCATTAATCTTTTCTTAACTTACACAGAAAAAGCAGAAAAAAACGAACTATATACATTGCCGCTCAGTGCTCGATCCAAACCAGAACAGCATGTAGTAGCTGGGCTCACCAAAAAAGAGCTTGTTTCCCTCTACTCGAATCAATTATTACAAAAAGGAAAAACCGCACGTAAATATTATGACAAGCTTATTATCTCTGCACCATTGGAGAAATGCCCGTTGTGCGGCTTCGGGCAAGCGAGCACACTAGACCATTTTCTTTCTAAATCAAGATACCCGACTTATTCTGTTTTTCCTTGCAACTTAATTCCCGCATGCACAGACTGCAACAAGAGCAAGGGGGCATCCGCAGTCACCGAAGCCAGCCAACAACCTCATCTTTACTTTGAAAGCTCTAAACTCGAAACAGAGCCTTGGGTGTTTGCAGAGCTTATACAAACAACTCCACCAAATATTCGCTACTATACTTCTCCTCCCGCAGATTGGCCTGACGCTTTGAAGTTGCGTGCAGAAAACCATTTCAACGATTTAAACCTTGCACGCAGATTTGGAATTGAGGCTGCGGCAGAACTTTCTAGTATGGCCGACATATTAGATGACATCGGCACGCTCAAGGATCGAAAGCAACATCTTGAACGATATGCCACTATAGAGAGGAAAAAAAGGACGAATACTTGGAAAGCACCAATGTATGAAGCGCTTGCGGAAAGCGCTTGGTTTCAGGAGGGCGGATACAAAAAATTTGTCAAATCTCCATTGGTTGCGTAACTCGTACTTGGGGCGCTCTAGAGTCGCCCCAGGTTCGGTAGACACCGTGAGTGGCTAGCTTAGTTAGCTTTAGCCCCCATTGTCGGGCAGAAGTCGGCCAAAAGCGGTCCCCGCTTAGCGGCTGCTCACACCTGTAGATCTAACCGATGGACGCTCCTGATAGGCACCCTCGGGTGCTAGACTCGCGCTTTTACCCCTACTCCAAGGAGTTGTTGCGTGAATACGGAAAATCATTCCCAGACGGCCGCTTTTCTCTGGTCGATTGCCGATCTGCTACGCGGTGACTTCAAGCAGTCTCAGTACGGTCGCATCATCCTGCCATTCACCCTGCTGAGGCGCATGGAGTGCGTGTTGGCGCCGACCAAGGCTGAAGTCGTCAAGCAGACCTTCGCCCAAGAAGGACGCCCAGATACCGTACGCGAGATGATTCTGCTGCGCGCCGCCGGCCAGCAGTTCTTCAATGCCTCACCGCTAACCTTGGGTACCCTGTCCGATACCCAGACCGCTGCTGACCTCATGAGCTACGTGCAGTCCTTCAGTAAGGACGCCCGTGAAATCTTCGAGCACTTCCACTTTGAGGACTTCGTCCAGCAGCTGGCCACAGCTAACCTGCTGTATCAGGTGGTGCAGCGCTTTGCTGCCACCGACTTGAGCCCCGAGTACATCAGCAACTTCGGCATGGGCATCATCTTCGAGGAATTGATTCGCAAATTCGCGGAAAGCTCCAACGAAACTGCCGGGGAACACTTCACCCCGCGCGATATCGTGCACCTGACCACGTCGCTGGTGATTACCGGGCAGGACGGCAAACTCGCACCTAATAGCATCGTCACCATCTACGACCCGACCGCTGGCACCGGCGGCTTCCTTTCCGAAGGCGATGAGTACATTCAGTCGATCAGCGACAAGGTTTCCGTGTCCCTGCACGGCCAGGAGCTGAACCCTGAGTCCTACGCCATCTGCAAAGCCGACATGCTGATCAAGGGCCAGGATGTGGCCAGCATCAAGCTTGGCAACACTCTGTCAGATGACCAACTGGCCGGCACGCACTTCGACTTCATGCTAAGTAACCCGCCATTCGGCGTGGAATGGAAGAAAGTACAGAAGCCGATCACTGACGAGCACAGCCAAAAGGGCTTCGACGGCCGCTTCGGGCCAGGCCTGCCACGGGTGTCCGACGGCTCGCTGCTGTTCCTCTTGCACTTGGTGAGCAAGATGCGTGATCCGCGCGACGGTGGCTCGCGCATCGGTATCATCCTGAACGGCTCACCGCTGTTTACTGGTGGCGCCGGCTCTGGCGAGTCGGAGATTCGACGCTACCTGCTGCAAAATGACTTGGTCGAGGCCATCGTCGCGCTGCCCACCGATATGTTCTACAACACCGGCATCGCCACCTACGTGTGGATTCTCTCCAACCACAAGGTGGCCAGGCGCAAGGGTAAGGTGCAGCTGATCGACGGCAGCCAGCACTTCAGCAAGATGCGCAAGTCGCTGGGCAGCAAGCGCCAATTCATCACCGACGAGCAGATCAGCGAGCTGGTGCGCCTGTATGGCAGCTTCGAAGAAACGCCGCAGAGCAAGATATTCCCGATTGATGCCTTCGGTTACCGGCGCATCACCGTTGAGCGCCCGCTGCGCCTGAACTTCCAAACCAGCGCCGAGCGCATCGAAAAAGTACTGGACGAAAAAACTATCCAGAAGCTCGACAGCACCGCACAAGAGCGCCTGATCAATGCCCTGCAGACCATGGACGCCAAGGTGCAGCATCGTAACCGTGAACAGTTCGGCAAGCTGCTGAAAAAGGTGCTTACCGATCACGAGGTATTCCCCAGCACGCCAGAACTGAAAGCCCTGCTCAATGCCCTGAGCGAGCGCGACCCCGAAGCGGATATCTGTAAAACCAAAGGCGAGCCGGAAGCTGATTCCGGTCTGCGCGACAACGAGAACGTACCGCTGGGCGAGTCGGTCTATGACTACTTCGAGCGCGAAGTAAAACCCCATGTGCCGGACGCCTGGATCGACGCCAGCAAGACCGATGAGCAGGATGGTGAAGTTGGCGTGGTTGGTTTCGAGATTCCGTTTAACCGCCACTTCTATGTGTTCCAGCCGCCGCGTCCGCTGGCCGATATCGATCGCGACCTGAAAGCCTGCACCGACCGTATCAAGCGGATGATTGAGGGGTTGTCGGCATGAGTTTTCCAAAATACCCGGAGTATAAAGACTCAGAGGGAGAGTGGTCAGAGGAGGTACCCGCGCACTGGACGTTGACACCTATCAAGTACATGGCATTACTCAATCCGAGGAAATCAGGTTTTTCCGGTGACACGGAGCAACTATGTAGCTTCCTACCGATGGAGAAGTTGAAAACTGGTGTCGTGCAACTTGACGAAGAGCGACCTATCGAAGAGGTTATTGGCGGCTACACCTACTTTGAGGACGGGGATGTATTACAAGCCAAGGTCACGCCGTGTTTCGAGAATAAGAATATCGCTATTGCCAAGGGGCTGACTAATGGCATTGGGTTTGGCTCCAGTGAAATCAATGTGCTCAGACCCTATCCGGGTGTTAATGCAGAGTACCTTTATTACCGTGTTCAAGAAGACAGTTATATGAATTTTTGCACTTCCAGCATGATCGGTGCTGGAGGTCTCAAGCGGGTGCCTACTGATGTGATAAATAATTTCAAGGTCGCGGCGCCTGAGATATTCGAGCAAACCCAAATCGCCCGCTTCCTCGACCACGAAACCGCCCGCATTAATGCCCTGATCGAAGAGCAACAGCGCCTGATCGAACTGCTCAAGGAAAAGCGTCAGGCTGTGATCTCCCACACCGTCACCAAAGGCCTCGACCCGACGGTGCCGATGAAAGACTCCGGGGTTGAGTGGCTGGGCGAGGTGCCTGCACATTGGGAGGTGCTAGCTACTAAGCGGTTTTTTAGGATGGTTACTGACCCCGCGCCTAACGACAATGACTATGAGTTGCTGTCTGTTTATACCGAGATTGGGGTGCGCCCGCGTAAGGAGTTGGAGCAAAAAGGAAATAAAGCTTCTACGACTGATGGTTATTGGCGGGTTAAAAGGGGCGACCTAATTGTTAATAAATTATTGGCTTGGATGGGCGCTGTTGGATATTCAGATTACGACGGAGTGACTAGCCCAGCGTACGATATTCTCAGGCCTAGCCGGCAACTCTCCCCCAAGTTTTATCACTACATTTTCAGAGGAAAGCCTGCGCAGCAAGAGTTCAAGCGCTGGTCTCGTGGAATTATGGAGATGCGTCTCCGTCTTTACTTTGATGAACTTGGTCGGATATCAATGCCATTCCCACCGATAGGTGAGCAGGAAAAGATTGTCGATTTTATTGAGACGATGGAAGCCAAATTTGAATCTCTGAGTTATGCAGCTTCAGAGCAAGTCAGACTCCTATCTGAGCGCCGATCCGCCCTAATCTCCGCCGCCGTTACCGGCAAAATCGATGTACGCGGCTGGCAGCCACCGGTCAGCGCGCAAGCCCCCACACTAGAACAAGAGGCCGTGTAATGGCTGACAGCAAGGAAGCACAGTTCCAGCAGGACATTATTGCCGCGATGGCCGCCCAGGGCTGGTTGGTGGGCACAGCCAGTGGCTACGACCGGCGCACGGCGCTGTATACCGAAGATGTGCTGGGTTACTTCAGAGAGGCCTGGCCGGAGCGCTGGGACAAGTTCAGTAAGGCCAACCCGAATGCGCCGGAAGATGTGCTGGTGCAGAAGCTGGTGCGTGAGCTGGAGCAGAGCGGCACCCTGGATGTTTTGCGCCATGGTTTCAAACTGCCGGCGGTGAAGGTCGAGCTGTGCAGCTTTCAGCCCGACCACGGCATGAACCCGGATACCTTGAAGCGCTACCATTGCAATCGCCTGCGCGTGGTGCCGGAGGTGTCCTACTCGCCGCATTTCCGCGAGGGTGGTGTTGCCGGGCAAAGCTATAACCCGCGCTTGGACCTGGTACTGTTCGTCAACGGCATCCCTGCCGCCACGCTGGAGTTGAAAAGCGAATTCAAGCAGTCGGTGGAAAATGCCAAACGTCAATATCGCTATGACCGCCCGATCAAAGACCCGCTGACGCGCAAGCCCGAGCCGCTGCTGACGTTCAAGCGCGGCGCCTTGGTGCACTTCGCCGTGAGCCAACACGAAGTGGCCATGACCACGAAGCTGGCGGGCAAGGACACCTTCTTCCTGCCGTTCAACCTCGGCAGCGAGGAAGGCGGCGCCGGCAACCCGCAGCCTATGGATGACAGCCAATACGCCACCAGTTACCTGTGGCAGCGGCTGTTCCAGCCCGATGCCTGGCTCAAGGTGCTGGGGCGCTTCCTGCATCTGGACAAGGAAACTAGCGAAGGCTTCGATGGCCAGTTAACCACCAAAGAATCCATGATTTTCCCGCGCCATCACCAGTGGGAAGTGGTCAACACGCTGATCAACACCACCCGCGTCGAAGGACCGGGCAAACGTTACTTGATCCAGCACAGCGCCGGTTCGGGTAAGTCCAACTCCATCGCCTGGACCGCTCACCAGCTCGCCTCGCTGTATGACGATGACGGCCAGCGGTTGTTCAACTCGGTGATCGTAGTCACCGACCGCACGGTGCTGGACAGCCAGTTGCAGAGCACCATCTACCAGTTCGAACACGCCCAGGGTGTTGTGAAGCCGATTACCCGTGATATTGGCAACCAGAGTAAATCCGAACAACTGGCCGAGGCGCTGGCCGAGCAGACGCGCATCATCATCGTCACCATCCAGACCTTTCCGGCACTGTTCGATGCTCTGGACAAGTACCCTAAGCTCGCCAGTGGGCGCTATGCAGTGATCGCCGACGAGGCGCATTCCTCACAAACCGGCTCCGCAGCCAGCAAGCTCAAAAGCATCCTTGGCAGCGACGCGCCGGACGGGGACGAAATCAGCGCCGAAGAGTTGCTGGACGCCGCCGTGCAGGCACGCCAACCGAACGAGCGCATCAGCTACTACGCCTTTACCGCCACGCCCAAGGCCAAGACCCTGGAGCTGTTCGGGCGCCCGGCTGACCCGACGCTGCCGGCCAGCTCCAGTAACAAGCCGGAAGCCTTCCACCTGTATTCCATGCGCCAGGCCATCGAGGAGGGTTTCATCCTCGATGTTCTACGCAACTACACCACCTACAGCACCGCTTGGAAGATCGCCCATCAGTGCGGTGCTGACGACGAGGTGGACTCGAAGAAAGCGCGCATGAAACTGGCGCGTTGGGTGCGGCTACATCCGTACAACATCAATCAGAAGGTCGAAGTGATCGTCGAGCACTTCCGCACCAACATCCGCCATCTGCTCAATGGCCAGGCTAAGGCTATGGTGGTGACCAGTAGTCGCCAGGAGGCGGTGCGTTACCAGTTGGCGGTCAAAGCTTATGTGCAACAGATGGGCTACGCAGACGTGTATCCACTGGTGGCCTTCTCGGGCAGTGTATTGCCGGATGAGGTGATCCCCGAGGAGGTCACGGAAAACAGCAGCCTGCTCAACACTGGCTTAAATGGCCGTGATCTGGCTAAGGCCTTCGACACCCAGGACTTCAACGTGATGATCGCGGCCAACAAGTACCAGACCGGCTTCGACCAACCCAAGCTGTGCGCCATGTATGTGGACAAGAAGCTGCAGGGCGTGGACTGCGTGCAGACCCTGTCGCGGCTGAACCGCACCTTCGATGCCAAGGAAACATTCATCCTCGACTTCTTCAACGAGCCTCAGGACATCCTCGACGCCTTCCTGCCCTACTACACCAAGGCCGAGCTGACCGATGTGACCGATCCGCAGATCATCTATGACCTGCAGAAAAAGCTGGATGCCGAGGGGATTTACCACTGGGCTGAGGTCGAGGCCTTCGCCATGGCCTTCTTCGACCCCAAGGCGGCAGCCAGTAAGCTGAGTTACTACTGCCAGCCGGCCAAGGAGCGCTTTGCCAAGCGTTATGCCTTCTGCGTGGGGTCACGCCAGCAAGCTCTGGATTACAAACGCACGGCTGAGGCTAATGGCGATAGCGCTGGTCTGAAAAAGGCAGAGCATGCGCTGAAGGAAGCTGGCGAGCAGGTCGATCAGCTCGACCTGTTCAAGAAGAACCTGCAGAGCTTCGTGCGTCTATACGAGTTCCTATCGCAGATCGTGCCCTATGAGGACCGCGAGCTGGAGCAGTTGTGCGTGTATGCAAAACATCTGTACCCGTTGCTGCGGGTAGATCGCCTGCAAGAAGAAGATGTAGATGTGAGCGAGCTGCAACTGACTCATTACCGCCTGAGCAAGCGTGCCGAACATCAGCTACGTCTGAGCGAAGAGAGTGGCGGCTACGGGCTTGACCCGGCTACAGCCGTGGGCAGCGGAAAGGCGCATGACCCAGAGAAGAAGCGTCTATCAGAGATTATCGAAGCGCTGAACGATATCTTCGGCGCCGAAACGAGCGACGATGACCAGCTGCACTTCCTCACTGGCATTGCCCAGCGCATCAGTCGCCAGGAGGATGTGATGGCCCAGGTAAACAACCACACGACCGAACAGGTGATGCACGGACTTTTCCCCAAGCGGGTACTAGACACCGTTCTGGACGCCATGACCGACCACGAGAAGCTGTCGCTAGAAGTGCTGGATAACGAGACCAAGAGCCGTGCTTTTGCCTTGGTGATTTTGAAAATACTGAAATCGGCAGCCACCCTCGATGAATCCGGCTTGCGCAATGCCTGAAACCGTATAAGTCGCATCAACGAAATACGCACCAACATCTGCTTTTTGCCGATTTCTGCCCGTAGTCACCGGCCGCAATGGGTCCAGGCTGTGTGAAAACGCATGCGTCGTTTTGAAGTCTGCGTTGCTACGTAAAATCTGCCAGCTTTGGTTAATCAGCAGACCGAAAATTTGCGTAGGAACGCGATTTTCGTTTCAGTCCTGACTGTCAAACCTGCTCCAAAACGTTTTCACACATCCTCGGTCGCAAGCAGCCCCTCGCGACAGGCAGAAAGCGATCCATAACAGACGTTGCCGCGCATCGAATGCCGAGCTCTCAGCTTCTGTATTTCAGCGCCTCCACCAATGTAAAAACGGTCGTTCAAGACGTCTAATGGCGCGCTGTTCGGCCGCCAGAAATACACACGCCGCCATCATGGGCGGCGTGGTACGGGTTGGCTTTTAATCAAAGTTTAAAAGAGGTGTTATGCGGCTTCCGGCTCTTGAACTAGCGCATGGATTCGTGTCGCTAACGCGTTGCAAAAATCAGGATTATTTCTCACCCAAAGGGCGAAGAACGCCCCTCGGACAATCACTTCAGATACGAAGCCAATTTTCAGTCCCAATTGGACGTAGAGTAAGTGTGGGTCTCTATTGGTTCTCACAATCTCTTCCATGGCTGACCTGACTTCCGCTTGCGCTTCCGGAGGGCGCTGGCAGGACACTGTCAAGACCGCGATATCTCGTTCGATGTTAGACAAAATATCGTCGTAAACACTTATCTCAGGTTGATCGCCAGGTAGCCGGATAATGCCACTTTCGGGGTCGTCATCACCTTGCTGCTCAGAGTCGCCATCGATAATGCAAAGTGACTTGAAAGAAATTGCAGGGTTACGGACATGGCTTCTGTGCGTACTGACGGCTGTACCGTCCCCAGCAACCGCATGAATTTCCACTTGCTCAAATTCAGCGCCAAGCTTTTCTCGAAGGATCGCCTCGACCCAGTTTTTTGCAAAATCATCCTCAACAAAAACGGCGAGCTTTCTATCAACACGGCCTGATACAGCTCTCAAAGCCTGAACCGATAGTTTTCCCTGCTTAAGCTTGCCTGAGATGCACGCCCAGATTGCCTCATTAGGCAAAGGGGAAAGAGCATAGTCACTGTGCGTTGTGAACACTGTTTGCACGGATTTCCGCTCAGCAACATCAATGAGGTACTCGACCATGCGGCGTGTAGCGATTGGATGGAGACCGTTCTCAATTTCCTCAATGATGATGAGGGAGTTTGGGGGAGCTTGCTCGATCTCACTGATCATTCTGATGATGGAGGACTCGCCAGCTCCAAAATGAAATTCCGAGTACTGCTGGTCGCCATTTTTTCCGATTAAGAACAGTTCGTCTTGGCCCACATCGGTAACACGAAATTCAGTTACGGCTTTTCCAAGAACGTGTTCGACTTGAGTCGCGACTTCCGCGTCAAGAGACAAAAGTGCACCCTGGTGTACATAAGACGACTTAGTCAGCTTTTTGAACCGGGTTTTTTCTCCCGCAGGTACGGTGCGCTCAATTCCGAAGAAAAGAACAACTCGGTCCGCTACTTCCCCCCGAACCCATTTCGCTTGTCTGAAATTGCTGCTTCTTTTGACCAGTTGGCGGGGGTTGAGTGCTTTGTCTACGAGTTCATACTCGACTCGCCATCCAGACATAGACTCATCACCAACGGCACTTTTAGGAAAAAAGTATCCAGGCTTGATGGGTTTGTATGCACAACCTGCGACACCTAAAACGGAAGACTTTCCGCTACCGTTAGGCCCGATGAGTGCCGTAACTGGAAATTCAAAAGTAATGTCCTCACCAGCAAACCCTCTAATCCGCTGGATACTTGCTTTATACAAGTACTTTCCATAGTCGTGCTCACGGACTTTCTTGAGCAAGGCGAGTTTTCTCGACTCTCTGATTTCACTACGTTCCATCGTACAGCCTCATTGTCTACTTTCAGATGATTATGCCAAAGCGCCACTATACTACCAGTGTCGCCACTTAGCCTCTTGGGGGCCGTCAGCGTAGGCCCGCTTTTGGCCGATTTGTGTCGGTCACGATCGATACTGAGCAGCCTGAGCTGACGATCAAGGCTGCCTACGAAACGGGGCGATTCACTGGTGCTGCTTGACAGAGGCCCTAGGGAGGGGGCAGGGCAAAAGTCTGGAGCCTTCGCTTCAAAGACCGCTCCGGAAAACCTTCTCGCATTAATTCGTAGATTTTTTGTCTAAATGAGACAAGTGGTCTGTAGCCCGCGTCGGCGGCCCCGCTGACTATCGTTGCGCCAGCTACTGGCTTGTTCGGGGCGAACTAAGCGTCTGAGGAGCTCGCGGCAAAGAATGCTCCTGATTGTCCTTGTCAGCACCAGCCGAATAACACGAAACGCAGACTCTCGCAGCGCAGTCGCCGTCTGCTTGGCGGTACTGCTGAGAGTCGTGCTGCTGAGGGTAGTGTTGGATAAAACGGGGAGCGAACGGGGAATATTTTCCGGGTTCAACAAAAATGGGCTAGGCAGAATCTACCTAACCCATTGATTTGTTTGGTGGGCCCACACGGACTTGAACCGTGGACCAAAGGATTATGAGTCCTCTGCTCTAACCAACTGAGCTATAGGCCCTCAGTAGGTCGCGGATTATAGCGACGGTTTTGCGACTGTGCTATCCGAAAAAGCCTTTACTGCTGTACGAAGAAACGTTGCGGCAAATTCGTCGGGGGGGAGGGGCAGGCTGACGATGTAGCCCTGGATTTGTTCACAGCCTTCGGCAGCGAGGAATTGCTGTTGCGCGTGGGTCTCGACCCCTTCGGCAATCACGGTGAACTGCATGCTGCGTCCGAGGGCGATGATGGCGCGGACGATCGCCGCGTCGTGGGGATCGTCCGGCAGGCCGCGGACGAAGGACTGGTCGATCTTGAGGATGTCCAGCGGCAGGCGCTTGAGGTAACTCAAGGACGAGTAGCCGGTGCCGAAGTCATCGATGGCCAGTTGCACGCCCAGTTGTTTGAGTTGATGCAATACCGCCAGCGCTTCTTCGGCCTGGCTCATGATGAAGTTTTCGGTGATTTCCAGTTGCAGGAAACCGGGGTTGAGACCGTTGTCCTTGAGCAACTGTTCGATGCGGCCCAGCAGGTTGGGTTGGCGCAGTTGGGCGCCGGCCAGGTTGACCGACAGCGGGCCGGGATTTTCGTACAGCCGGTGCCATTCGGCCATCTGCCGGCAGGCGGTTTCCAGGACCCAGTCGCCGATTTGCAGGATCATGCCGTTTTCTTCGGCCAGCGGGATGAAGTGTTCCCGGGGCACGTCGCCAAAGGTCGGATGGTGCCAGCGGATCAGGGCTTCGGCGCCGACCAGGCTGTAGTCTTCGAGGCTGATTTTCGGTTGGTAGCACAGGCGCAACTCGTTGCGCTCGATGGCACGGCGCAGTTCGTGTTCCAGCGCCACGCGTTCGCTGGCCTGGGCGGTGAGGTCGCGGGTGTAGCTTTCGACACGGTTGCGGCCCTTGGCCTTGGAGCGGTACATCGCGGCGTCGGCGTTCTTGATCAGTGTGGCAACGTCGCAGCCATCCTTCGGATAGAGGCTGGTGCCGATGCTGGCGCTGATGAAGAACTCGTGTTCACCGGCCTGGAACGGCGCGGCGAAACAGTTGAGCAGTTTGGTGGCGATGTGGTCGGCATCGCTGGATTGTTGCAGGCCCGGCAGCAGGATAATGAATTCGTCACCCCCCAGGCGCGCCACGGTATCGATGTCACGCAACTGCTCCTTGAGGCGCACGGCAATGCCCTTGAGCAGCAGGTCGCCGACCGGGTGGCCGAGGCTGTCGTTGATGTGTTTGAAGCGGTCGAGGTCGAGGAACAGCACCGCGCCCTGGCCGCCGTTTTCCTGCTGGCTGTTGAGCGCCGTCAGCAGGCGGCTTTCGAACAGCGTACGGTTCGGCAGGCCGGTCAGCGGGTCGTGGTGTGCCTGGTAGTCGAGTTTGGCCTGGGCGTGCTTGAGGCTGGAAATGTCGGCGAACACCGCGACAAAGTGGGTGATGAAGTTCTCCCGGTTGCGCACGGCACTGATGGTCAGCCAGCTTGGATACAGCTCGCCATTCTTGCGTCGGTTGGAAATCTCGCCTTGCCAGTGGCCTTCGGCGGTCAATTGATGCCACATGGCCGCGTAGAACGCGCTGTCATGCAGGCCCGAGGCGAGCAGGCGTGGCGTGTGGCCCAGGGCTTCGCTTTCGCTGTAACCGGTGATTTCGGTGAAAGCACGGTTGACCGCGCTGATGTGCTGTTGGGTATCGGTGATCAACACGCCTTCGGCGGTGCTTTCGAACACGGTGGCGGCCTGTTGCAGTTTTTCCTGCATCAGGTGCCGCTCGGTGATGTCCCGGGCGATGGTCAGCATGCAGTCGTCATCGCCAATCGGCAGTGGACGGCTGGATACTTCACAGAGTCGGATCTGCCCGTCGCTGCGGCGGATATGGCAGCTGAAGTCGCGGACAAAGCCATCGCGGCGCAGCAGATCGAGCATTTGCTTGCGTTCATTGAGGTTGACCCAGATCCCCAGGTCCAGCGCCGAACGATCCACCGACATGGCGCTGTTGAACCCGGTGATGCGGCTAAAACCGTCGTTGACCTCCAACAGCAAGCCATCGCTTTGCCGCGACAGCAGCAAACCGTCGGGGGAGGCATGGAAGGCCTTGGCGAATTTTTCTTCGGATGTTTGCAGCTGTTGCTGGGTTTCCTTGAGTTGGGTGATGTCCCGCACCACGACCACCAGCGCCGGTGTCATGTCGAGGTCGAACGGCTCGGCGGAGATCAGGCCGGTAAACACATGGCCGTTGCTGCGGCGAAAGGGCATTTCCAGGTTGCGGATGCTGCCGGCCTGCAAGCGTTGCAGCAGGCCCGGCCCGACACCGGGAATCCCCCAGATGTTCAGGTTGGTGGCGGTCTGGCCAATGACGTCCTCGGCCTTGAGGCCGATTTGCTCCTCGAACGCATCGTTGACCTCCAGCAGGCAACCGTCGCTCAGGCGCGCGATCACCAGAATGTCCGGACATTGCTGGAACACGGAGGCAAATTTCTGTTCCGACAGGCGCAGTGCTTCTTCAGTGCGCTTGGCGTCGGTGATATCGATCATCAAGCCGCGCAGCACCGGCTCATGCCCGTGCTCGATCAGGCTGACGATATCTCGCACCCACAGGCAGCGGCCGTCGGCGGTGATCACCCGGTAATCGAGGCGGTGATCGCGCCCGGCCAGTACTTCGTGATCGCAGAAGGTCTGGGCGCGTGTCAGGTCGGCAGGGTGAATGATGTTGCGCCAGAAGCCTGGAATCAGCCAATGGGACAGGGGATAACCGAGAAGGTCTTCGGCGTGGGGCGATACATAGCTGTAGGTGAAGTCCGTGACTTTTGCTTCCCAGGCGATGGCCGACAGGCTCTCCACCAGGCCGCGATAGTGGTATTCGCTGCTGCGCAGTTCCTGTTCAAGGTCGACCCGGCGGGCGATTTCCGAGCTCAAGCGGCGGTTGATGCGGATAACCACCGCCAGCACGGTAGTCAGCAGCAGCAATCCGGGCAGGCCGTACACCAGCAAGTCACTCCAGAAAGTTCGATGATCGAGGACGTTACCGACCCAATGCTCCTGAATGGCGCTGATTTCAGCCGGGCTCATGTCCGCCAGGACTTTGTCGAGAATGCCGACCAGCATCTTGTTGTTGCGGGGTACACCCATGGCCAGTTGATAGCGATAGGGCGTTTCACCGCTGACATACAACCCATCGAGCTTGAGTTGGCGCAGGCTCCAGACGCTGGAAGCCAGATCGCCTACCACTGCGTCTACTTCGTCGATGGCCAGCGCCTGCAGCGCCGAACTGACGTTGGGCATCGCCACAAGGTTCAAGTCGGGATGGTGGGTGCGCAGCAGTTCGTGGGGGGCGTAGTTTTCCACCACGGCGATTTTCAGGCCGTAGAGGTCTTTCAGGTTATGTGGTTGAGGGCCCCCGACATGGGCCAGGATGACAATCGGAAAATCCAGATAGGGGCGGGTGAACGACAGGTAATTCTGGCGTTCCGGGGTCGACATGATGCCCGGCAGCAGGTCCAGCTTGCCCTTCTTGGCCTGTTCCAGGACGGCGGTCCAGCTCACCGGCTCGATGGGCGTGAGCCGGGTTGCCAGCCTTTTGCGGATGACCTCAATGTAATCCGCGGCAAGTCCCTGGTAGCGGCCCTCATCGTCACGAAACTCGAAGGGCGGCCATGACGCATCGACACCCAGACGCAATTCCGGGTGAGCCGCCAGCCAGCTACGTTCTTCGTCAGTGAGAGTCAGCGCGCCAGCCGTTGCGGTCCAGGTCATCAGCGACAGCAAAAAAAGCACGGTCGGCAGTCTGGGCATAACGGTCTCGTTATGGCTCGGGGGAATGTTTCGAGTGTAGACGGCTACAGGGCGGAGGGGGGAAGCAGGGGGATTTAATCTGTACAAAGCAAAACCCCCGGCCTGGGCCGGGGGTTCTGTGATCACTCGTCGAGGAAAGAGCGCAGATGCTCGCTTCTCGTCGGGTGGCGCAGCTTGCGCAGCGCTTTGGCTTCGATCTGACGAATCCGCTCACGGGTCACGTCGAACTGCTTACCAACCTCCTCAAGGGTGTGGTCGGTATTCATGTCGATACCGAAACGCATGCGCAATACCTTGGCTTCACGGGCAGTGAGGCCGGACAGTACTTCGCGAGTCGCTTCTTTAAGGCTCTCAACGGTTGCAACATCGATTGGCGACTGCATGGTCGAGTCTTCGATGAAGTCACCCAGATGGGAGTCTTCGTCATCACCGATCGGGGTTTCCATGGAGATCGGCTCTTTAGCGATCTTCAATACCTTGCGGATCTTGTCCTCAGGCATTTCCATGCGTTCGCCCAGCTCTTCCGGGGTCGGTTCGCGACCCATTTCCTGCAACATCTGGCGGGAAATGCGGTTGAGCTTGTTGATCGTCTCGATCATGTGCACCGGAATACGGATGGTGCGGGCCTGGTCGGCGATCGAGCGAGTGATCGCCTGACGGATCCACCAGGTGGCATAAGTCGAGAATTTGTAGCCGCGACGGTATTCGAACTTGTCTACCGCTTTCATCAAGCCGATGTTGCCTTCCTGGATCAGATCGAGGAATTGCAGGCCACGGTTGGTGTACTTCTTGGCGATGGAGATCACCAGACGCAAGTTGGCTTCAACCATCTCTTTCTTCGCGCGGCGGGCCTTGGCCTCACCGATCGACATGCGACGGTTGATGTCCTTGATCTCGGCGATGGTCAAACCGGTTTCGGTTTCCAGCGCGGTCAGCTTCTGCTGGCAACGGATGATGTCCGGCTGCAGACGACCAATGGCTTCAGCGTATTTGCCTTTGCCTTTGGCCAGGGCATCACTCCAGCTTTCGTCGACTTCGTTGCCCGGGAACTGGCGCAGGAAGTCGGCACGCGGCATGCGCGCATCACGAACGCAGAGCTGCATGATTGCGCGCTCTTGCTGACGCAGGCGATCCAGGGCGCTGCGAACACGCTCGACCAGGCCTTCGAATTGCTTCGGCACCAGTTTGATCGGCATGAACAGCTCGGCCAGGGCCAACAGCTCGGCAATCGCTGCCTTGTTGTTGCGACCGTGCTTTTTCAGCGCCTTGCGGGTGATTTCCATCTGATCGGCCACAGCGCCAAAACGCTGTGCAGCGATGATCGGATCCGGACCGCTTTCGGCTTCTTCCTCGTCATCGGAGGCTTCACCCTCTTCGTCGTCGGAATCGTCATCCGCCTTGACGGCTTTCGCGTCAATCGGCGGCGGCACTTCTGCCGCAGGCGGCGCAATGCCGTCGTCCGGGTCGATATAACCGCTCAGAACGTCGGACAGGCGACCACCTTCGGTGGTGACGCGGGTGTACTCGGAGAGAATATGATCAACCGTGCCAGGGAAGTGCGCGATTGCGCTCATCACCTCACGGATGCCCTCTTCAATACGCTTGGCGATTTCGATTTCGCCTTCACGCGTGAGGAGCTCCACCGTACCCATTTCGCGCATGTACATGCGCACCGGGTCGGTAGTGCGACCAATGTCGGTCTCGACCGCAGCCAACGCTGCAGCGGCCTCTTCGGCTGCGGCTTCGTCGGTATCGGCGTCGGCCAGCATAAGGGAATCCTTATCTGGCGCAACCTCGAATACGTTGATCCCCATGTCATTGATCATGCGGATGATGTCTTCCACCTGTTCCGGATCTGAAATATCCTCCGGCAGGTGGTCGTTGACCTCCGCGTAAGTCAGGTAGCCCTGCTCACGACCAAGTGTGATCAACTCTTTGATACGAGACTGCTGTTGCGCTTTTCCGGACATAACACCCTATCCACTGAAGGTCTTGGCGGGCAAAAAACAAGCCGAGGATTATACCTGAGCTATGACCTCACGCGCCAGTTGAGGTCGGGTTTGATGCGGAAACATTGCGACTCAAGAGGTCGCGCAGTTGATTTTTCTCTTCGCTGGTCAATTCGCTTTGACGCGCTTTTCGCAGAAGTTGTTCCAGGTTTCGCTCGCGTTGGCGGGCTGACAAGCTAGTAATGGTGTCGAAAAACTGTTGTTCAAGGTTATCTCCATCAATCAGCCATTCCTTTTCCGCCAAGGCCTTGAGCAAGCGGCCTTGTTCTGTGCCGTGCCAACGCGCAATCAGTTGAATTGAGTTTAGCTTGGGATTCTTCTGTACAGCTTCGAGCAGCGCCACCAGCAATTGCGTGTTGGTGTGATCCTCGGCGGCGAAGTGCCCGGCATCCTCGACTTTTTCGGCCAGTTGCGGGTGATGCAACAACGTGCGCAAGGCGGCGAGGGTTGGCGGTTCTACGGCGGCGGGCACCCGTGGCGCGCGGGGTTGATCACGATCACCGCCCCGTTTGCCATTCTTGTCCCACGGTTTCTTGTCCCATTTCTTGCCTCCTGCACCGGGTTTCTTCGGCGTCCATTCCTGCTGCGGCACATACATTTCCTGTGCCTGCGGCTGATGATAGTCGCTGTAATCGGGCATCGCGTCGTAATCGATGCCCGGGTCGTAGGCCGGCGGTGCTTCTTGCGGGGCGCTTTGTGCCAGCTGACTGACCGCTTCACCGCTCAGGCCGGTGATTTCGCTCAGGCGCTGACGCATCAGGGTGCGCAGGTTGGCGCCCGGAACTTTGTCGATCAACGGCGCGGCGAGGGTGGCCATATGGGCCTTGCCCTCAAGCGAGCGCGGGTCGGCTTCTTCCGTCAGTTGCTGGAAGAAGTAATCGGCCAGTGGCTGCGCGTGCTGGTTGATCCGTGCGCGAAAGGCGTCGGTGCCTTCGGAGCGGACCAGAGTGTCCGGGTCCTCGCCTTCGGGCAGGAACAAAAAGCGTGCGCGACGACCGTCCTGCAGGCTCGAAAGTGTCGCCTCCAGCGCCCGCCATGCCGCATTGCGGCCGGCCTGGTCGCCGTCGAAGCAGAACAGCACGCTGGGCACGACGCGAAACAGCCGCTTGAGGTGTTCCTCGCTGGTGGCGGTGCCCAGGGTCGCGACGGCATTGCGCAGGCCTTGCTGGGCCAGGGCAATGACGTCCATGTAGCCCTCGACGACGATGATCTCGTCGAGGTTGCGGTTGGTCTTGCGCGCTTCATACAGGCCGTAGAGTTCCTGGCCTTTATGGAAAACCGGGGTTTCCGGGGAGTTCAGGTATTTCGGCTTGTCGTCGCCCAATACCCGGCCGCCGAAGGCGATGACGCGCCCGCGACTGTCGCGGATCGGAAACATCACGCGGTCGCGGAAGCGGTCGTAGCGTTTACCGCTTTCGGCGTTTTCGATCAGCAGGCCGGCATCGATCATGGCTTTTTGTTGCAGGGTATCGCTGCTCAAGTGCTTGAACAGGTTGTCCCAGCCAGGCGGAGCAAAGCCCAGGCCGAAGTCCCGGGCGATTTCGCCGGTCAGCCCGCGACCTTTCAGGTATTCCACGGCGGCCTTGCGCGATGGGTGGCTTTTGAGGGCCTGGCGATAAAAGTCGGCAGCGGCGCTCAGTAGCGGATACAGCGGCGAATCGGTCGGCTGTCGCGGTTTGTGCGGCCGGCCGCTTTCTTCGCGGGGGATTTCCATGCCGGCGGCTTTGGCCAGTTCTTCGACAGCCTGGACGAAATCCAGGTTGTCGTGGTCCATGATGAAGCCGAGGGCGTTGCCGCCGGCGCCGCAGCCGAAGCAGTAATAGAACTGCTTGTCGGGGCTGACGCTGAACGACGGAGTCTTTTCCTTGTGGAACGGGCAGCAGGCAGTGTGATTTTTGCCGGCCTTTTTCAATTGCAGGCGCGAGCTGACCACATCGACGATGTCGGTGCGGTTCAGAAGGTCGTCAATGAAGCTCTGGGGAATTAGCCCGGCCATGGCGTTCTCGTCATCTGCGCTGAAAAGGAACCCGAAACGTACGGCGACCGAACGCGGTCATTGTTTGAGGCGCGCAAAGTGTGCGGCTCGACCAGTGTCGTCTGCGTAATCGCTGTCGGGAAGTGTATCTGCCGAAAATCCACTGACGTTAATGCCAATCAGTATTCGACTGTTTGAATGTGTTGCGCTGAATCCGCTGTGGCCAATCATAGGCCCCGGATAGCTCATCATCTGGCACGCAAGCAGGTGCCTTGGGCTGATCGTCGTGAGAGGAATCAGTGGGTGTGCTCGTCAGTAGCCTTGAAAGGCTCGTCAGAAAAGACGTGCACCGCTGGCAAAAGAGCCAGGTCTGACGCGGTGAAGCAGATTTGTCTCGGTCGCGTCTGCGGCTTTGACAGTGAAGCATCAAGCGTTTTACGCAAATGCCATAAGCCCGGCTGAGGGCCGGGCTTGGCAGAAGCTTGCTACGATCGTCTGTGTATTAGTACAGACGAACGGCGCGGCGCTGTTCGCGCTGAACTTTCTTGGCGTGACGCTTAACAGCGGCTGCTGCTTTGCGCTTACGCTCAGAAGTTGGCTTCTCGTAAAATTCGCGGCTACGAACTTCAGCCAGTACACCGGCTTTTTCGCAGGAGCGCTTGAAACGACGCAGAGCTACGTCGAAGGGTTCGTTCTCTTTTACTTTGACGGCTGGCATCCAGAGCTACCTTCATTCATTACCGGGGTCAACATCCTCGCGGCAAAAGAGCACTTGAAGACGTCGGTTTTTAAGGGTTGCGGATGTTAACCCCTCAACGCTCGGAATGCAAAGCCTCTGATCGAAAACCGCTGGTAGGGGCATCACGCGACGACTATTATGCGCGCCTTCGAATTCAGCCTAAACAAGGCGCAAACCCATGCTAGTACTGGGATTAGAAACATCCTGCGACGAAACTGGTGTCGCATTGTATGACAGTGAACGCGGCCTGCTGGCCGACGCGTTGTTCAGTCAGATCGACCTGCACCGTGCCTATGGTGGCGTGGTGCCGGAGCTGGCTTCACGCGATCACGTCAAACGCATGCTGCCCTTGATTCGTCAGGTGTTGGCCGAGGCCGACTGCGTGCCGACCGAGATCGATGCGATCGCCTACACCGCGGGTCCTGGCCTGGTTGGTGCCTTGCTGGTAGGGGCTTCCTGTGCTCAGGCGCTGGCCTTTGCCTGGGGTATTCCGGCCCTTGGTGTGCATCACATGGAAGGCCATTTGCTGGCGCCGATGCTGGAGTCGCAACCGCCGGAATTTCCGTTCGTCGCTTTGTTGGTGTCGGGTGGTCACACGCAACTGGTTCAGGTCGACGGAATCGGTCAGTACACGCTTCTGGGCGAGACCCTGGATGACGCCGCCGGCGAGGCCTTCGACAAGACGGCCAAGATGATGGGGCTCAATTATCCGGGCGGACCGGAGATCGCTCGCCTTGCAGAACAAGGCGTTGCAGGGCGTTTCGTCTTCCCGCGGCCGATGTGCGACCGTCCGGGCCTGGATTTCAGCTTCAGTGGCCTGAAAACCTTTGCGCTGAACACCTGGCAACAGTGCGTCAACGCCGGGGACGACGGAGAGCAAGCCCGTTGCGACATCGCGCTGGCATTCCAGCAGGCCGTGGTGGAGACTTTGACCATCAAGTGCAAGCGTGCCCTGAAGGCCGCTGGCATGAAGCGCCTGGTGATTGCAGGGGGTGTCAGTGCCAACAAGGCGTTACGCACTTCCCTGGAGAAAATGCTCGGCGACATGAAGGGCGATGTGTTTTATGCCCGTGCGCAGTTCTGCACCGATAACGGCGCGATGATTGCCTTTGCCGGCTGCCAGCGCTTGCAGGCCGGTCAGCAGGAAAGCCTGGCGATCAGCGTGCAGGCGCGTTGGCCGATGGAGCAGTTGACCGCATTGTGATGAGCGGTGCTCATGTCCGGCGGCTAGAAATGCCGTTCGCGCCCGGCAAACAGGTCGCGTAGATTGCCGCGATGACGCCATACGATCAGCCCGGTGAGCGTGCTCATGGGCAGCAGGGCGGCCGGTTCTTGCCAGGCCAGCAACGGCAAGGTCAGCGGTGTGGCGATGAGGGCGGCCAGGGAGCTGGTGCGGGTCAGGTAGAACGTCAAGAGCCAGGTGCAGACCGCCAGAAGGGCAGCGGGCGGGTACAGTCCCAGCAACATGCCGGCAGCGGTGGCGACGCCCTTGCCGCCGCGAAAGCGAAAGTACAACGGAAACAGATGGCCGATGACGGCATAGACGCCGATCCAGGCCTGTTCCTGCTGCGAAAGACCCGCAAGACGCGCAATCAGTACCGGCAGCAGGCCTTTGCAAAGGTCCCCGAGCAAGGTCAGGATGGCGAGCTTCTTGCCGGCCAGGCGCAACATGTTGGTGGCACCGGCATTGCCCGAGCCACTCATTCGCGGATCGGGGTTACCGGTCATGCGGCTGAGCAAAATGGCAAAGGACAGAGAGCCGAGCAGGTAGGCGAGGATCGCCAATAACCAAAACATGCTAACTATTCCGGGCGAGGAAGCCCTGATTCTAACGGCGCATTGCGCCCTTGTCGTGTAGCGGAGAGAAGTGCTTGGACAGAGTGTTTATCGAGGGCCTGGAAGTCGACACGGTGATTGGTGCCTACGACTGGGAGCGAGGCATCCGACAGTGCTTGCGTCTTGACCTGAGTTTCGCCTGGGATAATCGCCCGGCCGCAGCCGGTGATGACCTGACCCTGGCGCTCGACTACGCCAGTGTTTCCTCGCGCATCCAGGCGTTTGCCGAGCAGGCGCAATTCCAGTTGGTGGAAACCTTTGCCGAGCGCCTGGTTGAAGTGCTGATGAGCGAATTCAAGATCACCTGGATGCGCCTTAAGTTGACCAAGCCCGGGGCCGTCCCGGCTGCCACCGGCGGTGTGGGCGTGGAGATCGAGCGCGGATGTCGCTGACTCAGGTGTACCTCGGGCTCGGTAGCAATATCGAGCGTGAAACCCATTTGCGGGCGGGACTCGATGCTCTGGCGGCATTCCTTGTCGATATCCGCTGTTCGGCGGTGTTCGAAAGCCAGCCGGTGGGCATCAAGAGCGGGCCGTTCTTCAATTTCGTGGTGTCGGCGTATACCGATCTGCCGCTGATGGAGCTTGATCGTCGATTGAAGTTCATTGAGGCGGATAACGGTCGTTACGCACCGGATCGCCGAGGTTTGCCGCTGGATATCGACGTATTGTTGTTCGGTGACCTGGTGGGCAATTTCGATGGCTTGATCTTGCCGCGGGCAGAAATTCTGAAAAATGCGTTCGTTCTGTGGCCGTTGTCGTTGATAGCGCCGGATCGCGTGCACCCGGGCGCAGGCAAGAGTTTTGCGACTTTGTGGGCTGAAGCGCAGATTGATCAGGTGTTGGCGCCAGTAGCGTTCGAATGGCACGGTGAACAGCTGACACCTTCAGATTTGTTGTGACCTTACTGACGCCTTCGCGAGCAAGCCCGCACCCACAGGTACGATGCAATTCCTGTGGGAGCGGGCTTGCTCGCGAAGCTTTTCAGACAGACGTCGCCTCTTTGTAAGCCTTCAGCGCCTTGAGCCGCTCGCGCTTGATCTCCTCCCCCAACTCCGGCCCCTTGAAGCCTTTCTCCAGCAACGGCTGAACCGCCACGCTACGCGCCGCAGTTGCAGCACCGCGCAAATAATCCGCCTGTGGGTAACTTCTTTCTTCCAGCCCTTTGCGCCCACGCGCATCCATCTCGCATGCGGCGATGAACTCCTCGAACCGCTGTGGCCGACGGTAAATGTCGAAGCTTTGCAACAACTCCAGCAATGTCGATGGCTTCAGCTCAAGGGCGCGATGCCCATGGGTGTGGTACTCGCCCACCAGCAGCGCCAGTTCCTGGCAGTCCCTCGGCACCTTGAAACGTTCATTGACCGCTTTGATCAACTTCAGGCCCTTGAACTCGTGGGCAATGTGTCGCGGCCATTCATCCTCTGGCGTCAGTCCCTTGCCCAGGTCGTGCAGCAGGCACGCCCAGCGCACGGTGAGTGGCTGTTTGTGTAGTGCGGCTTGCTGCAACACGCTCAGGGTATGTACACCTGTATCGATTTCCGGGTGATGGGCGGGTGGTTGCGGTACGCCAAACAGCGCGTCGACCTCGGGCATCAGAACCTTGAGTGCGCCGCATGCGCGCAGAACCTCAACAAATACCTGTGGCTGATCCTCCAGCAGGGCGCGGGAAATTTCCTTCCAGCTGCGCTCGGGGGTCAGCGCTTCAAGTTCGCCTGACTCGCTGAGTTGGCGCATCAGCGCCAGGGTTTCGGGGGCAACGGTAAAACCCAGCGTCGCGTAGCGAGCCGCGAAGCGGGCAACACGCAGGACCCGGAGTGGATCTTCGGCAAATGCCGGGGAAACATGGCGAAGCAGGCGTGCCTCAAGATCGCGCTGGCCGTGGTACGGGTCGGTCAGGTTCTGCTGATCGTCCTCGGCCATGGCATTGATGGTCAGGTCGCGGCGGATCAGGTCTTCTTCGAGGGTGACTTCAGGGCTGGCGTGAAAAGTGAACCCGCCATAACCGCGTCCGCTTTTGCGCTCGGTGCGGGCGAGGGCGTATTCCTCACCGCTTTTGGGATGAAGAAACACCGGGAAGTCCGCGCCCACCGGGCGAAAGCCCTTGGCGAGCATTTCTTCGGTGGTAGCGCCGACCACAACCCAGTCGATATCGGTAACCGGTTTGCCCAGCAGGCGATCACGTACCGCACCGCCGACTTTATAAATACGCATAAAAAACCTCCGTTAGCTCGACAGGATAACCGTTGCATCGAGCTTTCGGAGGCACAAACCGGATCAAAGATGGATGACGGCCAGGTCCAGGCGGCCGTAATCACCTTCGCTGTGCTCGCTTCTGGGCGGCACATGGTGGGTTTTCATGACCTGATCGCCTTGCAGGGTTTCCAGGTGAATGTCGAAGCCCCAGAGGCGGTGCAGGTGTTTGAGCACTTCTTCGGTCGAGTCCCCCAGCGGTTTGCGGTCGTGCTGCTGGTGACGCAGGGTCAGGGAGCGGTCACCGCGACGGTCGATGCTGTAGATCTGCACGTTGGGCTCGCGATTGCCCAGGTTGTACTGTGCCGCGAGGGTTTCCCTGATGATGCGGTAGCCACCTTCGTCGTGAATGGCGGGCACCAGCAGGTCGTCCTTCTGGTCGTCATCGAGAATGCTGAACAGCTTCAGGTCGCGGATCACCTTGGGCGACAGGTACTGCAGGATGAAGCTCTCATCCTTGAAGCTGCTCATGGCGAACTTGATGGCTGCCAGCCAGTCGGTACCGGCAATGTCAGGGAACCAGCGGCGATCTTCTTCCGTAGGCTCTTCGCACATGCGGCGGATGTCGCGGTACATGGCAAACCCCAGGGCGTAGGGGTTGATGCCACTGTAGTAGGGGCTATCGAAGCCAGGCTGGAATACCACGCTGGTGTGGGACGTCAGGAACTCCATCATGAAGCCGTCGGTGACCAGGCCTTCGTCGTACAGGTCGTTCATCAGTGTGTAGTGCCAGAACGTGGCCCAACCCTCGTTCATGACCTGGGTCTGACGCTGTGGATAAAAATACTGGGCGATCTTGCGCACGATACGCACGATTTCCCGCTGCCATGGCTCCAGCAGCGGCGCATGTTTTTCGATGAAGTACAGGATGTTTTCCTGGGGTTCGGCGGGGAAGCGTGCGTTGTCCTTGTCGCTGTACTTGTCCGCGCCCTTGGGAATGGTGCGCCACAGATCGTTGATCTGTTTCTGTAAATGCTCTTCCCGGTCCTTTTGCCGGCGACGTTCTTCCTCCGCGGAGATCGGATAAGGGCGTTTGTAACGATCGACACCATAGTTCATCAGCGCATGGCAGGAGTCGAGCAGATCCTCGACCGCGTCGATACCGTGGCGTTCTTCGCACTGCATGATGTACTGCTTGGCAAACACCAGGTAATCGATGATCGAACTGGCGTCAGTCCAGGTGCGGAACAGGTAATTGCCTTTGAAAAAGCTGTTGTGCCCGTAGCAGGCATGGGCCACCACCAGCGCCTGCATGCAGATGGTGTTTTCTTCCATCAGGTAGGCGATGCATGGGTCGGAGTTGATCACGATCTCGTACGCCAGCCCCATCTGGCCGCGGGTGTAGGACTTTTCGGTGCTGAGGAAGTGCTTGCCATAGGACCAGTGGTGATAACCCAGCGGCATACCGACCGAGGCGTAGGCGTCCATCATCTGTTCGGCGGTGATCACTTCGATCTGGTTGGGATACGTATCGAGTGCGTAACCGGCCGCAATACGACTGATTTCGCGGT
The DNA here is from genome assembly GCF_019947335.1 of Pseudomonas sp. BF-R-24. Lineage (NCBI taxonomy): Bacteria > Pseudomonadati > Pseudomonadota > Gammaproteobacteria > Pseudomonadales > Pseudomonadaceae > Pseudomonas > Pseudomonas sp. BF-R-24. The sequence goes on from NZ_JAGYGG010000010.1 coordinate 139,833, forward strand.
CGTAGGCCTGGATCAGCTCGAACGTCCATTCGGAGCCGGTGGAAATGGGTTGGCGTTTCTGCTCTTTGGCGGTCATGTCACTAACCTGCGCTGGAAGAGTTCACGGAAGACCGGATAGATATCCCCGGCCGAGACCAGTTGTTGCTGGGCAAATGTATCGGAAAAGGCTTCGGCGATGCGCTCGTACTCGAACCACAGGGCCTGGTGTTCGCGCGGGGTGATCTCAACGTAAGTGTAGTACTGCACGAATGGCATGATCTGGTTGATCAGGATGTCGCGGCAGATCGGAGAGTCGTCGTTCCAGTTGTCACCGTCTGAGGCCTGGGCGGCGTAGATGTTCCACTCGTTGCTCGGATAACGCTCGGCCATGATCTCCTGCATCAGTTTCAAGGCGCTGGAGACGATGGTGCCGCCGGTTTCCCGGGAGTAGAAAAACTCCTCTTCATCCACTTCGCGGGCGCTGGTGTGGTGGCGGATGAACACGACGTCGATCTTGTCGTAGTTACGTTTGAGAAACAGGTACAGCAGAATGAAGAAGCGCTTGGCGATGTCCTTGGTCGCCTGGGTCATCGAGCCGGACACGTCCATCAGGCAGAACATCACGGCCTTGGAACTGGGGTTGGGCTGTTTGATGAGCAGGTTGTACTTGAGGTCGAAGGTGTCGAGAAACGGTATACGGTGAATGCGTGCGCTGAGTTTTTCGATTTCTGCTTCGATTTCCTGGATATCGCCGAAGTTGTCCGGTTCTTCTTGCTTGAGTCGCAGAAGTTCTTCCTTGGCTTCACGCAGTTTTGCGCGGCTGCTGCCGGACAGGGCGATGCGCCGGGCGTGGGCTGAGCGCAGGGTGCGGATGATGTTGATCCGCGACGGGTTGCCCTCGTTGCTGATCCCGGCGCGCACGGTCTTGAAGGTGTCGGTGCCGGTCAGGTTGCGTTTGACCAGGTTGGGCAGCTCGAGGTCCTCGAACATGAACTCGAGGAACTCTTCCTGGGTAATCTGGAAGACGAATTCGTCCATCCCCTCGCCGGAATTGCCCGCCTTGCCGGGGCCTCGACCGCCACCGCCTCCCGGTGGCCGGGCGATATGTTCGCCGCTGGTGAACTCCTTGTTGCCCGGGTGCACGACCGTCTGCTTGCCACCGCGACCGTGATGAAGCACCGGCTCGTCGATGTCGCGGCCGGGAATGCTGATTTGTTCGCCGTGTTCCATATCGGTAATGGAGCGCCGGCTGACCGCCTCTTCGACAGCCTTCTTGATGTGATCACGGTAGCGCCGCAGAAAACGCTGGCGGTTCACCGTGCTCTTGTTCTTGCCATTGAGACGTCGGTCGATCACATAGCTCATGACTGCTCCTTAGAAGCTGTCCTGAAAGGGGCGAGCGGTTATGCAGCATCGGACCGGTGCCAAGGGATGTTCACGCTCCCCCAAGCGCTTTTGGATGCTGCCTGTACCTCGCTACCGACTTTCGAACACCTTCCAGAGGTCTGTGTAACAGAAAACGCGTACACAGGCCTCTGGCTGACGACAACCGGTCTGACCGGCAGCGGGTTACTGTGATTTTCTGACCCGCAGGTACCACTCGGACAGCAGTCGTACCTGTTTGTCGGTGTAGCCCCGCTCGACCATCCGTGTGACGAAGTCGTTGTGTTTCTGTTGGTCCTCTTTGCTGGCCTTGGCATTGAAGCTGATGACCGGCAGCAGGTCCTCGGTGTTGGAGAACATTTTCTTCTCGATGACCACCCGCAGTTTTTCGTAGCTGAGCCAGGTCGGGTTCTTGCCGTTGTTGTTGGCCCGGGCGCGCAGTACGAAGTTGACGATTTCGTTGCGGAAATCCTTCGGATTGCTGATGCCGGCCGGTTTTTCGATTTTCTCCAGTTCTTCGTTCAACGCTACGCGGTTGAGGATCTCGCCGGTTTCCGGGTCGCGGTATTCCTGGTCCTGGATCCAGAAGTCGGCGTACAGCACATAACGATCGAAGATGTTCTGGCCGTACTCGCTGTAGGACTCGAGGTAGGCGGTCTGGATCTCCTTGCCGATGAATTCGATGTAGCGCGGTGCCAGGTACTCCTTGAGGAAGCGCAGATAGCGTTCGCGGGTTTCGGCCTGGAACTGTTCCTGCTCGATCTGTTGTTCAAGCACGTAGAGCAGGTGCACCGGGTTGGCGGCAATTTCGTGCGGGTCGAAGTTGAACACCTTCGACAGGATCTTGAACGCGAAGCGGGTCGACAGACCGTTCATGCCTTCGTCGACGCCCGCATTGTCGCGGTATTCCTGGATCGACTTGGCTTTCGGATCGGTGTCCTTTAGGTTCTCGCCGTCGTACACGCGCATCTTCGAGTAGATGTTGGAGTTTTCCGGCTCCTTGAGGCGCGAGAGCACGGTGAACTGGGCCAGCATCTTCAGGGTGTCCGGCGCGCAATGCGCCTTGGCCAGCGAACTGTTGAACAGCAGCTTGTCGTAGATCTTCACTTCGTCGCTGACCCGCAGGCAGTACGGCACTTTGACGATGTAGATCCGGTCGATGAAGGCTTCGTTGTTCTTGTTGTTGCGGAAGGTGTGCCACTCCGATTCGTTGGAGTGCGCCAGCAGGATCCCGGTGAACGGAATCGCGCCGAGGCCTTCGGTACTGTTGTAGTTGCCTTCCTGTGTGGCGGTCAGCAGTGGGTGCAGCACCTTGATCGGTGCCTTGAACATTTCGACGAATTCCATCAGGCCCTGGTTGGCCCGGCACAGGGCGCCCGAGTAGCTGTAGGCGTCGGCGTCGTTTTGCGGGAACTCCTCCAGTTTGCGGATATCGACCTTGCCCACCAGCGCCGAGATGTCCTGGTTGTTTTCGTCGCCAGGTTCGGTCTTGGCCACGGCGACCTGGTTGAGGATCGACGGGTAGAGTTTGACCACGCGGAACTGACTGATGTCGCCACCGAATTCGGCCAGGCGTTTGGTCGCCCATGGCGACATGATGGTGTTGAGGTAGCGCCGTGGAATGCCAAAGTCTTCCTCGAGGATCGCGCCATCTTCGGTGGCGTTGAAAAGACCCAGGGGCGACTCGAAAACCGGCGAGCCCTTGATTGCATAGAAGGGCACTTTTTCTATCAGTTGCTTGAGCTTCTCGGCCAGGGACGATTTACCGCCACCGACAGGGCCGAGCAGGTACAGGATCTGTTTCTTCTCTTCCAGGCCCTGAGCGGCATGGCGGAAATACGACACGATCTGGTCGATGCATTCTTCCATCCCGTGGAAGTCTTCAAAGGCCGGATAGCGGCGGATGACCTTGTTGGAGAAGATGCGCGACAGTCTCGAGTTGGTCGAGGTGTCGAGCAGTTCCGGTTCACCGATGGCCAGCAATAGACGCTCGGCGGCGGAGGCGTAGGCGCTGCGGTCCTGTTTGCACAGCTCAAGATACTCTTGCAGAGAGAGTTCTTCCTGGCGTGTGGACTCGAAGCGTTGTTGGAAGTGGCTAAAGATACTCATGACGTCACCTCGCTCGATACGTGGAGCCGACGCCGGATCACTCAGTCGATGCTGGCAGCAACCGAACAGGCGATTGCTGTTTACCCCCCAGAACTCTCCCGGAGCTGACTACTCCGAAAGCTACTCCCGATGACCCGTGCGCCGGTGTACCGGCTCTCCCCTGTTTTGGATGGCCTGGGCTTAAGGATAGTTGGGAATTCGGGAGGTAAAGGCGAGATACGTAATTAGTTGTGGCAGACCGTTCGTCTGCCACCGCGCTAGCCCGCGGGAGCCGGGGCCTGCAACGTTACAAAAAAATTATTCAGTGGTGCCTTGCGCCGTTTCCGCAGGATACGTCGTACGCCACAACTCGAATCCGCCATCCATGCTGTAGACGTCGGAGAAGCCCTGGCTGACCAGGTAAGCGGCCGCGCCCTGGCTGGAATTGCCGTGATAGCAGACCACCACGGTCGGTGCATCGAGGTCGGCACCCTGGATGAAAGCGTGCAGGGAATGGTTGTCCAGATGCTTGGAACCTGCGATGTGCAGGGCGGCAAAAGTGGCCGGGTCGCGGACGTCGACCACCACTGCGCCTTGTTCGCGCAGGGCCTGGGCCTGTTCCGGGGGAATACGTTTGAATTCGCTCATGGCGGGCTCCTGTGGCTCGGCTGAATGGGCAGTCTAGCGCGGGGCGCTGGCTGGCGATGTTTGGGGAATGGATGAGGCGACTGGCGGTACGGCATGACCGTGTTCATCGCATTTGCAGGACAGGCGCTCAAAGCTGTCGACGTTCATCAGGGTCAGGGCGCCGCCCCAGACACAGCCTGTATCGAGCGCCGAAACACCCGGCTCTTCGACGTTGCCTTCCAGCGCTGCCCAGTGACCGAAAATGATTTTCAGATTCTTGGTCTTGCGTTCCTTGTGCTGGAACCAGGGTTTGTAGCCAGGTGGTGCGGTATCGAGGCCTTCCTTGCTCTTGAGGTCGAGTTTGCCTTCGGCGGTGCAGAAACGCATGCGGGTGAAATAGTTGGTGATCACCCGCAGGCGCGTCACGCCTTTGAGGTCGTTGTCCCATTTCGCCGGATCGTTGCCGTACATGCCATCGAGGTAGGGCGGCAACAGGTTGTCGTCACGCAAGGCAGCCTCGACTTCGGCGGCACACTTCAAGGCCTTGCGCAGCGACCACTGCGGTGGAATGCCGGCATGGACCAGTACAAGGTTGCGCTGTTCGTCGTAATGCATGAGTTTTTGCTGGCGCAGCCATTCGAGCAGTTCAGCGCTATCGGGCGCTTCAATGATCTCGCGCAGGGTGTCGGCCTTCTTCAGGCGTTCGATATTGCGTCCGGCCGCCAGCAAGTGCAGGTCATGGTTGCCGAGCACGCACACCAGCGATTCGCGAATGCTGTAGAGGAAGCGCAAGGTTTCCAGCGACTGCGGGCCGCGGTTGACCAGGTCGCCCACCAGCCACAGACGATCGCGTTTCGGGTCGAACGCCACTTGTTTGAGCAGGCATTGCAGGGCCTGAAGACAGCCTTGCAGGTCACCGACAGCGTACGTTGCCATCAGTGCAGGGCTCCGGGCACCGCCAGGCGGAAGGGCGCGATGATGGCATCGAAATGTTTACCGTCGTCGGACAGCATCTGATAGGTGCCTTGCATGGTGCCGACCTTGGTGGTCATGACCGTGCCGCTACTGTAGGTGTGGCTCTTGCCGGGGTCGATCAACGGTTGCTGGCCGACTACGCCTGCGCCGCGCACTTCTTCGACATGCCCGTCACCATCGGTGATGACCCAGTGCCGTGAAAGCAGTTTGGCGGGCATCAGGCCATTGTTTTGCACGGTGATGGTGTAGGCGAAGGCAAAGCGGTCGTGCTCGGGTTGCGATTGTTCTGCCAGATAGCGGGTGACGACGCTGACGTCGACCTGATAGCGAGGATCGGACATGCAAAGGGCCTTAAAAACGAAGCGGGACGCGGGGCGTAGCTGTTGGGGTTCAGTCTAGGCCAAGTATCGGGTAGTAGACCAGAGTGGCGTCCTACCCGATAGCGCTCATCGCCTGTCAGTCAGCGGCAGGCTTTTGTTCGCTGAGCTTGTCGGCCAAGCGCACGAACGCGGCCAGGTCGAGTTGCTCGGGACGCAGGCTGCCATCGACGCCGGCTGCTTCGATTTCGGCATTGCTCAGCAGCAGCTTGAGAGTGTTGCGCAGGGTTTTGCGGCGCTGGTTGAAAGCTTCACGCACGACGCGTTCCAGCAGGCGGTGATCCTTGGCCGGGTGTGGCAGTACCGCGTGGGGTACCAGGCGTACGATGGCCGAATCGACTTTCGGCGGCGGGTTGAACGCGCCCGGGCCGACGTTGAACAGGTGCTCGACCCGGCAGTGGTACTGAACCATGATCGACAAGCGGCCCCAGTCACCACCACCAGGGCCGGCAGCCAGGCGCTCGACCACTTCCTTTTGCAGCATGAAGTGCATGTCGCGAATCAGGTGCGAGTTGTGCAGCAGGTGAAAAATCAGCGGCGTGGAGATGTTGTACGGCAGGTTGCCGACCACGCGCAGGCTGCCAGGCGCGGCATTGAGGCTGTTGAAGTCGAACTTCAGTGCATCGCCCTGATGCAGGTTGAAGTTGTTCTTGCCGGCAAACTGCTGGTTGAGGATCGGAATCAGGTCCTTGTCCAGCTCCACCACGTCGAGTTGCGCGCCGCTGCTGAGCAGGCCTTGGGTCAGTGCGCCCTGGCCCGGGCCGATTTCCAGCAGGCGGTCTTCTGCCTTGGCATGAATGGAGCGCAGGATGCGGTCGATAACGCCGGCATCGTGCAGGAAGTTCTGGCCAAAGCGTTTGCGCGCCTTGTGTTGGTATTGCTCGGTCATAAACGGGTCTCGGCCATCTGGTAGGCGGTTTCCAGGGCGACTTGCAGGCTGCCGGTGTCGATCTTGCCACTGCCGGCCAGGTCCAGGGCGGTGCCGTGGTCGACCGATGTGCGGATGATCGGCAAGCCGAGGGTCACGTTGACTGCCGCGCCGAAGCCTTTGTACTTCAGCACCGGCAGGCCCTGGTCGTGGTACATCGCCAGCACCGCATCGCAGTGCTCCAGATATTTGGGGGTAAACAGAGTGTCGGCGGGCAGGGGGCCTCGAAGGTCCATGCCCTCGCCGCGCAGGCGCTCTAATGTGGGTTCGATGATATCGATTTCTTCATGGCCCAGGTGTCCGCCTTCGCCGGCATGGGGGTTGAGCCCACAAACCAGGATGCGTGGCCGGGCGATGCCGAACTTGTTTTGCAGGTCGGCGTGCAGGATTCGCGTGACGCGCTCCAGACGCTCCGGCGTGATCGCATCGGCAATCTCGCGAAGGGGCAGGTGAGTGGTCACCAGGGCTACGCGCAAGCCGCGCGTGGCCAGCATCATCACCACTTGCGCGGTGTGGGTCAGGTCGGCGAGGAATTCCGTATGCCCGGAAAAGGCGATGCCGGATTCGTTGATCACGCCTTTGTGCACCGGCGCGGTAATCATGCCGGCGAAATCTCCGCTCAGGCAGCCTTGGCCGGCGCGGGTCAGGGTTTCCAGTACGAAGGCAGCGTTGGCCTTGTCCAGTTGCCCGGCGACGACCTTGGCGTTGAGCGGTGTATCCCAGACATACAGGCTGTTGGCTGGCGCGGGTACATCCGGCCAGCTGTCCGGTGTGACCGGCAGCAAATCGACAGCCACGCCCAGTTGCGCGGCCCGCTCAATGAGCAGGTCGCGGCTGGTAATGGCAATCAGGGGGTGAGGCTGGGCTTGCGAGGCGAGCAGCAGGCACAGGTCGGGACCTATGCCGGCCGGTTCGCCGGGTGTCAGCGCGAAACGTTGGGGTTTCACTGCGCTGCCTGGTCGGCGCCAGGGAGTTTGATTTCCACGTACGCTTCGTCACGGATCTGACGCAGCCAGGTTTGCAGCTCTTCGTCGTATTTGCGGTTACGCAAAACGGTCATTGCTTGCTGCTCGCGAGCCTGTGTGGTGCTGTCGGTGGCGCGACGGCCAAGGACTTCCAGGACATGCCAGCCGTATTGAGTCTGGAACGGCTTGGACAGCTGACCTTGCGGGGTCCTGGCCATCACTTCGCGGAACTCGGGCACCAGTGCGTTCGGGTCGATCCAGTTCAGATCGCCGCCGTTGAGGGCGGAACCCGGGTCTTCCGAGTAGCTTTTCGCCAGCTCGCCGAAGTCTTCGCCAGCCTCGATACGGCTGTAGAGCGAGTCAGCCAGGGCCTTGGTTTTTGCTTCGTCGCGGATCGGGCTCGGTTTGACCAGGATGTGGCGCACATGCACTTCATCGCGCATCTGGGTCTGGCCGCCACGCTTTTCGAGGATCTTCAGGATGATGAAGCCGCCCGGGGTGCGCATTGGCTGGGTGACATCGCCCACCGGCATGGTGCTCAGCAGGCGGTCGAACGGCGGTGGCAATTGAGCGGCTTTACGCCAGCCCATGTCACCACCTTCCAGTGCGGTTTCGCTGGCGGACTTGGCGATCGCCAACTGACTGAAGTCAGCGCCTTGCTTGAGCTGCTGGTAAATCGCATCGGCCTGTTTGGCTGCACTCTGAATCGCGTCGGAGTTGGCGCTTTCCGGCGTAGGAATCAGGATGTTGGCCAGGTGGAACTCTTCAGACAGCTGCATTTTGCCCAGGTCCGACGCCAGGAAGTTCTTCACTTCCTGCTCGGAGACCTGAATGCGTTCGGCAACCCGACGCTGGCGTACACGGCTGATGACCATTTCGCGGCGAATCTGCTCACGTGCGTCGTCGTAGGACAGGCCGTCGCGAGTCAGGGCGGCGCGGAACTGCTCGACCGACATGTTGTTGCGCTGGGCAATGGTGCCGACAGCCTGGTTCAACTCTTCATCGGTAATGCGGATGCCGGAACGCTCGCCGATCTGCAATTGCAGGTTTTCGACGATCAGGCGCTCAAGTACCTGCTGCTCCAGCACGCTGGCCGGCGGCACGGCAGAGCCACGCTTGGCGATGGTTTGCTGAACTTCATGAACCCGTTGGTCCAGTTGGCTCTGCATGACCACGTCGTTGTCGACGATGGCCACCACTTTATCGATGGACTGTACGGCGGCGTTCGCGGCCGTACTCAGGAACAGCGCGCCGAGCATCAGCGGGCGCAAACAATCAGAAAGCTTGGTCTTCACGTTCACGATAACCTTGAATGCCTTTGTCGAGGAAGCTCTCTGCCTTGGAGCCGGTGAGGCCGCCGAGTCCCTTCAGAACAATTTGGAGGAAGACGCCATGGTCGCCTTTTTCGTTTTGCGGTGCTTCCTGACTGAACTCGTCATAGGAGACCCAGTAACGGTTGATCAGGCGCAGTTTCCAGCAGCAACTGTCGTACTCGAAACCACCGAAGGCTTCCAGGGTACGGTTGCGGTTGTAGTCATACTGCCAACGGCTGATAGCGCTCCATTGCGGCACGATCGGCCAGATTACCGAGAAGTCGTGCTGTTGGATCTTGTAGTAATCCTTCACATAGCCAGGAGTGCCAGGGGTGCCGTAGTCACCGCCGAACTGCCATTTACCGGTGTTCTGGTTGTAGATCACCTGGTCGTTACGATAGCGATAGCCGAGGTTGACGACCTTGTTCGGGTTGTCTTCAGGCTGGTAATGGAACATCGCGCTGCCCGAGCGAGGGCTGCGGCTGTCCGGGTCCCAGTTGTAATCGGCCGTGGTGCGCCAGTCGCGGTTCCAGCGATACTCATATTCCAGCGCATATGGGGAGACGCTGGCTTTGGCGTCGTCACGGTCGTTGAAGTTCACGCCAGGCAACTGAACCTCGCGGTCCTTGAAGTACAAGGCTTGGCCGACACTGATGCGTTGACGCTCGAAACCGTCGTCTTCGATCCAGCGGTTGGTCACGCCCAGGGACAATTTGTTTTCATCGCCGACACGGTCGGAGCCGGAGAAGCGGTTGTCACGGAACAGCGACGCATAGTTGAATGTGTATTCGCTGGTATCGAATACCGGGATGTCTTCCTGATCTACCTCAGGTACGTACAGGTAGAACAGGCGCGGCTCGAGGGTCTGGCGGTAGTTCTTGCCGAACCATTGGGTATTTCGATCGAAGTACAGACCGCTGTCGATGCTGGCGATCGGTACGCCGCGATTCTGGTTGCTGTCAAAATCACCATTGAAATTTTTAGTCCCGGCTGCAGCTGCGGCTTGATTCTGCTGCGCGACCTGAGTTTTGCCGAGACCGTCCAGATCCAGTTGGTACTGCGTGTACTGGTACTTAAGCGTTGGCTTCAGGAATCCGTAGGTCCAGTTCAGTGGCAGGCTGACAGCCGGTGCCAGGTTGAGGCGATCGCCATTGGCGCGTGCCAGGCCGACAACGTTGGTATCTAGCCGTGGAGACACATTACCGTCTTCGTCGGTGAAGGTGCCGTTCTTCAGATCCCGGTCAAACCGCACGAGTTCGGTGCTGTACGTGAAGTCCAGGCCTTCCGGATGATAAGGCAGCATACCGTCGAGGGTGAGCTGCGGCAGGCGGTCGTACGGCGTAATGTTCGATACGCTCGCCAGTTGGTATGCCTGGGCGTTCGCGCGAGCGGTATAGCTGTCGCCGCGATAGGTGACAGAACCCTGCTGGTTCACGTAGTCGTTGCTTTTCACGCCAATCTGGTCGGACTGCAGATCCTGGAAGTAATACGGATCGCTGATCTTGGTGTAGTCGACTTGCGTGAGTACTCGCGAGTCGAGACCACCCTTGTGCTGCCAGTTGTACATGTAGCGGGTTTTTTCGGCGTCGGTCTGCTTGTCGCGCTCGTCGCTTTCGTCGTTGAGGTACGCCGCACCGAACTGGCCTTCGCTGGATTTGGTCAGGTAGCGGAATTCGCCTTCCATCAACAAGCCGTGCTTTTCCATGTAGCGCGGGTACAACGTGGCGTCGTAGTTTGGCGCCAGGTTGAAGTAGTACGGGGTGACCAGCATGAAGCCGGTATCGCTGCCGGTGCCGATGGTTGGCGGCAGGAAGCCCGACTGGCGACGGTCGTCGATCGGGAAATAGATGTACGGCGTGTAGAGGACCGGAATGTCCTTGACCCGCAGCGTCACGTTGGTTGCCGTACCGAAGCCGGTGGCCGGGTTCAGGGTGATGTTGTTGCCCTTGAGCTGCCAGGCGTTGCTGTTCGGTTCGCACGTGGTGTACGTACCATCCTTGAGGCGGATGATCGCGTTCTCGGCACGCTTGGCGTACAGCGCATTACCGCGGATGCGGGATTTGTGCATCACGTATTCGGCGTTGTCGACCTTGGCTTCACCAGTGTCGAGCTGCACGTCGGCGTGGTCGCCGACGATCAGGGCGCCGTTGTCGCGAATGCGCACGTTGCCGTTCAGATCGCCACGGCTCTCGGCCTGGTACAGGTTGGCTTCGTCGGCTTCGACCTGCATGCTGCCCTGACGCATGACAACGTCGCCGGCCAGGGTCGCAACCTGCTCATCCTGCTTATAGCGGGAGGCTTTTGCGCCGATAAAGGTTGGAGCGTCACTTTTATCCGTCTTGTCATCCATGCCAGGACGAATCGGTTCGATATATGAACCGGAGCAATAAGGACCGGTTTCGGCCAATTGTGCGGCGGTAAGTTGCTCGCGGGGAACCCAGTCGAGGTGACTGTAGTCTGCGCTACGCGACTTCAGGCCACGACCTTCGGATTCGGTGACCAGCACCGGCTTGGCGCCGGTGTCTTCGCTGGAACCGCTCTCGGCCGGGGCTTCGCCGGTAGCGGAGACTGCGCTGCCGTCATGGACGGGACGCGGTGGCAATGCAGCCGCCGGCGTCTTTGGCGCACAGTCCCAGGAACCCGAAGCAGAGACTGAGCAGTCAAACTGTTCCGCGGCGACCACGTAGGAAGTGGCAAGGGGTTGCAGCGCCAGCAAACTGCCGGTAACCAACAACGGAAATTTTTTACGAAACGCGGGGGATTTCAATGCCATCTTATTAGTCCGGGCTTCCTGCGTGCCATCTGCCCGCGGTGTGGGCCGCACGCCTCTCGATGGTCTGAAAAAGATGCTGGATAATAAAGCATGACCCGCTTGACGGCTAGCGCCGTCGGAGACCCTTGCAATGCCTGATCAAGATGTACGCTTGCAACACCTGAAAGTTTGGCTCGATGAACAATTGGCGACCCTTTTTGCCGAGCAGGGCTGGGGCGTCGTACCCCCGGCCACGTTGACTGCGGCCAGCAGCGACGCGAGTTTTCGGCGGTATTTTCGCTGGGAAGGCGGTGACAAAAGTTTCATCGTGATGGACGCGCCGCCGCCCCAGGAAAACTGCAAACCCTTCGTGGATATTGCCTTTTTGCTGGCGAAATCCGGAATAAACGTGCCGAAAATTTATGCCGAAGACCTCGAACGCGGCTTTCTTTTGCTCAATGACCTGGGCAACAAGACCTATCTGGACGTCATCGAAAGCGAAAACGCCGACGATTTGTTCAAGGATGCCCTGCAAGCGTTGCTGGCTTTCCAGCAGCTGCCGATGGTTGCGCCTCTGCCGAGCTATGACGTGGCCTTGCTTCGTCGCGAGCTGGAGCTGTTCCCCGAGTGGTACGTGAAGCGCGAATTGGGCATCGAACTGGACGCGGCGCAGCAAGTGCTCTGGCAGCAGGTCAGCGAACTGTTGATCGACAGCGCCCTGGCACAGCCAAAAGTCCTGGTGCATCGCGACTACATGCCGCGCAACCTGATGCTCAGCGAGCCCAATCCCGGTGTGCTGGACTTCCAGGATGCGGTGTATGGCCCGGTGACTTACGACGTGACCTGCCTGTTCAAGGACGCATTCCTCAGCTGGCCCGAGGAGCGCGTGCATGGCTGGCTCGAAAGCTACTGGCAGCAAGCGGGTGCCCTCGGGATTCCGGTTCAGCCCGACTTCGAGGACTTCCTGCGTGCCAGCGACTTGATGGGCGTGCAACGTCACCTGAAAGTCATCGGCATTTTCGCGCGCATCTGCCATCGCGACGGCAAACCGCGTTACCTGGGTGATGTGCCACGTTTCTTTGCGTACATAGACGCGGTGATCGCGCGCCGCCCTGAACTGGCCGAGCTGGATGTATTGCTGGCCAGTCTGCGTGCCGGAGTGAAAGCATGAAGGCAATGATTCTGGCCGCGGGCAAAGGCGAGCGCATGCGCCCGCTGACCCTGACTACGCCAAAACCGCTGGTTCGTGCAGGCGGCGTGCCGCTGATCGAGTATCACCTGCGAGCACTGGCCGCCGCCGGCTTCACCGACATTGTGATCAATCACGCCTGGCTCGGTCAGCAGATCGAAGACTATCTGGGTGATGGTTCGCGTTATGGCGTGAGCATTCAGTACTCGGCCGAAGGTGAACCCCTGGAAACCGGCGGCGGAATTTTCCGCGCGTTGCCATTGTTGGGGGATGAAGCGTTTGTCGTGGTCAACGGCGACATCTGGACCGATTACGACTTCAGCGTGCTGCATCAGCCCATCAACGGCCTGGCGCACCTGGTGCTGGTCAGCAACCCGCCCCATCATCCGGCCGGGGACTTTGGCCTGGTAGAAACGCAGGTGCTCGACGGTCAACCAGGGGCTGGCACCTTGACCTACAGCGGTATCGCCGTGTTGCATCCGCAGTTGTTCGACGGTTGCACCGAGGGGGCCTTCAAGCTCGCTCCACTGTTGCGCAAGGCCATGGCTGACGGGCAGGTGACCGGCGAGCAATTGAGGGGGCACTGGGTCGATGTCGGCACTCACGAGCGTCTGGCTGAAGTTGAAACATTAATAGAAGCGAGCCGCTGAGATGCTGTGGCCAGGGACTCTGATCGGAGCCGGAGCAGGCTTTGCCATAGCCAGCATTCCGGGGGCCATTCTCGGCGCGTTGTTGGGGCAGGCGCTGGACCGGCGCTTGCACCTGCAGAGTTGGGGGCATTTGCTGGAAAAGCTTGGTGGTCGTCCGGTGCTGCGAAACGATGAGTTGCTCTTCGTGCTACTGGGACGTCTGGCGAAGTGCGACGGGCGGGTGGTGGATGGCCACATCCAGCAGGCCCGGGCGGAAATGCGCTCGCTGGAAATGTCCGAGCCGGCCCAGCGTCGGGCGATTGCCGCGTTCAATCGTGGCAAATCGGGCAATGACCGCCTGCGCGGTTATCTGCGTCGCCTGAGTGCGCAGCCCCATGCGGCGGAAGGTGTGTTGCGCGCCTGCTGGCGAATGGTCTGGGCCGATGGTCGTGCCGGCAGCAGTGAACGTCAATTGATTGGCCAATGGGGCAAATGGCTGGGCTGGACGCCCCGTCAGGTGCAGGCGTTGGCCCACGACTATGAGCCGCAGAAACGGCCATTGGGCAACAGTGTGCCAAGTTATCAGGACGCGTTGAGGCTTTTGGGGGTGTCGGCCACCACTGAACCGGCGCAGATCAAGCGTGCTTATCGGCGCCTGCTCAGTCGTCATCATCCGGACAAGATTGCCGGCAGTGGCGCGACGGCGACGCAGGTGCGTGAGGCCACCGAGCGAACGCGTGAACTGCATAACGCCTATACGCTGATTCGGGAGCGGCGGGATTTTCGCTAGCCTTGCGTCACCAGTGATACCGCCATCGCGAGCAAGCTCGCTCCCACAGGTTTGTGTCGTCCGCAATTTTGTGATCGGCATAGAACCCGTGGGAGCGTGGCTTGCCCGCGATGAAGGCGCCTCGGTCTGTCAGCCCGCCGGGTTCTGCGGATTCAACCAACCCCGCACCCGACGGAACAGTTGCTCCTGTTCGGCCTTGGTATCCGGCAACGCCTTGAGCGCGACCTGGCTGAATGCCGACGTTTTCACCCGTTTGTTGGCCTGCAGACGGGCTAGCGCCGCATTGCGATCCAGCGGCTTGTCCATGTAGAAGATGTCGGCGGTCGGCAGTTTCAGATTCGGCGCCAGCTCATCCAGCTCGGGTTTCGCTTGAGCAGGTGTCTGCGCTGCGACCATGAGGAAGCGCTCGACTTGCGAAGGCTGCTTCTCGCTTAAATAGCGCGCCGCCCAATAAGCGCCGGTGCCATGCCCCAACACCACGATACTGCGGGCGCTTTGCTGTTCGGCGAATGTAATCGCGGCGTCGATCCGGGCGAAGATGCGCTCGGCATCTGCCTTGGACTGTTCTTCGGTGGTTTCGGTGACGGCCTTGTCGGCCACATCGGCCTCGCCTCCGGCCACCTGTTCGATAGGGGCTGCGGTGGTCGAGTCTTTACTGCCGGTTTCGGCGGGCTTGGGAGCCGGCGCTGCTTCCACGATTCGTGGCGCAATGGCGTCGCTTTGCAGGTCCGGCAAGGTGATACTCAGGCTGCTCCACTCGGCATCCGGCAATTTGCGCCGCAAAGGGCCGATCGCTTGCGGCCAGTCAACGGTTTCACCGGCGCCCGGGATGATAATCACCGCGCCTTTAGGTTCGGCGGTATTGGCCGGTTTCCACAAGGCCAGAAAGGTGTCGGAGCCTGCTTGCAGTTGTTGCTGTTCCTGAGCCGGGATTTTACGCTCAAGTGCAGTCGCTTCTTCCTGACTACGCTCAGGCAGCGGCTGACGTTCGAGTGGTTTTTCTTCGGCGGTTTTTTCCTCCGCGGCGGGTGCCGGGTCGGCCGCCTTGACGGAAAAAGCGCAAGGCAGGATCAGCGACAGGCACAATGCTGGCAGTGCCAGGCGGTAGACAGAGGGCATCGGGTATTCCAGGCCAGAAGTTGTTCCGGCAGCCTAATGGGTTGGTCAGTATTTGTCAGTGTGTGAGAGTTCAATGATGCTTTTTCGCTGCCTGTGGGTTATCGGCTGTTTGTGGTTTCCCTTGATGGGCTGGGCGGCCGCCGCGCCCCCGGCACCCGCTGCCCAACTGTCCCCGGAACAACGGCACTGGCTGGCGCAGCAGGGCGAGTTGCGGGTCGGCGTGGTGTTGCAGGCGCCCTATGCGCA
Source organism: Pseudomonas sp. BF-R-24 (assembly GCF_019947335.1). NCBI lineage: Bacteria > Pseudomonadati > Pseudomonadota > Gammaproteobacteria > Pseudomonadales > Pseudomonadaceae > Pseudomonas > Pseudomonas sp. BF-R-24. Next base: position 155,193 of record NZ_JAGYGG010000010.1, read on the forward strand.
ATACGATCGCCGCTTGCAGCGCCTGTCCGGGGTGAACGTCGAGTTGATGAAGTGGCTCGCAAAAAACCTCAATGTCGAATTGAGCTGGCGCAATTTTCCCGATCTTGAGCAATTGGAAGCCGCGGCCCGCGATGGCGAAATCGACATCGCTCCGGGGGTGACCCAGACCCCTGGCGGGCTGCGCCTCTGGCAGTTTTCCGACCCCTACATGCGGGTGCCGCAATTGGTGGTCAGCGATCAGAAAAGCGCTGGCGCGGTTGAGCTGGAAAAACTCGACAGCCAGACCCGCGTCGCCGTACGCATGCCCAGTGCCATCGCCGATTACCTGCGCAGCAACTACCCGCACCTGAATCTGCAAGGCGTGCCGATGGAACGCCAGGCATTGCAATTATTGGCGGGCCAGCAGGCGGCTTATGCGGTGGTCGATGAGGCGCAGCTGGGACGCTTGTCGGTCGAACCGGAGTTCGCCGGATTGGTGGTGGTGGGGGATGTCGGTCTGCCGCAGTTGCTGCGGGTGGCCACGCTCCGTGACAAACCGGAACTGGCGGGCATTGTCGAAAGTGCATTGCGGGCGATCCCGGCCAAGGATCTGGAGCAACTGCACAATCAATGGCTGCAGCCCAAGTATCCGCGGCTCACCGAGTCGCCGGGGTTTTGGCAGAACCTCTGCCTGCTGCTGGCCGTGCTGGCGATGAGTTGCATGGCCATCGTGGTCTGGCAGCGTCGCCAGCAGCACAACCTGGAGCAGCGCCTGTTGGCCGCGCAGGAAGACATTGCCTTGCGCGCCGCCAGCGAAGAGGCCTTGCGGCTCACCCAGTTTTCCATCGACCAGAGCACCGTCGGCATCCTCTGGGTCAACTGGGACAGCCATGTGCGCTACGCCAACCGCGCGGCGGAAAGCATGCTGGGCTATCCGGCCGGAGGGATCATCGATCGGCCCCTGATCGATTTCGAGCCCGGCCTGCACATGGACCGTTGGCTGAACCTGTGGAAGCGCGCCCGGGCCAGTGAGGAGGGCCCGCAAAGTTTCGAATCCAATTGCGTGCGGGCTGATGGCAGCATCCTGCCGGCCGATGTCTCGTTGAGTTTCCTGCGCTTTCGCGATGGCGAATACCTGGTGGTTTACCTCAACGATGTCACCGAGCGGCGCCGCGCCCTGGCGGCCTTGCAGGAAAGCGAGGCGCGGCTGCAAGGCATCGCCGCCAACGTTCCGGGACTGGTTTTCCGGCTGGAGCGGGCGCCAGTAACCGGTCAGATCGACTTTGCCTACATCAGCGAAGGCAGCGAAAGCCTTGTGGGCTACTCGCCGGCCACGCTGGCGCATCGCGATAAAGGCCTGCGCAGCCTCGTGCATCCGGATGACAAGGTCAGCTATCACCAGACCCAGGATCATGCGCTGGATACCGACAGCGACTGGTCGTGGCAGGGGCGAATCCTCACGCGTCAGGGCGAGCAGCGTTGGGCGGAAATCAAGGCCATCACCCGCCGGCTGGAAGACGGCGCCTATGTTTGGGACGGGATCGTCTGGGACATCAGCGAGAGCAAGCGCATCGAAATAGAACTGGCCAGCTCCCGGGAACAACTGCGTGAGTTGTCCGCGCACCTGGAAAGCGTGCGCGAAGAAGAAAAAGCGCGCATTGCCCGGGAAGTTCACGACGAATTGGGGCAGATGCTCACCGTGTTGAAGCTGGAAACGTCCATGTGCGAACTGGCGTACGCCCAGCTCGACCCTGGCCTTAACGAGCGCTTGAACAGCATGAAGCGCTTGATCGCTCAGTTGTTTCAGCTGGTCCGTGATGTGGCCACGGCATTGCGACCGCCGATTCTCGACGCAGGTATCGCCTCGGCCATTGAATGGCAGGCCCGCCGGTTCGAGGCGCGCACGCAGATTCCGTGTCTGGTGCAGGTGCCGGACAATTTGCCAGTGCTCAGCGATGCGAAGGCAATCGGCCTGTTTCGAATCCTTCAGGAGGCGCTGACCAATGTCATGCGGCACGCCCAGGCGCATACTGTTGAACTGACACTGACCCTTGAAGGCGACGAATTGTGTCTGACGGTCAGCGATGATGGCGTAGGATTTGTCGCCGCGCCTGGCAGGCCAACGTCCTTTGGGATCGTCGGCATGCGTGAGCGGGTGTTGATCCTGGGCGGCGAGTTGTCGCTGGAGAGTGAGCCGGGTGAGGGTACGACGTTAGAAGTGCGAGTGCCTCTGGACGAAGCCTGAAGAATTTGTGGTGTCTGTGCTGACGCCTTCGCGAGCAGGCTCCCACAGGAGAACGTATTCCAAATGTGGGAGCCTGCTCGCGAATGATCTTGAACCTGGAGAAGAACGTGATCCGTGTACTGGTAGCCGAAGACCACACCATTGTCCGCGAAGGCATCAAGCAGTTGATCGGCCTGGCCAAGGACTTGCTGGTGGTGGGGGAGGCGAGCAATGGCGAGCAGTTGCTCGACACCTTGCGTCATGTGCCCTGCGAAGTGGTGTTGCTGGACATCTCCATGCCGGGCGTCAATGGCCTGGAAGCGATTCCGCGGATTCGCGCCCTGAACAATCCGCCGGCGATCCTGGTGCTGTCGATGCACGATGAAGCGCAAATGGCCGCCCGGGCGCTGAAGGTGGGGGCGGCCGGTTATGCAACCAAGGACAGCGATCCGGCACTGTTGCTGACGGCCATTCGCAAAGTGGCGTCAGGCGGGCGTTACATCGACCCGGAACTGGCCGACCGCATGGTTTTCGAGGTCGGTCTTACCGACTCGCGTCCATTGCACTCGTTGCTCTCCGAGCGCGAATTTTCCGTGTTCGAACGCCTGGCCCAGGGCGCCAACGTGAACGACATCGCCCAGCAACTGGCGTTGAGCAGCAAGACCATCAGCACCCACAAGGCGCGGCTGATGCAGAAGCTCAACATCACCTCGCTGGCGGAACTGGTGAAGTACGCGATGGAACACAAGCTCCTCTAAAGCACACCGAAATTCAGATTCGGTGGTGGCATATCCATTTACGACAGATCCATATACCGCGTGGGCTTGTTCTTGTGGCTTATAGCTGACCCCTTGCCACTGCGTTTGCCAAAACGCGCCATCCTTGTAGGGAAATCCCTACCCCCAACCTTCCATCCGGCTGAGGCGAATCTCTCTTGCGCCCCGATTTGCGCGGTCCCCAGCGTCCACTAGGCTTAACCCCACAGCAGTCATCAATAACAAAGGTGTGGGTATGAGCCAGGTCGATTCAAGCGCAGGGGCCAATGATGTTCTGGTCAGCTTTCGTGGAGTGCAGAAGAGCTACGACGGCGAGAACCTGATCGTCAAGGACCTCAACCTGGACATTCGCAAGGGCGAATTCCTCACATTGCTCGGGCCGTCCGGCTCCGGCAAGACCACCAGCCTGATGATGCTCGCCGGCTTCGAAACGCCGACCGCGGGCGAAATCCTGTTGGCCGGGCGCGCCATCAACAACGTGCCGCCGCACAAGCGTGACATCGGCATGGTGTTCCAGAACTACGCGCTGTTCCCGCACATGACGGTGGCCGAGAACCTGGCGTTCCCGCTGACCGTGCGTGGCATGAACAAGAGCGACGTCAGTGCACGGGTCAAGCGCGTGCTGAGCATGGTCCAGCTCGATGCCTTCGCCCAGCGCTACCCGGCGCAGCTCTCCGGTGGTCAGCAACAGCGTGTGGCATTGGCCCGCGCGCTGGTGTTCGAGCCGCAACTGGTGCTGATGGACGAACCCCTCGGCGCACTCGACAAGCAGCTGCGTGAACACATGCAGATGGAGATCAAGCACCTGCACCAGCGCCTGGGCGTGACCGTGGTCTACGTGACCCACGATCAGGGCGAAGCCTTGACCATGTCCGACCGCGTGGCGGTGTTCCATCAGGGCGAAATCCAGCAGATCGCTCCGCCGCGCACCCTCTACGAAGAGCCGAAAAACACCTTCGTCGCCAACTTCATCGGCGAGAACAACCGCCTCAATGGCCGCCTGCACAGCCAAACCGGCGACCGTTGCATTGTGGAACTCGGGCGCGGTGAGAAAGTGGAAGCCTTGGCGGTCAACGTTGGCCAGACCGGCGAGCCGGTGACCCTGTCCATTCGTCCGGAGCGAGTGAGCCTAAACGGCTCCAGCGACCAATGCGTCAACCGCTTCTCCGGGCGAGTCGAGGAATTCATCTATCTGGGCGACCACGTCCGGGTTCGCATGGAAGTCTGCGGCAAGACCGACTTCTTCGTGAAACAGCCAATTGCCGAGCTTGATCCCTCGCTCGCCGTCGGCGATGTGGTACCGCTTGGCTGGCAGGTCGAGCACGTTCGCGCGCTCGATCCACTTTTAGAGGCGCATTGATCGCCCCGGCAACACCAACACCAACCCTGCACGTGGAGAGAACAATAAATGTTGAGATCCCTGAAATTCACCGCTTTGGCACTGGGCATGATGGGCGCGGCACACGCAATGGCGGCCGGCCCGGATCTGACCGTGGTGTCCTTTGGCGGTGCGAACAAGGCGGCTCAGGTCAAAGCCTTCTATGCACCTTGGGAAGCGGCAGGCAACGGCAAGATCGTGGCCGGCGAGTACAACGGCGAAATGGCCAAGGTCAAGGCCATGGTCGACACCAAGAGCGTGTCCTGGGATCTGGTAGAGGTTGAATCGCCGGAACTGTCCCGTGGTTGCGACGAAGACATGTTCGAGCAACTGGACCCGGCGCTGTTCGGCAAGACCGAAGACTACGTCAAGGGCGCCATCCAGCCTTGCGGCGTGGGTTTCTTCGTGTGGTCGACCGTGCTGGCCTACAACGCCGACAAACTGAAATCCGCACCGACCAGCTGGGTGGACTTCTGGGACACCAAGCAGTTCCCGGGCAAGCGTGGCCTGCGTAAGGGCGCCAAGTACACCCTGGAATTCGCACTGATGGCCGACGGCGTTGCGCCGAAAGACGTCTACAAAGTGCTGGCTGGCAAGGACGGTCAGGACCGCGCGTTCAAGAAGCTCGATGAACTCAAGCCGAACATCCAGTGGTGGGAAGCTGGCGCACAACCGCCGCAATACCTCGCTTCCGGTGACGTGGTCATGAGTTCGGCCTACAACGGTCGTATCGCTGCCGTGCAGAAAGAAAGCAACCTGAAAGTCGTGTGGAACGGCGGCATCTACGACTTTGACGCATGGGCCATTCCAAAAGGTCTGGATGCCAAGCGCGCCGAAGCGGCGAAGAAATTCATCGCCTTCTCGGTACAGCCACAGCAGCAGAAGACCTACTCGGAAAACATCGCCTACGGCCCGGCCAACACCCAAGCCGTGCCGCTGCTGGCCAAGGATGTCCTGAAAGACATGCCGACCACCCCGGAAAACATCGCCAACCAGGTGCAGATCGACGTCAGCTTCTGGGCTGACAACGGCGAGCAACTGGAGCAGCGCTTCAATTCCTGGGCTGCGAAATAAGCAGAACCTTGTAATGGTGGGCTTGCCCCACCTGTGGGAGCGGGCTTGCTCGCGAAGACGTCAGCACATTCAGCATCATTGTTGACTGACACTCCGCCTTCGCGAGCAAGCCCGCTCCCACAATAACGATCGAGGTGGCATTCCCATCTCTGTAACGATCAAAGATTCCCGGAGTACGTCATGGCTATCGCCGTTCCCCTGAACGAGGGCACCAGCCCCACCTTGAAGCAGCGGCTCAAGCACGCCGAGCGGGTCAACCGCTGGAAGGCCCAGGCGTTGATCGCGCCGCTGGTGCTGTTTTTGTTGCTGGTGTTCCTGGTGCCGATCGTGGCGCTGCTCTACAAAAGCGTTGGCAACCCGGAAGTGGTCGGCGGCATGCCGCGCACCGTGACTGCCATCGCCAGTTGGGACGGCCGTGGCCTGCCCGCTGAACCGGTTTACAAAGCTGCGGCCGAAGACCTCGCCGAGGCTCGCAAAAATCAGACCCTGGGCGATCTGTCCAAGCGCCTGAACATGGAACTGGCCGGCTATCGCAGCCTGCTGACCAAAACGGCCCGCGCCTTGCCGCTTGCCACTGAACCGGCCTCCTATAAAGAAGCGCTGGAAGGCCTCGATGAGCGTTGGGGCGACCCGGCCTACTGGCAAGCGGTGCGCCGCAACACCAGCAGCATCACCCCGTATTACCTGCTGGCGGCTGTCGATCACCGCATCGACGACCTCGGCGAAATCGCCCCGGCCACCCCGGATCAGGCAATCTACCTCGACATCTTTGCCCGCACCTTCTGGATGGGCCTGATCATCACCGTGATCTGCCTGGTGCTGGCGTATCCTCTGGCTTACCTGCTGGCGAACCTGCCGTCGCGCCAGAGCAACCTGCTGATGATTCTGGTGCTGTTGCCGTTCTGGACCTCGATCCTGGTCCGAGTCGCGGCGTGGATCGTGTTGCTGCAATCGGGTGGCCTGATCAACAGCGGCCTGATGGCCATGGGCATCATCGACAAGCCGATCGAGTTGGTGTTCAACCGCGTCGGTGTCTACATCTCGATGGTGCACATCCTGCTGCCGTTCATGATCCTGCCGATCTACAGCGTGATGAAAGGCATCTCGCCGACCTACATGCGCGCCGCGATTTCCCTCGGCTGCCATCCGTTCGCCAGCTTCTGGCGGGTGTACTTCCCACAGACCTATGCCGGTGTCGGCGCCGGTTGCCTGTTGGTGTTCATCCTCGCCATCGGCTACTACATCACCCCGGCATTGCTGGGCAGCCCGAACGACCAAATGGTCAGCTACTTCGTCGCCTTCTACACCAACACCAGCATCAACTGGGGCATGGCGACCGCACTTGGTGGGCTGCTGTTGCTCGCGACGGTCGTGCTTTATCTGATTTACAGCTGGCTGGTAGGCGCAAGCCGCCTGCGCCTGAGCTAAGGGGAGAACGAAATGCTGAGTCCTTATATGTCGCCCATCGAACGGGTGTGGTTCTACAGCTTGCGGATTCTCTGCGGCTTGATTCTGTTGTTCCTGATCCTGCCGGTGCTGGTGATCATTCCGCTGTCGTTCAACTCCGGCAGTTTCCTGGTGTACCCGCTGCAAGGCTTCTCATTGCAGTGGTATCACGATTTCTTCGCCTCGGCGGAATGGATGCGCGCCCTGAAGAACAGCATCATCGTCGCCCCGGCGGCAACGGTGCTGGCCATGGTCTTCGGTACGCTGGCGGCCATCGGCCTGACCCGTGGCGACTTTCCCGGCAAGGCGCTGGTGATGGCGCTGGTGATTTCACCGATGGTGGTGCCGGTGGTGATCATCGGTGTGGCCAGTTATCTGTTCTTTGCTCCTTTGGGATTGGGTAACAGCTTCTTCTCGCTGATCGTGGTGCATGCGGTGTTGGGTGTGCCGTTCGTGATCATTACCGTGTCGGCTACCTTGCAGGGGTTCAACCACAACCTGGTACGGGCCGCCGCGAGCCTGGGCGCTTCGCCGCTGACCACGTTCCGCCGGGTGACCTTGCCACTGATCGCGCCGGGCGTGATCTCCGGGGCGCTGTTTGCCTTTGCGACTTCGTTCGATGAAGTGGTGGTGACGCTGTTCCTCGCCGGCCCAGAGCAAGCGACCCTGCCACGGCAGATGTTCAGCGGCATCCGCGAAAACCTCAGCCCGACCATCGCCGCGGCCGCGACGCTGTTGATTGCCTTCTCGGTGATCCTGTTGCTGACCCTGGAATGGTTGCGTGGGCGTAGCGAGAAACTGCGTACTGCTCAGGTCTGAAGCCACACACCGACCCACTGCAACTTGTAGGAGCGAGCTTGCTCGCGATGGTCGCCAACGATAACGCGGGCCTGCTGAATGCCCGCGTCGCTCTCAGGTTCATCGCGAGCAAGCTCGCTCCTACAGTGTTATTGGGTGTTCCCGGAAACCTTGGTCATTCATGACCTGAATACCAGCCAACTCCAAATCCCCAGCTACTATTGTGCCCAGCTCCCCTATCTATAAGAGGCTGCGCACATGAGTCTTTCCTCTTTCAAAATCGCTCACAAACTGATCACCGGCGCAGGTGCCATCGAGCAGCTGGCCGCTGAGCTGACACGCCTGGACATCGACAATCCGCTGATCGTCACCGACGTCGCCCTGGTCAAGTCCGGCACGGTAGAACTGGCACTGGCGCAGTTGGGTGGCCGCTCCTACGAAATCTTCGACCGTGTGCTGCCGGACCCGGAAATCGCCATCGTCGAAGATTGCATGCAGGTTTACCGCGACGGAGGGCATGATGGACTGATCGGCCTGGGCGGCGGGAGTGCCATCGACATTGCCAAGAGCGTGGCAGCCTACGCCGGGTACCACGGTGCGCTGGAGGACCTGTTCGGTATCGATCAGGTCCCGCGCAAAGGTCCGCCGCTGATCGCCATCCCGACCACCGCCGGCACCGGCTCGGAAGTGACCAACGTCGCTATCCTTTCCGACAAGGCCGCGCAACTGAAGAAGGGCATTGTCAGTGACTACCTGTTGCCGGATGTGGCGCTGGTCAGTCCGCAAATGACCCTGACCTGTCCACGCAGCGTCACGGCGGCCAGCGGCGTCGATGCACTGGTGCACGCTATCGAGTCCTATCTGTCGGTCAACGCCTCGCCGATTACCGATTCCCTGGCTATCGGCGCCATCAAGCTGATCGCCAAGGCTTTGCCCAAGGCCTACGCCAATCCGTCGAACCTGCAAGCCCGGGAAGACATGGCCACTGCCAGCCTGATGGCCGGCATGGCGTTCGGCAACGCCGGCGTTGGCGCGGTGCATGCGCTGGCGTATCCGCTGGGCGGGCGCTTCAACATTGCCCATGGGGTCAGCAATGCCTTGCTACTGCCCTATGTCATGACCTGGAACAAGATGGCCTGCATCGAACGCATGCAGGATATCGCCGAGGCCATGGGCGTGAAGACCGCTCATTTGAGTCTCAACGAAGCGGCCGACAAAGCCGTGCAAGCCATGACCGAACTGTGTGCCGCCGTGGAAATTCCCCAGGGCCTGCGCAGTTTCGGTGTGCCCGAGGACGCCATCCCGTCCATGGCCGTGGAAGCAGCGGGGATCGAGCGCTTGATGCGCAACAATCCGCGCAAATTGAGTGCCGTCGATATCGAAAAGATCTATCGCGCGGCGTACTAGAGCCATTGCCGTTGATGGATGATGGCAAGGTCCAATCATCGCGCTCACGGTGCGCGCGTCAAAGCATGAGGTATACAATGCGCGCCATCGTGATTCTGCTCAGAAAAGGTGCGTCATGCAGCCCTTCGTAATTGCTCCGTCGATTCTCTCCGCCGACTTCGCCCGCCTGGGTGAAGAAGTGGACAACGTCCTGGCCGCCGGCGCCGACTTCGTGCACTTCGATGTCATGGACAATCACTACGTACCGAACCTGACCATCGGCCCGATGGTTTGCTCGGCACTGCGCAAGTACGGCGTGACCGCGCCGATCGACGCGCACCTGATGGTGAGCCCGGTGGACCGCATCGTGGGCGACTTCATCGAAGCCGGCGCGACCTACATCACCTTCCACCCGGAAGCCACCCAACACGTCGACCGTTCCCTGCAACTGATCCGCGAAGGCGGCTGCAAGTCGGGCCTGGTGTTCAACCCGGCAACCCCGCTGGACGTGCTCAAGTACGTGATGGACAAGGTCGACATGATCCTGCTGATGAGCGTCAACCCGGGCTTCGGCGGGCAGAAGTTCATCCCTGGCACCCTCGACAAATTACGCGAAGCGCGGGCGCTGATCGATGCTTCGGGCCGTGACATTCGCCTGGAAATCGACGGTGGCGTGAACGTGAACAACATTCGCGAAATCGCTGCGGCTGGCGCTGACACCTTCGTCGCCGGCTCGGCCATCTTCAATGCGCCGAACTATCAGGAAGTCATCGACAAGATGCGCTCCGAACTGGCGCTGGCTCGCCCATGAGTGGTTTTGAGCAGCTGTTCCCGGGGCAACTGCCGCGGCTGGTGATGTTCGATCTGGACGGTACGTTGATCGACTCGGTCCCGGACCTGGCAGTGGCTGTGGACAAGATGCTGCTCAAACTCGGTCGCCAATCCGCCGGTCTGGAAGCGGTGCGCGAATGGGTCGGCAATGGCGCGCCGGTGCTGGTGCGTCGGGCGCTGGCTGGCGGTCTTGATCATGCTGCGGTCGATAACGACGAGGCCGAACGGGCGCTGGAGTATTTCATGCAGGCTTATGGCGAGAGCCATGAGTTGACCGTGGTTTACCCCGGCGTTCGCGACACCCTCAAATGGCTGCAGAAGCAGGGCGTCGAGATGGCGCTGATCACCAACAAGCCGGAGCGTTTCGTCGCGCCGCTGCTGGATCAGATGAAAATCGGTCGTTATTTCCGCTGGATCATCGGCGGTGACACCCTGCCACAGAAAAAACCCGATCCGGCCGCGCTGTTCTTCGTGATGAAAATGGCCAATATTCCGGCTTCGCAATCGTTGTTCGTCGGCGATTCGCGTAGCGACGTGCTGGCGGCGAAAGCGGCGGGAGTCAAGTGCGTAGCCCTGAGCTACGGCTATAACCACGGCCGACCGATCGCGGAAGAATCGCCGGCGCTGGTGATCGACGACCTGCGCAAACTAATTCCCGGTTGCCTGGATCCGGCCGCTGAGATAACGTTGGCCGACGCTGTCAAACCCCCTTCTGGAAACGCCATCGTGGTGGTCACTCGCAAACTCTGGATGAAAGTCATCAAGGCCCTGGCCCGCTGGCGTTGGCGCGCCTGACTTGATCCTGGCCGGTTTCCGGCGCGTTTGCATACCTGACTGTTCGATCCTCAAGCCACGAGGCACCTCATGATCCGCGAAGAATTCCTGCGTTTGGCCGCTGCCGGCTACAACCGCATCCCGCTTGCCTGCGAAACCCTGGCCGACTTCGACACGCCGCTGTCGATCTACCTGAAGCTGGCCGACGAGCCCAATTCCTACTTGCTGGAGTCCGTACAGGGCGGCGAGAAGTGGGGCCGTTACTCGATCATCGGCCTGCCGTGCCGTACCGTGCTGCGGGTTCACGATCATCACGTCAGCGTGACCGTCGATGGCGTCGAGACCGAAAGCCATGATGTGGAAGACCCGCTGGCCTTCGTCGAAGCCTTCAAGGCTCGTTACAACGTGCCGACCATTGCCGGCCTGCCGCGTTTCAACGGCGGCCTGGTGGGTTACTTCGGCTATGACTGCGTGCGTTATGTGGAAAAGCGCTTGGGCAAGTGCCCGAACCCGGACCCGCTGGGCGTACCGGATATTCTGCTGATGGTGTCCGACGCCGTGGTGGTGTTCGACAACCTGGCCGGCAAGATGCACGCCATCGTCCTGGCCGACCCGTCCCAGGATGACGCCTTCGAGCAAGGTCAGGCACGCCTGGAAGAGTTGCTGGAAAGACTCCGTCAACCAATCACCCCACGCCGTGGCCTGGACTTCAGCAAGCAACAATCGGCTGACCCGGTGTTCCGCTCCAGTTTCACCCAGGACGATTACGAAAAAGCCGTCGACACCATCAAGGAATACATCCTGGCCGGTGACTGCATGCAGGTCGTGCCGTCCCAGCGCATGTCGATCGATTTCAAGGCGGCGCCGATCGATCTGTATCGCGCGCTACGCTGCTTCAACCCGACGCCTTACATGTACTTCTTCAACTTCGGCGACTTCCACGTCGTCGGCAGTTCGCCGGAAGTACTGGTGCGGGTCGAAGACAACCTGATCACCGTGCGCCCGATTGCCGGCACCCGTCCGCGGGGAGCCAATGAAGAGGCAGACCTGGCGCTGGAAGAAGACCTGCTGTCGGACGACAAGGAAATCGCCGAACACTTGATGCTGATCGACCTCGGTCGTAACGACACCGGTCGCGTATCGGAAATCGGCTCGGTGAAGCTCACCGAGAAGATGGTCATCGAGCGTTATTCCAACGTGATGCACATTGTGTCCAACGTCACCGGGCAATTGAAGTCCGGGCTGACGGCGATGGATGCACTGCGGGCGATTCTGCCGGCAGGCACCTTGTCCGGTGCGCCGAAGATTCGCGCGATGGAAATCATCGACGAACTGGAGCCGGTCAAGCGTGGCGTCTACGGCGGTGCGGTCGGTTACTTTGCCTGGAACGGCAACATGGACACCGCCATTGCGATCCGCACGGCGGTGATCAAGAACGGCGAGCTGCATGTACAGGCCGGTGGCGGCATCGTCGCCGACTCGGTGCCGGCGCTGGAATGGGAAGAGACCCTGAACAAGCGCCGCGCGATGTTCCGTGCCGTTGCCCTGGCCGAACAGACCCCGAATACCTGACTCCACGCAAAACCTACTGTAGGAGCTAGCTTGCTAGCGAAGGAGTGTCAGCAACACAGTGTCGACTGACACACCTTCGCTAGCAAGCTAGCTCCTACAGGGGATTTGCGGACACCAAAAAAACGCGGCGCCTGTGAGGGCGCCGCGTTTTTTATTGCCTGCACATCAGAAGTCCAGCGCAACACCTACGTTGATGCCTTGTTGGGTGAAGTCGTCGTCCTTGCGAATGTTATAGCTGGCGCGCAGTGCCAGGTCCTTGGTGAGGTTGTGGCTCACCCCCAGGTTCACACGTTGCAAGTGACTTTGCGGGGTGTAGCCTTCCAGCGTGAACTGGTTGTTCGGCAGGCTGTTGAGGTTGATATCCACGTCCTGGGTATCGTCGTTGTACTCACGCTCGATTGCCGCTTCGCCGAACACCTGGGTTTGCGGGGTGATCTGGTATTTGCCCTGCAGGCCAGCGCCCAGGCGCCGGGAAATACGCTCCTGATCGGCAAAGGTCAGCGCCGTGGAATTGTTGCCGTCCTCCGAGTAACCATCGACTTGTACCTTGGAGAAGTCGGCGCTGACAAACGGCGACAGGTGCCAGGGGCTGCTGGCTTGTTGCGCAATGTCGTAACCCACGCGTGCGCTGAAGGCTTCGACGTAGCCGCTGGTATCGCCTTTTTCGCCGCGTTCGTTGACGCCCAGCTGGAATTTACGCTTGAGGCTGTCGTAATCCAGATGCCCGGCCGTCAACGCCGCATCAGCCCACACACGGTTTTGCTGGTACTGGGCGAATGCCGTGCCCAGGTAAGTGTTGAGCTTGTAGTCGGAGTCGTTGTTGCCGGCTTCGAGTTCCTGGTTATAGAAACCGGCGACCAGACCAACACGCCAGGCATCGTCGAGACGATAGCTGCCACCGATGTTCAGGTTGGCGCCGTTGCCGTCGGCGCTTGCCACGCTGTCCTGACCGTCAAAGTCCTGATGCTGTCCACCGCCGGAAACAATGGCTCGCCATTGGCCGACACCCTGCCAGTTTTCCCAATCGGCCAGCCACTGGTTGCGCAATTCATCCTGATGCGCGCGCACGGTGCCCTGGGCCATTTCCGGCAACAGGGTCAGCTCCCACGGCGCCGCCAGCAGGGAGTACGCGTAATCGGCGATCAGGCGCTGCCCGGCTTCGGTGGGGTGCACCGAGTCGTTGTAGATCAGCTTGGTCGGGTCCGGCGTGGCGCTGTTGATGCCGTAGCGGGCGTTCTCGGTGCAACCGTTGCCGCTGAAGCAGGTGGTGATGAGGTTCTGGTCGGTGGCCAGGCCAAACTGTGCCGGGTTGGCGAACGTCTCTTTGAGCAATACCGGAATGTTCAGCGGGATGACTTCGGCATTGATGTTTTGCAGTCGGCTTACCAGTTCAGTGTTGAACTGGGCGCTGAGCTGGGACGTGAACGCTTGCAGCGGGGTGCCGTTGAATGCGGGGGTAAAGCCGATATCGGGTAGCAACCAGACCATGACGTATCTGGCGCCGGCGGTTTGCAGCGTCTGCACGCTGTCGGCCAGGCGGTCGGCGGCGGCACTGGCCTGTGGCAGGCTGGTGACGCGTCCTTGCAGGAAGTCGTTACCGCCACCTGACAGGTAATACAGTGCGTTCGGGTCGGCACGGAAGTTATTGGATGGAAGATAGCCGGCCCGGGTGCGTTCGCCGGTGGCGGAGGTGCTGGTAATCGAATCAAGAATCTGGTCGGTACGGTAGCCGCCTACAGCCCAGTTGTTACCATCGGGCTGGCCGTTGCTGGCGCGTACCGCCGAAGATGATGACGCGGTCTGGTCCGCCGAGAACCCCAGTTTTCCGCCCAGAATCTGTGTGGAGTTGAGCGAGCGGACTTCGCCGCTGCCATCCAGGTACACCGGCCCCGTCCGGTTGGTGAAGCGCTGCGTCGCCCCGGCAGGCCCGCCCGTGTCGGCAAAGGTCCCTGCATCGTTGAGGCTGTCCCCGAAGACAACGAAATTTGTATAAGGATTAGGTGCAGCGTTCGCCTGAGCGCATGCGATCGCGAGCAAGCATCCTGCGAGCGGTACAAACAACGTCTGTTTGATCATGAGCAAGTCCGTTTATTTATTGTTTTAGTGAACGAAACGACAGTACCAAAAACTTCCGGCCTTTTGCCATCTGTCGCGAAGCCTTTGATAGTTTCGCGGGCAGCACCCCCGGCGATATTGCGCGCTCTGCCCAGCTAAGTTACTGTGCCGGGACGTACGAACGAGACCTTCCCCGTGTTGATCATCAGTAAACTCCTGGATCAAGTCATCAAGGCACACGCCCGCTGGCGTTGGCGCGCCTGAATTCTTTTGCCGGCTTCGCCGGACCTGTACCGCTTTGCCTTCTTTACCTGTTTGAAATGCCGCTTTGCTGGCGCTACACCGGCACCTGACAAAGTGCAGCGCTCTGCGGGTAAATCATTCGAAGGCCATCTTTAAAGTCAGTGAATTCAAGAGGTTCTTAACGCCATGTTGCTGATGATCGATAACTACGACTCCTTTACCTACAACGTTGTGCAGTACCTGGGCGAGCTCGGCTCCCAGGTTAAAGTCGTGCGCAACGATGAACTGACCATCGCTGAAATCGAAGCCCTCAACCCTGAACGCATCGTTGTGTCCCCCGGTCCTTGCACCCCGACCGAAGCCGGCATCTCGATCGAAGCGATCAAGCATTTCGCCGGCAAGCTACCGATTCTTGGCGTCTGCCTCGGCCACCAATCCATCGGCCAGGCTTTTGGCGGTGATGTGGTGCGCGCCCGCCAAGTGATGCATGGTAAGACTAGCCCGGTATTTCACGAGGACAAGGGTGTATTCGAAGGCCTGAATCGTCCGCTGACGGTGACCCGCTATCATTCGTTGATCGTCAAGCGCGAAACCCTGCCCGATTGCCTGGAGCTGACGGCCTGGACCCAGCTCGAAGACGGCTCGGTCGACGAGATCATGGGCCTGCGTCACAAGACCCTGAACATCGAGGGCGTGCAGTTTCACCCGGAATCGATCCTCACCGAGCAGGGCCACGAACTGTTCGCCAACTTCCTCAAACAAACCGGCGGCACGCGCTAAGGACTTTTCATGAACATCAAGACAGCCCTGAGCCGTATCGTCGATCACCTCGACCTCAGCACCGATGAAATGCGCGATGTCATGCGCGAGATCATGACCGGGCAATGCTCGGATGCGCAAATTGGCGCGTTCATGATGGCCATGCGCATGAAGAGCGAAAGCATCGACGAAATCGTCGGTGCCGTGTCGGTGATGCGCGAACTGGCGGACAAGGTCGAACTCAAGACCCTCGACGGTGTGGTCGATGTGGTGGGCACCGGCGGTGACGGTGCGAACATCTTCAACGTGTCCACGGCTTCTTCCTTTGTCGTCGCGGCGGCCGGTTGCACCGTGGCCAAGCACGGCAACCGTGCGGTATCGGGCAAGAGCGGCAGTGCCGATCTGCTGGAAGCCGCCGGTATCTATCTGAACCTGACCCCGGTGCAAGTGGCGCGCTGCATCGACAACGTTGGCATCGGTTTCATGTTTGCCCAGACCCACCACAAGGCCATGAAGTACGCCGCCGGTCCGCGCCGCGATCTTGGCCTGCGCACGCTGTTCAACATGCTTGGCCCGCTTACGAATCCGGCCGGTGTGAAGCATCAGGTGGTCGGCGTATTTACCCAGGCCTTGTGCCGGCCGCTGGCGGAAGTGTTGCAGCGTCTGGGCAGCAAGCATGTGCTGGTGGTGCATTCGAAGGATGGCCTGGACGAATTCAGCCTGGCCGCGCCGACCTTTGTCGCTGAACTGAAGGACGGCCAGGTCACCGAGTATTGGGTCGAACCGGAAGACCTGGGCATGAAGAGCCAGAGCCTGCATGGCCTGGCCGTGGAAAGCCCGGCGGCTTCCCTGGAACTGATTCGCGATGCCCTGGGCAAGCGCAAGACCGAGAACGGTCAGAAAGCGGCCGAGATGATCGTGCTCAATGCCGGTGCCGCACTGTACGCGGCCGACCTTGCCAGCAGCCTGAAAGAAGGCGTTGCCTTGGCGCACGATGCGCTGCACACCGGCCTCGCTCGAGAAAAGCTTGAGGAGCTGGGTGCATTTACCGCGGTATTCAAAGTGGAGAATGAGGGATGAGTGTACCGACGGTTCTGGAAAAGATTCTGGCGCGCAAGGTTGAGGAAGTCGCCGAGCGTAGCGCTCGCGTCAGCCTCGCCGAGCTGGAAAACCTGGCCAAGGCGGCCGATGCACCCCGCGGTTTTGCCAAGGCGTTGCTGGCCCAGGCCAAGTTGAAGCAACCGGCAGTCATTGCAGAAATCAAGAAAGCCTCGCCGAGCAAAGGCGTGATCCGCGAGAACTTCGTTCCCGCTGACATTGCCAAGAGTTACGAGAAGGGCGGGGCGACCTGTCTTTCCGTGCTGACCGACATCGATTATTTCCAGGGCGCCGATGCGTACCTGCAACAGGCACGTGCCGCGTGCAACCTGCCGGTGATCCGCAAGGACTTCATGATCGATCCGTACCAGATCGTCGAAGCCCGGGCCCTGGGGGCCGATTGCGTGCTCTTGATCGTTTCCGCGCTGGATGACGTGAAAATGGCCGAGCTGGCAGCCGTGGCCAAAAGCGTCAACCTCGATGTGCTGGTGGAAGTCCACGACGGCGACGAATTGGAGCGGGCCTTGAAAACCCTCGATACTCCGCTGGTTGGCGTGAACAACCGTAACCTGCACACCTTCGATGTCAGCTTGGAAACCACTCTCGACCTGTTGCCGCGTATTCCGCGCGATCGTCTGGTCATCACCGAGAGCGGCATTCTCAACCGCGCCGATGTCGAACTGATGGAAATCAGTGACGTCTACGCGTTCCTGGTCGGCGAAGCGTTCATGCGCGCCGAAAGCCCGGGTACCGAGTTGCAGCGCTTGTTCTTCCCTGAACGCGGTGTGCCTGTCAGCGGTTCGACCCTCGACTGATGACCCGCAGATCGAGTTGACCTCTTCGCGAGCAAGCCCGCTCCCACACAGGAATTTGCTAATACCAGAAATCCACAGTGGGAGCGGGCTTGCTCGCGAAGGCGGCATAAGATGCACCACAGACTTCATGTCCTACGGAATAGCTTATGACCTCACCTATCCCCCTGACCATCGAAGCCGGCTTGCAAGCCGAACAGGACTTGCTGGCATCGGTATGCGCTGGCGACGCGGAGTTCGGCGTGCTGTTCTGGCAGCCGAGCGATCGGGCGCTGGTCATGCCGCGCCGTTTGAACCGCCTGCCCGGTTTCGAGGCTGCATGTGAAGTGTCGGCGGCGGCAGGTTGGCCGGTGTTGTTGCGTGAAACCGGTGGCGAGCCGGTGCCGCAATCGGCCTCGACCATCAACATCGCACTGGTTTACGCGCCGCCGCGCAGCGAAGGGGATCTGAATCGCATCGAAACCGGTTACCACCGTTTGTGCGATCCGATTTGTCAGTTGCTGGATGAGTTGGGTGGTACTTCGTCCCTGGGTGAAATCGAAGGCGCTTTCTGTGACGGTCGCTTCAACGTCAACCTCGATGGGCGCAAAATGGTCGGAACCGCCCAGCGCTGGCGCCAGAGTCAGGGTGGGCAGCGTCCGGTAGGACTGGTGCACGGAGCGATGCTGATCGATAACGAGCGAGCGTCAATGGTCGCCGCGGTCAATCGTTTCAACGAGGCCTGCGGTCTGGAGCAACGGGTACGCGCCGAAAGCCACATCGCGCTGCATGAGAAGTTCGCGGCACCCAATGCACTGGCACGTCTGGACGAACTCTACCGGTTGATGTTGGCGCAGATGTTCAGCGGCTAGGTTTTCGAGCTTATCGCGTACCGAAGACCACCATGGTCTTGCCTTTGACGTCCACCAGGTTGCGTTCTTCAAGATCCTTGAGCACGCGACCGACCATCTCCCGCGAACAACCGACAATCCGCCCGATTTCCTGACGGGTCACCTTGATTTGCATGCCGTCGGGGTGCGTCATGGCGTCTGGCTGTTTGCACAGCTCCAGCAGACAGCGGGCGACTCGACCGGTTACATCAAAGAATGCCAGGTCACCGACCTTGCGCGTAGTGTTGCGCAGGCGCTGTGCGATTTGTCCGCTGAGGACGTAAAGAATATCCGGATCCTGCAGGGACAACTCGCGGAACTTCGCGTAGCTGATTTCTGCGACTTCGCATTCAACCTTGGCCCGCACCCAGGCGCTGCGCTCCTGCTCCAGGCCGGCCTGCTCAAACAGACCCAACTCGCCGAAAAAGTCCCCGGGGTTCAGGTAGGAAATGATCATTTCCCGGCCGTCGTCATCTTCGATCAGGATGGTGACTGAGCCTTTGATGATGAAGAACAGCGTTTCCGAGCGGTCGCCGGCACAAATGATGTTGCTCTTGGCCTGATAACGGCGGCGCTGGCAATGCATCAACAGCTTGTCGAGGTTCTTGATCTTGGGGTTGGGGGCAATAGCAACCATGGTTGTATCCCGAAAAGACTGCACGGTGTGTTTGGTTTTTATGAATAGTGAACGCTGGAGTAAAGCTGGCCATGCGCCATTGAATTGGCGTCAGCTTAACAGACACTTCCTGCAATATTCGAGCATTTACCTACAAGGCGGTGGGATATGTCCTAGGACGCCGGGCGCTGTCAATCACGGGGCCTGTGCTAAGCTGGCGACCCTTTTTTATACAGTGGAGTCTTGGCGATGAAGGCACGCATCCAATGGGCTGGCGAAGCCATGTTCCTCGGCGAATCCGGTAGCGGTCATGTCGTGGTCATGGACGGTCCGCCCGATGCCGGCGGACGTAACCTGGGTGTCCGGCCGATGGAAATGTTGCTGCTGGGTGTCGGCGGTTGCAGCAATTTCGATGTGGTCAGCATCCTCAAGAAGTCCCGCCAGGCGGTCGAAAGCTGTGAGGCCTTCCTCGAAGCCGAGCGCGCGACCGAAGATCCAAAGGTGTTCACCAAGATCCACATGCATTTCGTGGTCAAGGGCCGCGGGCTGAAAGAAGCCCAGGTCAAACGTGCCATCGAGCTGTCTGCCGAGAAGTATTGCTCGGCCTCGATCATGCTCGGCGCGGCCGGTGTCGAGATTACTCACGACTACGAAATCATCGAGCTCGGTTGAATCGACATTCAACTATCATAAAAGCAGTGCAGACTCTGGCGATCCCAAGCTGACGTCTGCATAATGCGCCACTTTTTTCAGGGTAGTGGCCCGTCAGCCGACAGGCCTCGCACCCGAACAGACAACCAAAATCGCCATCGCGAAGAGGTGTTAACCGTCCTACGCAGGTGCGTTGTTCGCATCTGACGGGCATGCTTGATCACGCGGCCGGGCCGCAAACACATAGAGAGTTTTTAACGGTGAAAAGCAAACTCAAGCTCCACGGGTTCAATAACCTGACAAAGACCTTGAGCTTCAACATCTATGACATCTGCTACGCGGAAACTCCGCAAGACCAGCAGGCTTACGTCGAGTACATCAATAAAGAGTACAACGCGAAACGCCTGACGCAGATCCTCACGGAAGTTGTCGATATCATTGGTGCCAACATCCTGAACATTGCCAGTCAGGACTATGAGCCACAGGGCGCCAGCGTCACGATTCTGATTTCTGAAGAACCGGTGACCCCGACCGATAGCCAGATCGAAGAGTCCCCGGGCCCGTTGCCCGAAATCATCCTGGCCCACCTCGACAAGAGCCACATCACGGTGCACACGTACCCGGAAATCCATCCGGACGACGGCATTGCAACCTTCCGTGTGGACATCGACGTGTCGACTTGCGGGGTCATTTCACCGCTTAAAGCGCTCAACTTCCTGATTCACCAGTTCGATTCGGACATCGTGACCGTGGATTACCGTGTGCGCGGCTTCACCCGTGACGTTGAAGGCAAAAAACACTTCATCGACCATGAGATCAATTCGATCCAGAACTACCTCTCCGATGACACTTACGACGCGTACCAGATGACCGACGTGAACGTGTACCAGGAAAACCTGTTCCACACCAAGATGCTGCTGAAGAACTTCGAACTGGATAACTACCTGTTCGGCGACGCCACCAGCAACCTGTCCTCTGAGCAGCGCGCCCAGGTGACCGAGCGGGTGAAACACGAAATGCTCGAAATCTTCTACGCGCGCAATATGGCGTAAGATTTTCGGACACAAAAAAGGCGACTCCCTCACGGCAGTCGCCTTTTTTATTCTGGTGCTGGCCCTTGTAGGAGCGAGCTTGCTCGCGATGGACCTGAGAGCGACACGTTTATCCAGATACACCCGTTATCGTTGACGTCCTTCGCGAGCAAGCTCGCTCCTACAAAAAAACGGAGTCAGATCCGATAAGTACTCTTGGTCATCACCTTGGCCATCAGGCTCATCCCGAATTTCACCGGTGCCGGAAAGCGGAACCCGCCAGCATCCAGCGCACTTTCGGCATGTTGTTCTTCGTCGATGCGCATCTGCTCAAGAATCGCCCGGGATTTTTCATCCTCGACCGGCAATTGCTCCAGATGTTCGTTCAGGTGTTTGCACACCTGGTCTTCCGTTGCCGCAACGAACCCCAGGCTGACTTTGTCGCTGATCAGGCCGGCCACTGCGCCAATCCCGAACGACATGCCATAAAACAGCGGATTGAGGATGCTGGTGTGGCTACCCAGTTGATGGATGCGTTGTTCGCACCAGACCAGGTGATCGATTTCTTCTTCGGCGGCATGCTCCATCGCAGCACGCACTTGCGGCAGCTTGGCGGTCAGCGCCTGTCCCTGGTACAGCGCCTGGGCGCAGACTTCGCCGGTGTGGTTGATGCGCATCAGGCCGGCAACGTGGCGCGTGTCTTCGTCGCTCATTTTCGCATCCGGCTGCACGATAGCGGGCGACGGACGGTACGGCTGGCCGCTGAAGGGCAGCAGTGTGCGCATCGCGGCATCGGCTTGCAGCAGAAGGCGGTCAATTGGCGAGTAGTGACGTTGGGTTGTCATGCTGACCTCCGGGGGAATTTCGGCGGCCAGTTTAACCCAATCGGCCGGGGAAGGTTTGCGCTGGGTCATTGTGATGCAGAGACTGTGACAGTGTCGTGATGCCTTTTGTGGGAGCGGGCTTGCTCGCGAAGAGGGTCTGACATTCAGCATCCATGCTGGCTGATACTCCGTCTTCGCGATCAAGTCGGATCGCCGCACCGCCGCTCCCACAGGGGGAGGCAGCAATCAGCCCGGAGGCCAGTGCATCTGGCGCTGACCCAGTACGTGCATATGTATGTGATAGACAGTTTGCCCACCCAGTTCATTGCAGTTCATGACGACGCGGAAGCCGTCTTCGCAACCCAGTTCCTTTGCCAGGCGCTGGGCGGTGAACAGGATGTGCCCCGCCAATGTCTTGTCGTCCTCGGTCAGGTCGTTCAGGGTGCGAACGGGTTTCTTCGGGACCACCAGGAAATGTACCGGTGCCTGTGGGGCAATGTCGTGGAAGGCCAGTACCTGGTCGTCCTCGTAAATGATCTTCGCCGGGATTTCCCGGTTGATGATCTTGGTGAACAGAGTATCCACAGCTGTTTTCTCCGTTGTTTGGGCTGGCCTGAGTGTACTCATGGCGTATGCCTGCGCCCAGCCTTTTACCTTGGGTTGGATCAGCGCGGGCAGTAGGCCTTGTTGACCATGCCGGCGATTGTGCGAGTCAGCCACCGCGAGCCAAGCCGCGGCAGGAAGGCGAACCAGCGGTTGCGCCGCCCGGGAATGATGATCGCCTTGTTCTTTTCCAGTGCGCGCACGGTGTAGAGCGCCACTTCCTCGGGGCTCATCAGCAGTTTGCTGTTGGTCAGCTTTTCGCTGTCGAGTTGCGCGGTACGGAAGAACTCCGTGCGGGTCGGCCCGGGACAGAGCACCGAAACCTTGATCGCACATTTTTTCAGTTCGACGCGCAATCCTTCGGAAAAGTGCAGCACATACGCCTTGCTGGCGTAATAGGTGCTCATCCAAGGCCCCGGCTGAAACGCCGCCACAGAGGCCACATTCAGAATCTGCCCGCCGCCTTGCAGGGCCATGCTGTTGCCGATGGCATGGCACAGGCGGGTGAGGGCGAGGATGTTCACTTCGATCAGGTCTTGCTCGGTCATCCAGTCCTGGGCCAGAAACGGGCCGCATGTGCCGATACCGGCGCAGTTGACCAGCAGATCGATTTGCCGGTCGCCTTCTTCCAGCTCCAGCAGGAATCCGGACAGGCGCAGCGGTTCGCCCAGGTCGCAGGCACGGAACAGCACTTCCACGCCGAACCGTTGGGTCAGTTCAATCGCAATACTTTCCAGCTGATCACGTTGTCGGGCCACCAGAATCAGGCTGCGGCCGCGCCGGGCCAGCGCTTCGGCCATTGCCAGGCCGATGCCGCTGGAGGCGCCAGTGATCAGAGCGTAACGGGTCATGCAGTTCTCCATCGCAACAGCTCCGCGCCGCGACGCAGGTGTCAGGGGCCAGGAGCGCTGTTCATTCTTTCGCAGAGTCTACAGGGGGCTGGGCCCCTTCGGCTGCATCGTCGGAGGAATTTGGCACCGGTTCGACCTCGACTTCGATTTCATCGGTGGTGACCGAACTGCTGTCGTAGCTGCTCTGGGCGGCGCTTTTGTATTCTTCCCGTATCGCCGTGAGACCACCGGCCAGCGAGCCGAACAGAACCAGCGCGATAACGATCAGCCACAGCGAAGACAGTACCTTGACTGCGGTACTGTTCGGCGGAGGGGGCGGGCCGTAGCGGTTGGCGGTGTCGTTGCCCGGCACAACCATGATCACGAACGGAAAGAAACTGCCAACGAACGGCACCAGGTTCAGCAGCCACAGCCAGCCGGACCAGCCGACATCGTGCAAACGTTGAACGGTGATCTGGATGCTGACGAATACAAATCCGATGAACAGGATAAAGGCCAGCAAGCTGCCCAATATCAGGCCTGCGGTCGAATCCGCGCCAATGATAGCCAGGGCGACCAAGGCAAACACCCCGCAAACGGCCAGGAGCACAGTTGACAGCACCAGCGTCCAGGCGAGGTAGCGCAAGCGGCCGATACGGCCATCGAAACTGAAGGGTTTGAGCGTGGCGAATTCCGCTACGGCTTCGCCGACGGGCGCGCGCGGCGGCGCGTAAGGGGACTGCGGATCTGCAAAAGGCGCCTGGCTGCTGGTCGGAGCATGGTCATGAACGTCGGCGAGGTTCAGCTCGATCGGCGTTTCGGCTTCGATGCGGGCATCGATACCGGTTTTGCTCAGCGCCTGGAGATAGGTCTGGGCATCGGCGTGCGACAGGTTGCGTTTGAGCGCTACCGGACGCCCGGTGAACAGGCGCTCAATGGCCGTGACATCGCTTTTGAACAAATCGGCGAGATTGAGCTTTGCCGTGGTGATGTCGACACCGGGCAGCAAGGCGCCCTCGAATACGATTTTGAAATGATTTTCGCCCATGTGCGAAGCATCCTTGTCGCGAGAGGTTGAAAGAACAATGTTGTGCCCGGGCGAGTGTAAGTCCAGCCGGGCAAGACTGGCCAAGGTTTGCTGTCAGCGCGGCCAGCGTTTTGGCAACTGGGCGGCATGCTCCAGGGCCTGGCGGTACTCCGCGTCGAGACGCGCAATCAACTGCTCGACACTCGGCAAGTCTTCGATTTCTCCCACGCCCTGGCCTGCAGACCAAACGGTCTTCCAGGCTTTGGCCTCATCGCTCACGGGTTTGAGCTTGGAACCGAAGTTGATCTCGCCCTTGCCTTGCAAGGCGGCCATGTCGAAACCGGCGGCCTCCAGGCTCTTGCGCATGAAGCTCGCGGGGACACCCGACACGGCTGGAGTATGGATGATGTCTGCCGCTTTGGATGTCAGCAGCATTTCTTTGTAGGCGTCGGGCGCGTGACTTTCGGTCGTGCCGATAAATCGTGTACCAAAGTAGGCCAGATCCGCGCCGAGCAATTGAGCGGCAAGAATTTCGTGGCCGTGGTTCAAACAGCCGGCCAGTAACAGGGTCTTGTCGAAAAACTGGCGGATTTCGGCAATCAGTGAGAACGGGCTCCAGGTCCCCGCGTGTCCACCGGCGCCGGCAGCCACGGCGATCAAGCCATCCACGCCTGCTTCGGCCGCTTTCTCGGCATGACGACGAGTGGTCACATCATGGAACACCAGGCCGCCGTAGCTGTGCACCGCGTCGACCAGTTCTTTCACGGCGCCCAGGCTGGTGATCACGATCGGCACTTTGTGCTCGACGCAGATCTGCAGATCCGCCTGTAAACGAGGATTGCTGTTGTGGACGATCAGGTTCACGGCATAAGGCGCGGGATTCTCCATTGTCGCCAGCCCGGCTTCGATTTCTTCCAGCCAAGCCTTGAAACCGCTGCTTTCGCGCTGGTTCAGCGCCGGGAAGCTGCCGACCACGCCCTGGCGACAACAGGCGAGTACCAATTGCGGATTGGAAATCAGGAACATCGGCGCCGCCACTACGGGCAGACGCAAACGTTCTTCGAGCAGAGCGGGCAGCGACATTGGAAGTACCCCGGTAAGTTGTGCCTGGTGGATTTAGAACGGCCGAACGACGACCAGAATTACGATAGCCAGCAATATCAGAACCGGCACTTCATTGAACCAGCGATAAAAGACATGGCTGCGGGTGTTCTCGCCACGGGCAAAACGTTTTACCTGGGCGCCGCACATGTGGTGGTAGCCGATCAGCAACACGACCAGGGTCAGTTTGGCGTGTATCCAGCCACCCTGGCTGAAGATGCCTGGATTGAGGTAGATGAGCCAGCCACCGAAGATCAGCGTGGCGATCATCGCCGGGCCCATGATGCCTCGGTACAGCTTGCGCTCCATGACGCTGAAGCGTTCCTTGCTGATCGTGTCTTCACTTTGTGCGTGATAAACGAACAGTCGTGGCAAGTAAAACAGGCCGGCAAACCAGCATACGACACTGACGATATGAAACGCTTTGAGCCACAGATAGAGCATTTTGGTTATTCCCCAATTCACGGTAGTGGGAATAGTAGGGGGTTGAGCGTCCGCACGTCACCTTGACGGTTGTCGCAGGGGCGCGCGGCCCCTATTATCGACGGCTTTCCAGTGGGTTCGTTGAGGGCAGGTTTATGGTCAAGGTCGGTATCGTCGGCGGCACGGGTTACACCGGTGTCGAACTGCTGCGTCTGTTGGCGCAACATCCGCAAGCTGAGGTGGTTGTCATCACTTCCCGATCCGAGGCTGGCCTGGCCGTGGCCGACATGTATCCGAACCTGCGAGGCCATTACGACGGCCTGGCGTTCAGCGTTCCGGACATCAAGACCCTGGGTGCCTGCGATGTGGTGTTCTTCGCCACACCGCACGGTGTTGCCCATGCCTTGGCGGGCGAGTTGCTGGCAGCCGGGACCAAGGTCATCGACCTGTCGGCGGACTTCCGTCTGCAAGATGCGGATGAATGGGCCAAGTGGTACGGCCAGCCGCACGGTGCACCGGAGTTGCTGGACGAGGCGGTCTACGGCTTGCCGGAAGTCAATCGCGAACAGATCAAGAAAGCGCGCCTGATTGCTGTGCCGGGCTGCTATCCAACTGCAACGCAATTGGGTTTCCTGCCATTGCTCGAAGCTGGCCTGGCCGATGCCGCGCATCTGATTGCTGACTGCAAGTCCGGCGTCAGCGGTGCCGGTCGTGGCGCTTCCGTAGGTTCGTTGTACTCCGAGACGTCGGAAAGCATGAAGGCTTATGCGGTCAAAGGTCACCGTCACCTGCCGGAGATTCGCCAGGGGCTGCGTCGCGCAGCAGGCAAGGACGTCGGCCTGACCTTCGTTCCGCACCTGACGCCGATGATTCGTGGCATACACTCCACACTCTACGCAACCGTTGTTGATCGCTCGGTGGACCTGCAGGCGCTGTTTGAAAAGCGCTACGCCAACGAACCGTTCGTCGATGTGATGCCGGCCGGCAGCCATCCGGAGACGCGTAGCGTACGGGGTGCCAACGTCTGCCGCATTGCCGTGCATCGCCCTCAGGACGGTGATCTGGTGGTGGTGCTGTCGGTGATCGACAACCTGGTCAAAGGTGCTTCGGGTCAGGCCGTGCAGAACATGAACATTCTGTTCGGGCTGGATGAGCGTCTGGGCCTGTCCCACGCCGGCATGCTGCCGTAAGCGTTATCGCGTACAGCAAAAGGCCCGTCTGACGGGCCTTTTTGCATTCCGGGCCGGCGACTGGATTGGTTGATATACCATAACAATAGTTGACCGCTTTTCTAGGAGAAGCGGATAATGCGCGTCATCACGCAATATGACGGCGTAACGCCGGGAGATAGTCAGCATGAGCGTCGAATCCTTCACCCCCACGGCTTTGCAATTCACCCACGGTGCCGCGCACAAGGTGAAGAGCCTGGTCGATGAAGAGGGGAATGATCGCTTGAAGCTGCGCGTATTCGTTACGGGCGGCGGTTGTTCAGGTTTTCAGTACGGCTTCACCTTCGATGAAGAAGTGGCCGATGACGACACCATCGTCGAGCGCGAAGGTGTGAGTCTGGTTGTCGATCCGATGAGCTTCCAGTACCTGGCAGGTGCCGAGGTGGACTACCAGGAAGGTCTGGAAGGGTCGCGTTTCGTCATCAAGAACCCGAATGCGACCACCACTTGTGGCTGCGGTTCTTCGTTCTCGATCTGATCAGCGCACCTGTTTCACAGAACGCCGCACGGCCTCAGGGCCTTGCGGCGTTTTGCTGTCTGGTATTTATGCGGGGTAGATGGCGCCGAGGACCCGTAATCCACGGGCGCCGGTAACGCTTGGGCGATTGGCGGCGATGCCTTCGAGGCAGCAGTGAGCGAGCCAGGCAAACGCCATGGCTTCGACCCAGTCAGGATCGACGCCATATACTGATGTGCTGCTGACTTTCGCCTTCGGCAGCAGACTGGCCAGGCGATTCATCAGTGCGGCGTTATGCGCGCCACCGCCGCAGACCAGCACTTCTTGAGTCTCTTTCTGGGCGCCTTGCAGCGATTCGATGATGGTCAGTGCGGTCAGTTCAAGCAGCGTTGCCTGTACGTCTTCGGCAGCGAAGGTCGGCAGCTGCGCCAGGTGCTGCATCAACCATGGCAGGTTGAAGACTTCCCGGCCGGTGCTCTTCGGGCCTTGGGTGACGAAGAAGGGGTCGCTGAGCAGTGCCTTCAACAGATCGGGTTCAACCTTGCCGCTGGCGGCCCATTGGCCGTCACGGTCATAGGTGTCGCCGCGCTGCTGATGAATCCAGGCATCCAGCAGCACATTCCCTGGGCCGCAGTCGAAACCGGCCACCGGTTTGCCGGGCTCGATCAGGCTGAGGTTGCTGAAACCGCCGATGTTCAGTACGGCACGGTTGCCGGCCCGCTCTTCGAACAAGGCTTCATGAAAGGCTGGAACCAGCGGAGCGCCTTGACCGCCGGCGGCTACGTCGCGGCTGCGGAAGTCGCTGACCACGGTGATACCCGTCAGCTCGGTCAGCAGCGCCGGGTTGCCGATTTGCACCGTGAAACCGCGCGCTGGTTCATGGCGAATGGTCTGGCCATGGCTGCCAATCGCGCGGATATCGTCAGGGATGAGGTGCTGTTGAGCGAGGAGGGTATTGATGCCCTGTGCCGCGAGCTTTACCCAGTTTTGCTGGGCGATGGCGGAGCGGGCAATCTCGTCCGGACCGCTGGCGCACAAGCCAAGCAGCTCTGTACGCAGGGAATCGGGCATGGGGATGTAGTGCGTGGCGATCAGCCTGATCGCCGGGGTCTGCTCGATCAGCGCGATGTCCAGGCCATCAAGGCTGGTCCCGGACATCACACCTATATAAAGCGCCATGACTTAACGCTTGGCCGAAGCCAGCTGAGTGGCTTTTTCCTGGTCCATGCGCGCCATCAGCGGTTGGCTCTGTGCCAGGAAGCGTGCGCGCTCGGCTTTGGAGATCGGATCGGCCATCGCGACTTTCTGGCCCAGCGGGTCGACGTGCACGCCATTCACCTGGAACTCGTAATGCAGGTGCGGACCGGTGGAGAGACCGGTGGTGCCGATATAGCCAATCACCTGGCCCTGTTTCACCGTGCCGCCAGTCTTCACGCCTTTGGCGAAGCCTTGCATGTGGCCGTAGAGCGTGGTGTAGGTGTTGCCGTGCTGGAGGATCACGGTATTGCCGTAGCCACCACGGCGGCCGGCCAGCAACACCTTGCCATCACCGGCAGCCTTGATCGGCGTGCCACGCGGTGCAGCGTAGTCGACGCCTTTGTGGGCGCGGATCTTGTTCAGGATCGGGTGTTTGCGGCCCATGGAAAATTTCGAGCTGATGCGGGCGAAGTCCACCGGTGTGCGGATGAACGCCTTGCGCATGCTGTTGCCGTCAGCAGTGTAGTAACTGCTGTTGCCTTGTTTGTTGGTGTAGCGCACGGCGGTGTAGGTCTTGCCGCGGTTGGTGAAGCGCGCCGACAGGATCGGGCCAGTGCCGACGGCCTTGCCGTTGACCACTTTTTGCTCGTAGATCACATCGAACTCGTCGCCCTGGCGAATATCCTGGGCGAAGTCCACGTCGTAGCCAAACACACTGGCCATGTCCATGGTCAGGCTGTGAGACAGGCCGGCCCGGGCTGCGGACTGCGACAGCGAGCTGTTGATCACGCCATGAACGTAAGCCGAGCGCACGGTTGGTTTTGCGGTAATGCGGTTGAAGGTATAGCCCTTGTCGATCTTGGTCAGGCTGATGCTTTCGAGGTCGTTGAGCTTGCTGTGCAGGTTGGTCAACTGACCGTCAGGACTCAGTTCGAATTCGAGTTTTTGCCCGTGCTTGAGCTGGCTGAACTGCTTGGCCTGCTTGTCGCTGGCCAGCACGTCGTGCACTGAGGTGGCCGGGAGGCCGACTTTCTCGAACAGCGTAGAGAGGGTGTCACCCTTGGTGACGATCACTTCCCTGTGGCTTGCCGGCTTCTTTTCTTCGACGACCGGCACCGGTGCAGGTTCGGCTTGAGCGGTTTCCTGAGTGTCTTCGGCACTGTTGTCGATCTGCGCGAAGGGGGAGGTTGCTGGTTCATTTGTGGCTTGAACGGCGTCAGCAGCGTCTTGTTCTTGTGTCAGTTGTTCAGCAGGGCTTTCCAGTTCAAGACTCAGGGTTGTCTTTTTGGCTTCGACATCGCTGGAAGGGAATACCAGGAGCGCCAGACTGAGAAGGGCGGCGATGCCACTTGCAGCAAGCAAGTGGGTCTTCGGGTAAAGCGGCGGCGCTTTAGACGATTCTGTGGTCATAAGTGGTTTTGACTTTGAAAAAAGATGAATTGGAAAAGATGAATGACATGATGAAGATGAAATAACTGTATAAAATATAACCAAATCATCTCTGAAGCAAGTCCGTAGGCACTCTGTCTGCGGATTGGCGTCCGTGCGCCGGGCAAACCTTGTATTTGACGCGCGATCTTGTATGGTTGGTTCCCTTTGAATCTGAGCCTTGCGGGTCTGTTATGAAGTCGGTTGAAGAGCAGCTAGCGCTGATCAAACGTGGTGCGGAAGAACTGTTGGTCGAGTCCGAGCTGATTGAAAAGCTCAAGCGTGGCCAGCCGCTACGTATTAAGGCGGGCTTCGATCCAACGGCTCCGGATCTGCACTTGGGTCACACCGTGCTTATTAATAAGCTGCGCCAGTTCCAGGAGCTGGGGCATCAGGTGATCTTCCTGATTGGTGACTTCACCGGAATGATCGGCGACCCGAGCGGCAAGAGTGCCACGCGTCCACCGCTCACTCGCGAGCAAGTCCTCGAGAATGCCGAGACCTACAAGACTCAGGTCTTCAAGATTCTGGATCCGGCAAAAACCGAAGTGGCATTCAACTCCACCTGGATGGATCAGATGGGGCCGGCCGACTTCATTCGCCTGACTTCGCAATACACCGTGGCTCGTATGCTCGAGCGCGATGACTTCGACAAGCGCTACACAACCAATCAGCCAATCGCCATTCATGAGTTCCTTTATCCGCTGGTTCAGGGTTATGACTCTGTGGCTCTGCGCGCAGACGTGGAGCTCGGCGGCACCGATCAGAAGTTCAACTTGCTGATGGGGCGTGAGCTGCAGCGTGGTTATGGTCAGGAAGCCCAGTGCATTTTGACCATGCCGCTGCTTGAAGGTCTGGATGGTGTGAAGAAGATGTCCAAGTCCTTGGGTAACTACGTCGGCATCCAGGAGGCGCCAGGTGTGATGTACGGCAAGCTGGTTTCCATTCCGGATGCGCTGATGTGGCGTTACTTCGAGTTGCTCAGCTTCCGCTCCATGGATGAGATCAATGCGTTCCGCGCTGATGTCGAGGCGGGTGCCAATCCGCGCGATATCAAGATCAAGTTGGCTGAGGAGATCGTTGCGCGCTTCCATGGTGAGGAGGCTGCGGCCAATGCTCATCGTGCCGCCGGTAACCGTATGAAGGATGGCGAGCTGCCGGATGATCTGCCGGAAATCGAATTGACTGCTGCCGAAGACATGCCGATCGCTGCTGTCCTTAATAAAGCGGGGTTGGTTAAGAATTCGGCGGTGGCGCGAGATCTCCTGGGTTCCGGTGGTGTACGTATAGATGGTGAGGTTGTCGATCGCACCTTTATATACGCACTGGGCGCGACCCATGTTTGCCAGGCCGGGAAGAAGGCATTTGCGCGTATTACGCTCAAATCCGAATAAAGCTGAAATAAGGGGTTGACGGCGAATTCTAGAGGCCTATAATTCGCCCCACTTCTGGCGCAGTCGAAACGGAAAACTCCTTGGTAAACAAAGAGTTACGCAGTTTTCGGCAGCAGGTTGCTTCAGTTCATCGAAGCCGAAAGGGAGTTGAAAAAGAGGTGTTGACAGCAGCGTGTAACGCTGTAGAATTCGCCTCCCGCTGATGAGAGATCTGAAGCGCAAGTGGTTGAAGTTGAAAAGGAAACTTGGAAAACTTCTGAAAATAAT
>NZ_JAGYGG010000011.1:0-169983 GCF_019947335.1 Pseudomonas sp. BF-R-24
CCCCTCCACCGCCGCCGCCAAATCCACCACCGCCAAAGCCGCCCCCGGATCCACCGGAGCCGCCCCGGCCAGCGGGAAGAATACCGAGCATCTGGCACACAAAAACAGTCAGGATGAATAACATCACAAAAAACACGAACAACCCGGGATGCCGCGCGATGAAATCGTCCCCCGGATCGCCTCTGGATTCATACGCCGTGGAGGGTTCGTCCAGGGGGTTGCCGCCCAGCACCACCAGCATCGCCGCTACGCCGTCACTGATGCCTTTACTGAAATTGCCGGTCTTGAATGACGGGGTGATGACCTGGTTGATGATCACCGAACTCTGGGCATCGGTCAGGCGATCCTCCAGGCCGTATCCGACTTCGATACGCAGCCGGCGCTCGTCCCGGGCGATGATCAGCAAGGCGCCGTTGTTCTTGTCCTTCTGCCCGATGCCCCAGTGGCGGCCGAGTTGGTAACCGAAGTCGGCGATGTCGGTACCTTGCAAGTCCGGCAACGTCACTACCACAAGCTGCTCGCCGGTGGCTTGCTCATGGGCCTGAAGCTGTTGGCTGAGCTGCTGGCGCACCGATGGCTCGATCATCTGCGCAGTGTCGACCACCCGCCCGGTCAGCGCCGGAAAGCTCAGCTCGGCGCAGGCAGCGATCGCCACCACCCACAACAACAGCAACAGGCCTGTTTTCAGGACGCGCATTCGCAACCTCTTGCGTGGTGACGCCGATTAGCGCTGTTCAGAATTTGACCTCGGGGGTCTTTTCCGAACCCGGCGTGGCTTCGAAGGTCTCGCGCATCGGCAGGTCGCTATACATCACGGTGTGCCACAGGCGACCGGGGAACGTGCGGATCTCGGTGTTGTATTTCTGCACCGCGAGGATGAAATCGCGCCGGGCCACGCTGATGCGGTTCTCGGTGCCTTCAAGCTGCGATTGCAGGGCGAGGAAGTTCTGGTTGGCCTTGAGGTCCGGATAACGTTCGGAGACCACCATCAAGCGACTCAAGGCGCCGCTGAGCTGGTCCTGGGCCTGTTGGTACTGCTTGAGCTTTTCCGGGTTGTCGAGGGTCGAGGCATCCACCTGGATCGACGTGGCCTTGGCCCGGGCTTCGATGACGGCGGTCAGGGTTTCCTTCTCGTGGGCCGCATAGCCCTTGACGGTTTCCACCAGGTTGGGAATGAGGTCGGCGCGCCGCTGGTACTGGTTCTGCACCTGGCCCCAGGCGGCCTTGGCCTGTTCGTCGAGCGTCGGGATGTTGTTGATGCCGCAGGCGGTCAGCAACGTAGCCAGCATCAGCAGCGTGACGACCTGCAAACGCGAGCGATAGGTTGGACTTACATTCATCAGGATGATGCTCCCTTGTGCATTTCATGAAAAAACCGACCGTGAAACCTTCTGGGCCGGCTCTTGGGGCATAATCGCCCGCGCCTCTGGATTGCAACGGGCCGATGGGCTAAAAAGAGGCCCTGCGCGAAAACGCATCCGCCATCTGGCTGTGGTTTTTTGACTCTGGTCTTTTGAGCCGGCACCCGAACAACAATAGACGCTCCCTAAATTTTGGCTGGCCGGCGTGTACATCGCCGTTTGGGCCCTTGAGAAAACTATTCATGAAGAAGCTGTGTTTGCTGGGCCTGTTCGTCAGCCTGGCCAGTCATAACGTATTGGCCGCCACGACGCCCGCACCCCTGGAGAACAAGGAAGCCTTCGTCAGCAACCTGATGAAGCAAATGACCCTCGATGAAAAAATCGGCCAGCTGCGCCTGATCAGCATCGGCCCGGAAATGCCGCGCGAAATGATCCGCAAGGAAATCGCGGCAGGCAACATCGGCGGTACGTTCAACTCGATCACCCGCCCGGAAAACCGGCCGATGCAAGACGCGGCCATGCGCAGCCGCCTGAAGATCCCGATGTTTTTCGCCTACGACGTGATCCACGGCCACCGCACCATTTTCCCGATCCCGCTGGCCCTGGCCTCGAGCTGGGACATGGACGCCATCGGCCTGTCCGGGCGCATTGCCGCCAAGGAAGCGGCAGCTGACAGCCTCGACATCACCTTCGCACCGATGGTCGACATCTCCCGCGACCCACGCTGGGGTCGTACTTCCGAAGGCTTCGGTGAAGACACTTACCTGGTGTCGCGCATTGCCGGCGTGATGGTCAAGGCGTTCCAGGGTACTGGCGCGAACGCCGCCGACAGCATCATGGCCAGCGTCAAGCACTTTGCCTTGTACGGCGCGGTCGAGGGTGGCCGCGACTACAACGTGGTCGATATGAGCCCGGTCAAGATGTACCAGGACTACCTCCCACCGTACCGCGCCGCCATCGATGCCGGCGCCGGCGGGGTCATGGTCGCGCTGAACTCGATCAACGGCGTGCCGGCCACCGCCAACACCTGGCTGATGAATGACCTGCTGCGCAAGGAGTGGGGCTTCAAGGGCCTGGCCGTCAGCGACCACGGGGCGATTTTCGAGCTGATCAAGCACGGTGTTGCCGCCGACGGTCGCGAAGCGGCGAAGCTGGCAATCAAGGCTGGCATCCACATGAGCATGAACGACACCCTGTACGGCAAAGAGCTGCCAGGGCTGCTGAAGTCCGGCGAGATCCAGCAGAGCGACATCGACAACGCCGTGCGTGCGGTACTGGGCGCCAAGTACGACATGGGCCTGTTCAAGGACCCGTACCTGCGCATCGGCAAGGCCGAGGATGATCCGGTCGACACCTACGCCGACAGCCGCCTGCACCGCGCCGAAGCCCGTGATGTGGCACGCCGCAGCCAGGTGCTGCTGAAAAACCGGAATGACACCCTGCCACTGAAGAAGACCGCGAAAATCGCCCTGGTCGGTCCGCTGGCCAAGGCGCCCATCGACATGATGGGCAGCTGGGCCGCCGCCGGTCGCCCTGCTCAATCGGTGACCCTGTTCGATGGCATGACCAACGCCCTGGGAGACAAATCGACACTGATCTACGCCCGTGGCGCCAACATCACCAGCGACCCGAAAATCCTCGGTTACCTGAACTTCCTCAACTTCGATGCCCCGGAAGTGGTGGACGACCCGCGCCCGGCGAACGTGCTGATCGACGAAGCGGTGAAAGCGGCCAAGGATGCTGATGTGGTGGTTGCCGCCGTCGGCGAATCCCGTGGCATGTCCCACGAATCGTCGAGCCGCACCGACCTGAACATCCCGGAAAACCAGCGCGAGCTGATCCGGGCCCTGAAAGCCACCGGCAAACCGCTGGTACTGGTGTTGATGAATGGCCGTCCACTGACGATCCTCGAAGAGAAGGAACAGGCCGACGCGATCCTGGAAACCTGGTTCACCGGCACCGAGGGCGGCAACGCCATCGCCGACGTGCTGTTCGGCGACTACAACCCGTCGGGCAAACTGCCGATCAGCATCCCGCGTTCGGTAGGCCAGATTCCGACCTACTACAACCACCTGACCATTGGCCGGCCGTTCACTCCGGGCAAACCGGGCAACTACACCTCGCAGTACTTCGATGACACCACGGGCCCCCTGTACCCGTTCGGCTATGGCCTGAGCTACACCGAGTTCAGCCTGAGCGACATGGCGCTGTCGTCGACCACGCTGAACAAGACCGGCAAGCTCGACGCCAGTGTCACGGTGAAAAACACCGGCAAGCGCGATGGCGAAACCGTGGTGCAGCTGTACATCCAGGACGAGACCGGCTCGATGATTCGTCCGATCAAGGAACTGAAGAACTTCCAGAAAGTGATGATCAAGGCCGGCGAACAGAAAGTCGTGCACTTCACCATCACTGAGGACGACCTGAAGTTCTACAACACCCAGCTCAAGTACGCGGCGGAGCCGGGCAAGTTCAACGTGCAGATCGGCCTGGATTCAGAGGACGTGACGCAGCAGAGTTTTGAGTTGCTGTAATCCCTGACACACCGCAAAAACCTGTAGGAGCGAGCCTGCTCGCGATGAGGCCATAACATTCAACATCATTGTTGACTGTCAGGCCGCCATCGCGAGCAGGCTCGCTCCTACAGTAGTTTCAGGGTGTTTGAAAGTTTGCGTTCAACCCCTTCGATTCAGCAGGTTCACCACCACCCGATCCACCCATCCCCACACCCGTTGCTTGACCCGCCGCCACAGTGGCCGGCGCTTCCATTCCTCCAGGCTGACTTGCTCACTCAACCCGAAGTCCCGTTCGAAACTCGCCGCCACCGACCGGGTCAGTCCGGGGTCCAGGGCTTCCAGGTTGGCTTCCAGGTTGAACCGCAGATTCCAGTGATCGAAGTTGCACGAACCGATGCTCACCCAGTCGTCGACCAGGACCATTTTCAGGTGCAGGAAACACGGCTGGTACTCGTAGATTTTCACCCCGGCCCTGAGCAGTCGCGGGTAGTAGCGATGACCGGCATAACGCACGGATGGGTGATCGGTACGGGGGCCGGTCAGCAGCAAGCGCACATCGACGCCCCGGGCAGCCGCCCGGCGCAGGGAGCGGCGGACTTTCCAGGTCGGCAAAAAGTACGGCGTGGCCAGCCAGATTCGTCGCTGACCACTGTTCAGGGCACGCACCAGCGATTGCAGAATGTCCCGGTGTTGACGGGCGTCGGCATAGGCCACCCGGCCCATGCCCTCGCCTATGGACGGCACCCTTGGCAGGCGCGGCAGACCGAAATGCGAAGCCGGTCGCCAGGCACGTCGATGACGGTTGGCAATCCACTGACGATCGAATAGCAGCTGCCAATCGAGTACCAGCGGGCCGGTGATTTCCACCATCACTTCGTGCCATTCGCTGGCGTCTTCCCCCGGAGTCCAGAATTCATCAGTGACACCGGTGCCGCCGACCACGGCCAGGCTCTGGTCCACCAATAACAGCTTGCGGTGATCGCGGTAGAAGTTGCCGACCCAACGTCGCCAGCTCAGGCGATTGTAAAAACGCAGCTCCACGCCAGCGGACATCAGCCGCTGACGCAAGGCCAGGGTGAAAGCGAGGCTGCCGTAATCATCGAACAGACAGCGCACCCGTACACCGCGCTCGGCGGCCTGCACCAATGCCTGGACCGTGGCTTCGGCGCAGGCACCCGCCTCCACCAGATACAGTTCCAGTTCAACCTGCTCTTCAGCCCGGGCAATCGCCACCAGCATGCGCGGAAAAAACTGCGGACCGTCAATCAGCAGTTCGAAGTGGTTGCCTTCACGCCACGGAAAAATCGCTCCGGCCATGTCAGCGCGCCGTGAAAATCAGTACCGCACCCACCGGTACGGAAAGACTGATAGCTGATAAACCGGCCAGTTTGCGCAACGTTTCCAGGCCGGGAGCCAAATCGAAATCCTCGGCGTTGATCACCAGCGGTTCGAGGGTCACCACCTGGAAGCGCCGGTCATCGAGTCGGGTCGCCAACAGTTCGGCCTGGTATTCGTGTTGTTTGCCGTGCAGGTCGACCATCAGCGGCAGGCGCAACTCCAACTGCGCGCCGGGAGCGAGGTCATTGATCGGGCGCAGATCGATTTTCGTGGTGATCATGGCGTCGGGAAACCGGTCGATCTGGAACAGTTCCTTACGCATGCGCTCATCGCGCAACGGGATGCCGCTGTTGATCGACTCCAGCTCGACTTCCACCTGCGCCAGCCCCTCGGGGTCGACCTTGCCGTGCAGCACCAGGAAGCGCTGCACTTCGGAAACATTGGCATTCTTGGTGCTGACAAACGACAGGCGCGAAGACTCGCCATCGAGGTACCAGTCGGCGCGGGCCGACAACGCGGCACCGGCCAGCAGCAGGAAAGTGAGGGTTTGGAAGGTGGAGCGCTTGAACATAGAGACTCGTGGGGCAGATAAACCTGTGCTGAACCTTAACTGGCTTGTCACAGGTTGCAAACTTTCTGTTGCTCCATGAACACATTCCATAGGGCGAGTGAGCTTTTGTGGCGAGGGGGCTTGCCCCCGTTGCGCTGCGAAGCAGTGCTGAAGTCTACAACCAAGTAAGCCTGACGGACCGGAGAGGCTGGCTTTGCGTCTGCTTCGCAGCCGAGCGGGGGCAAGCCCCCTCGCCACAAAAACTCACCACCACCCAAAGCACATACCCCGCTCAAGGCTCCAAACGACAACCCTGGCGCTCGCCGATCCACACCGCGCTGTTGCTGCGGCCCATGCCACTGACCGAGACACGCTTGCCGACCGGGTCATCGGTAAAGCCGCTGGCGGGCAGCCACTGTTTCACATAACCGTGGCAGTACTCGGCATCGTTGTTCATCACGTAGCGGCACGAACAATATTCCTTGGCGGTGTAGGCGCTGATGATGTCGGGGAACGCCCACAGCGCCACCCGCTCGTGCCAGATCCAGCCGAGCAAGGCGATCAGCAGGATCAACAACAGGGAACTGAGCGGTCGACGGCGAATGAAACCGCTCATGGCTGCACCTTCCCGGAAAAGGCCTTGAGCGCGAGCTGGAGCAATTGGTTGTGCCGGTAAGTGCCGTCGCGGTCATCGCCGTAGCGGACGATCACCAGCTGTTCACTGGGGATCACGTACATCGCCTGGCCCCAATGCCCCAGCGCGGCGAAGGTGTCGGCGGGGGCATCGGGCCAGGGTCGTGCCGCGCCCTCAACGGCTCGATTGAGCCACCACTGGCCGCCGGGGACGGCCTCGTCTTGATCGGCGTGATAGTGAGCGAACGGCTCGCGGTTGAACGCCACCCAGTCCCTGGGCAGCAGTTGCCTGTCTGCCCAGCGCCCCTCGCGGGCCATCAACAGACCGACCCGGGCCAGGTCCCGTGCAGTGAGATAGGCATAGGACGAAGCAACGAGAGTGCCCGTGGCATCGGTTTCCCACACGGCTTGGCGGATGCCCAGCGGCTCGAACAGCGCTGTCCACGGATAGTCCGGATAGCGGCCGGGGCCGACGATGGTTTTCAGCGCGGCGGACAACAGGTTGCTGTCACCGCTGGAGTAGCGAAACGCCTGGCCCGGCGCCGCGTACTCGGCATGGGCCGCGGTGAACGCAGCCATGTCGTGGTGACCGCGGGTGTAGAGCATGGCCACTACCGAAGACTTCAGCGGTGCGTATTCGTAGTCTTCCTGCCAATCCAGGCCCGAGGCCCAGTGCAGCAGGTCGGCCATGGTCAGGTCGGGGTATTTTTGCAGGGGCGGATAAAACTTCGCCACAGGGTCGCCGAGTTTGAACAAGCCTTCGCCGTAAGCCACACCGAGGACCGCGGCCATCAGGCTCTTGCTGATCGACCAGGTCAGGTGCGGCGTCTCGGCCGTCGTTGGGCCGGCGTAGCGTTCGTAGATCAACTGGCCGTCGCGGATCACCAGCAAGGCATCGGTGCGAATGCCCTGGCGAGTGGTGTCATCGCGGGATGGGAAGGCATAGGCCTCCAGGGCTTGAAGCGCCGGGCCAGCGGGCGTCGGCGCGGTCGGCCATTGCTCGGCGGGCCAGCTTTCAGCCTGGGTCGTGAGGCTGAGCAACAGCAGGAAAATCAGGGACAGGCCTTTGGGCATGACGGGGGCTCGAAGATTGAACCTGCTGAGCCTAGTCGAGGTTGATGACAGTTCAGGAATTCATGCTGCCAATCAGGCCGCCATCGCGAGCAAGCTCGCTCCCACAGGAGAATGCATTCCAAATGTGGGAGCGGGCTTGCTCGCGAAGAGGCCAGTCAGGGCAGTGAAGATTGCGCCAATGCCTTCGCCAACCGCTTGCCCCGCGCCCCTGCCGCCAAATCCATCACCGCCTGATCCCGCTGCCACATCGCCGCCCACTCTTGAGGCCCTCCGGCCAGCGCTTCATTCACCTCAGCCTTGAGCCCTTCGAACTGCGCAAACAACCCGCCAAGCAACACATGCCCGGCCGGATGGGTGGGTGGCTGGCGGCTGGTTTCCGCGCACCCCGCCAGCAACCCCAGCAACCGCAATTGCAAGCCTTGCGGCCAATCGCATTCCTGGCCGACGCCATACAACCACGCTGTCATGGCGCTCAGCACATAGATGTCTTCCAACGTTCGGAACGGTTTGACGTAAGCGTCCCAACCATCCCCTGCGAGCAACTCGCACAGCGCGTTATCCAGAAACAACCGGCCATGGCTGATGTCCGGCATCAACGGGAGCGGCGCCAGCTTTTCCACCCGCACACCCGGCTCATCGCGATAGATCACCGCCAGGCTCAAGCGTGGGTCGGCGCCGGGCTCCTCGCTGCGCGCCGCCACCAGCAGCCAGTCGGCGGCATTGCCGGCGGTGACGAAATCCTTGCGTCCGCTCAGACGCAAATCGCTCAGTCGGGTTTGCATATCGGCCGGGCGCAGGCTGCCCTGCTCGGTGGCGCACAACGCGCCCAGGCTCAGTGGCGCGCTCGGCCAGAGCATGCGCAAGGCCGCCTGATACCCCACCAGAAACGCTTGCCCCGGTGTCGCCATCAACCGCCCGCCAAGCACCGCCAATTCAAACGGAGTGACCGTTCCCAACTGCTGCAACAAGGTCGCGAAACCTTCCGCCAGATCCGGGTTGGCGGGCAAGCGATCACGGCGGTTCAACAGGGTTTGCCAGGGCATAAGAGTCTCCTCGAAGGCTGTCATATAAGCATCACCAAAGCTTAATGGCGATGACACCGGGGCTACATAGCCTGACTTTGCACAACACGGCTAGACAAAGAAAGTCGATTCGCTGTAGCCCAAAGACGGGTGAGCAGCCCGCACGGAGATTCGCCATGACTCAGATCGCCCGCATCAGCGACACCGGCAACGAACGCCGCCTGCAAGCCGAACGCCTGGTGGGCGCCGAGGCTCTGCAGGAAGCCCAGGCCTTGCGCTTCAACGTGTTCAGCGGCGAATTCAACGCCAGGCTCAAAGGCGCTGAACTGGGTCTGGACATGGATGACTACGACGTTCACTGCGCCCACATCGGCGTGCGTGACTTGAATACCGGGCGCCTGGTGGCAACCACCCGTTTACTCGACCACACGGCTGCCAGCAGCCTGGGCAAGTTCTACAGCGAAGAAGAGTTCAGCCTCCACGGCCTGGTGCACCTGCAAGGCCCGATCCTGGAAATCGGTCGCACCTGTGTCGACCCAGCCTACCGCAATGGCGGCACCATCGCCGTGCTCTGGGGCGAACTGGCCGAAGTCCTGAACCAGGGCGGCTACAGCTACCTGATGGGTTGTGCGAGCATTCCGATGCAGGATGGCGGCGTGCAGGCCCACGCGATCATGCAGCGTCTGCGCGAACGCTACCTGTGCACCGAACATCTGCGCGCCGAGCCGAAAAACCCGCTGCCGAGCCTCGACATCCCGTCGAACGTGATCGCCGAAATGCCACCGCTGCTCAAGGCCTACATGCGCCTGGGCGCGAAGATCTGCGGCGAGCCATGCTGGGACGAAGACTTCCAGGTCGCCGACGTGTTCATACTGCTCAAGCGCGACGAACTCTGCCCGCGTTATGCCAAACACTTCAAGGCGGCTGTGTAATGGGCCGGTTGCGGGTGTACGCGCGAATCGCGCGAGTGCTGATGGTAGTGACGCTGGGCTTGGGCATGGCCAGTGTGTTCGGGCTGTTCGAGCGCTTGGGCATGGCCCATTCGATGGCGCGCCGGCAACGCTGGTCGCGGTTTTTCATGGCCCGCCTGAGCAATGCCCTGCCCTTCGACGTGACTGTCCACGGCGAGTTGCCGAAGGCACCGATGCTCTGGGTCAGCAACCACGTGTCCTGGACCGACATCCCGCTGCTGGGCATGCTCACGCCGCTGTCGTTCCTGTCCAAGGCCGAAGTGCGCACCTGGCCGGTAGCCGGCTGGTTGGCGGCCAAGGCCGGCAGCCTGTTTATCCGCCGTGGCTCGGGTGACAGCCAGTTGATCCGCAAGCAGATGACCCGTCACCTGGAACAGGCACACCCGCTGCTGATGTTCCCCGAAGGCACCACTACCGATGGCCGTTCGCTACGTACTTTTCACGGCCGCCTGCTGTCCGCCGCCATCGATTCAGAAGTGGCAATGCAACCGGTGGCGATTCGTTATGTGCGTGACGGCGAGCCTTGCGCGCTGGCGCCGTTCATTGGCGACGATGACTTGCTGTCGCATCTGATGCGGTTGTTCGCCAATGACCGTGGCGGCGTGGAGATTCATCTGCTCAAGCCAATCGCTTGCGAAGGCCGGGAACGCGCGGCATTGGCGTTCGAGGCGCAGCAGGCGGTGCAGAAGGTGTTGTTCGGGGCGATTCCCGAAAAACAGCAAGTGCCGATGCGTCCCGCGATTGCCGCTTGAACACATGCCATCTGTGGGAGCGAGCCTGCTCGCGAATGCGGTGGATCAGTCGACATCAACGTTGGATGACAGACTGCATTCGCGAGCAGGCTCGCTCCCACAATGGATTTATGTGCCAGTGTGGTTCCGGGCAAAATCCTGAAGCTGCGGATAGAACAACCGAAAGTCCTCGCTCAACGGTTCATACAACCGCCGCAATTCCTGCATTGCCGCCGCCAGTTCCTCCGGTCGGGTCAGGCGTCGCGAGATCCCGCGCAACACCTGCTCCAGCACTTCGAATTCCTGATACGAACCCAGCCAGTCATTGGCCACCATGTGCGGCGCAATCTTCGCCAGCCGCTCCGGCAATTGCCGTTCGCTGGACAGCACCCGGTAAACGTCCGAAGTGAACAACGCCAGGGGCCGGTCGGCATACAGCGTCCAGTCCCGGGCCAGGCAATGGTCGAAAAACACATCGAGCACAATACCCGCGTAGCGACGACGGGTCAGGGAGAAACGCGACAACGCGACGTCCACCAGCGGATGGCGGTCGGTGAACACGTCGATGCTGCGGTGCAACTGGATAGCCCCCTCGATATCCGGAGCGAACTGCCCTTGCAGGCGTCCCTTGACGAAATCGCCATACAGACTGCCGAGCAATTGGCCGGGACGCTGGCCACCGAGGTGAAGATGTGCGAGATAGTTCATGGGCGCAGCTTAGCACTGCCCCCTTGTCTTGTTACACTCAACATATCGTTATAACTCGATATACCGAAATGTGAGTTGGTCAGAGCCAAATCATATTTGTATATCGCGAAATACCGATTTAAAGTTCGCCTCATCGCGATATAGCGTTTTAAACATCACGAGCCCACATCATGACCATCAATCTCGACGAAATAATAAAAGCCCTGGCACACCCAGTACGGCGAGACATCCTGCACTGGCTCAAGGACCCGACCGTCGAATTTCCCGACCAGTCCCACAGTAACGAGCACGGCGTTTGCGCCGGGCAGATCGATCAACGTTGCGGCCTGTCGCAGTCCACGGTGTCCGCACACCTGGCGACCCTGCAACGCGCCGGCCTGATCAGCAGCCGCAAAGTCGGCCAGTGGCATTTTTTCAAACGCAACGAGGAAACCATCCAGGAATTCCTCAAAACCTTCAGTAAAGAGCTCTGACCCTTAACGTCAGTCGGCCGACAAGGAATTAAACATGCCCCTCTCGCTACTCATCCTGGCCTTGAGCGCCTTCGCCATCGGCACCACCGAGTTCGTCATCATGGGCCTGCTGCCCAACGTGGCGGCTGACCTCGGTGTGTCGATTCCCGGTGCCGGCTGGCTGGTGACCGGTTACGCCCTGGGCGTGGCCATCGGCGCGCCGTTCATGGCACTGGCCACCGCCAGACTGCCGCGCAAGGCAGCCCTGGTGGCGTTGATGGGCATCTTCATTGTCGGCAACCTGCTTTGCGCAGTGGCCGGCGACTACAACGTGCTGATGTTTGCCCGTGTGGTCACCGCCCTCTGCCATGGCGCCTTCTTCGGTATCGGTTCAGTGGTAGCCGCCGGCCTGGTGCCTGCGAACAAACGCGCTTCGGCCGTGGCCCTGATGTTCACCGGCCTGACCCTGGCCAACGTCCTCGGCGTACCGCTGGGCACTGCCCTCGGTCAGGAAGCCGGCTGGCGTTCGACCTTCTGGGCCGTGACCGTGATCGGTGTGATCGCGCTGATCGGCTTGATCCGCTTCCTGCCGGCCAAGCGTGATGAAGAGAAACTCGACATGCGCGCCGAACTGGCCGCACTCAAGGGCGGCGGCATCTGGCTGTCCCTGAGCATGACCGCGCTGTTCGCCGCCTCGGTGTTCACCCTGTTCACCTACGTCGCCCCGCTGCTCGGCGAAGTCACCGGCGTTTCGCCCCGTGGCGTGACCTGGACCCTGATGCTCATCGGCCTGGGCCTGACGGTCGGCAACATCATCGGCGGCAAGCTGGCCGACAAAGGCATGGCCGCGACGCTGATCGGTGTGTTCGTCACCATGGCCGTGGTGTCCACCGTGCTGACCTGGACCAGCGTCGCGCTGATCCCTACCGAAATCACCCTGTTCCTCTGGGCCACCGCGTGCTTCGCCGCCGTACCGGCGCTGCAAGTGAACGTGGTGACCTTCGGCAAGGCCGCACCGAACCTGGTGTCGACCCTGAACATCGGCGCTTTCAACATCGGCAACGCCTTGGGTGCCTGGGTCGGCGGCAGTGTGATCGCCCACGGCTTCGGCCTGACCAGCGTCCCCCTCGCCGCAGCGGCCCTGGCGGTACTCGCCCTGCTGGTCACCCTGATTACTTTCCGTCAGAGCGGCAATCCCGACCTGGCCCCAGCTACTTCTAACTGAT
This sequence comes from Pseudomonas sp. BF-R-24, assembly GCF_019947335.1. NCBI lineage: Bacteria > Pseudomonadati > Pseudomonadota > Gammaproteobacteria > Pseudomonadales > Pseudomonadaceae > Pseudomonas > Pseudomonas sp. BF-R-24. The sequence continues at coordinate 12,583 of NZ_JAGYGG010000011.1, forward strand.
CTCCAAAAGAGAGCCACTAAATGACGACTATTTTCGATCCGATCAAACTGGGCGACCTCGAGTTGGCCAACCGCATCATCATGGCGCCACTGACCCGCTGCCGCGCCGACGAAGGCCGCGTGCCCAACGCGCTGATGGCCGAGTACTACGTGCAACGTGCCACCGCCGGCCTGATCCTCAGCGAGGCCACTTCGGTGACCCCAATGGGCGTCGGCTACCCGGACACCCCGGGCATCTGGTCCAACGATCAGGTGCGTGGCTGGTCCAACGTGACCAAGGCTATCCATGGCGCGGGCGGCAAGATCTTCCTGCAACTGTGGCATGTGGGTCGCATTTCCCACGGTTTGTACCTGAACGATGAAGCCCCGGTCGCCCCGAGTGCCATCCAGCCCAAGGGCCACGTCAGCCTGGTTCGTCCGCTGGCCGACTTCCCTGTGCCGCGCGCCTTGGAAACCGCTGAAATCGCCGACATCGTCGACGCTTACCGCGTCGGTGCCGAGAACGCCAAGGCCGCCGGCTTCGACGGTGTGGAAATCCATGCCGCCAACGGTTACCTGCTCGACCAGTTCCTGCAAAGCAGCACCAACCAGCGCACCGATAACTACGGCGGTTCCCTGGAAAACCGTGCCCGCCTGCTGCTGGAAGTGACCGACGCCGCCATCGAAACCTGGGGCGCCGGCCGCGTGGGTGTGCACCTGTCGCCACGCGCCGACCTGCATGACATGGGCGACGACAACCTGGCCGAAACCTTCACCTACGTCGCAAGCGAACTGGGCAAGCGTGGCATTGCCTTCATCTGCTCGCGGGAGAAAGAAGGTGCCGACAGCCTCGGCGCACAACTCAAGGAAGCCTTCGGCGGCCCCTACATTGCCAACGAGCGTTTCACCAAGGACAGCGCCAACGCGTTGCTCGCCAGTGGCCAGGCCGATGCAGTCGCCTTCGGTGTACCTTTCATTGCCAACCCTGACCTGCCGGCACGCTTGCAGGCTGACGCGCCGCTGAACGAAGCGCGTCCGGAACTGTTCTACGCCAAGGGCCCGGTCGGTTACATCGACTACCCGACGCTGTAATCAGCAACAGTGGAAACGCAAAAGCCCCGACTCGAAAGAGCCGGGGCTTTTTGTTATCTGACGGTTTGACACTATCCACTAATGTGGGAGCGATCATCCCCGATTATTGGCAGGTGCTCACGGCACTCGACACAAATTCCCTACAAATTACTGAGTTTGCTACCTGTCAACCTGCCGAACGTAAGTATATAAAAGCACCCCATTGTCGAAGGGCGCGTGAAGAACTGTTCATCTGCGGCTTCAACGGTTGACACACAAGGCGCCGATTACGCATTTTGCTTTATTTGCGCAGGCTGGGGCTAAAGCGCAACAGATCCAGCCCGGTATCGACCCAACGCTCGGCTTCGGCGTGCAATTCAAAACTGTCGGGGGCCAGCAGCCACTGGTACAGGATGCCATCAATATAAGCATGCAAGCTGATCGCCGCGCGGGCGGTGTCGAGGTTTTCCGGCAACTGACCGCGATTCACTGCATTACTCAGGGCCAGGCCGATCCGCACATTGCATTCGAGGCTGGCTGACACCCGTTGTTGGCGCAGGTCGCACATTTCATCGGTGAATTCGCACTTATGAAAAAGAATCTCATTGATGCGTCGGGTTTTCGGGTCCAGCGCAATTTGATGAAACAAATGAATCAGCAACTTTCGCATGCAGCCCAGAGGATCGAGTTCGTCTTCGCTCTCGCTGGCCTTGGCCATTTCTTCCAGCGGCTCATGCAGAGTGTCGAGCATGGCCTGCACCAGATCCGCCTTGTTGCTGAAATGCCAGTAGATGGCCCCTCGAGTGACGCCGGCCAGGGTCGCGATGTCCGCCAGGGTCGTGCGTGCCACGCCTCGCTCGAAAAAGGCCTTTTCGGCCGCCACGAGAATTTGCGCGCGGGTTTCCTGAGCTTCCTCTTTGGTACGACGGACCATGGCAGTACAACCTCAATCAGGGTGCTTCAGCGGTGCCTGAACATCAGCTGAATAAAAGTGGGGCGAACGTTCTGGGGGTTCGTCCCCGGCCTACAATTCCAACCTTTCAACGGCTTGTGTAGCGGCTTGTGTAGCGGCTTGTGTAACGGCGTTGATACGCAGCCTGGGTATTTACAAACAGCCATGTACGTAAGTATATTCCTTAGCAAGCTACTTATCCACTCGGCAAACATTTTTCAACCTTCCACCTTTCTAGTGCGCACCTTGCGTGCCTGACCCGAGGATTTTCATGCAATTCAAGCCAGCTGTTACCGCTCTGGTCGCCGCCGTCGCCCTGGCATCGCTGCTCAGCGGATGCAAAAAGGAAGAGGCAGCACCGGCCGCCCCACCGCCTCAGGTCGGCGTCGTGACTCTGCAACCTCAAGCTTTCACCCTGACATCCGATCTGCCCGGCCGTACCAGTGCGTTCCGCATTGCCGAAGTCCGCCCGCAGGTCAACGGCATCATTCTCAAGCGCCTGTTCAAGGAAGGCAGCGACGTCAAGGCTGGCCAGCAGCTGTACCAGATCGATCCGTCGGTCTATGAAGCGACGCTGAAAAGCGCTGAAGCCAACCTGCGCTCGACCAAGTCGATTTCCGACCGCTACCAGCAACTGGTCAACGAACAAGCCGTAAGCCGTCAGGAATACGACACCGCCGTGGCCAACCGCCTGCAATCGGAAGCCGCGTTGCAAACCGCGCAGATCAATGTGCGCTACACCAAGGTCAACGCCCCGCTGACCGGCCGCATCGGCCGTTCCTCGGTGACCGAAGGCGCGCTGGTCAGCAATGCCCAGGCCGATGCGATGGCGGTGATCCAGCAAATCGACCCGATCTACGTCGACGTGACGCAGTCCTCGGTCGAGCTGCTGCAACTGCGCCGTGAGCTGGAAAGCGGTCGCCTGCAAAAGGCTGGCGATAACGCAGCCTCGGTCAAGCTGACCCTCGAAGACGGCAGCGAGTACAAGCTGGACGGCAAGCTGGAGTTCTCCGAAATCTCGGTTGACCAGACCACCGGTTCCGTCACCCTGCGCGCCATTTTCCCGAACCCTGACCACACCCTTCTGCCTGGCATGTTCGTGCACGCCAAGTTGCTGGCCGGTGTGAACAGCGCGGCGATCCTGGCCCCGCAGCAAGGCGTGACCCGCGACCTCAAGGGTACGCCGACCGCACTGGTTGTCGGCCCGGACAACAAGGTCGAACTGCGTCAACTCAAGGCCAACCGCACCGTCGGCAATCAATGGCTGATCGAAGACGGCCTGAAGGCCGGCGATCGCCTGATCACCGAAGGTCTGCAATTCGTCAAACCTGGCATCGAAGTCAAGGCCAGTGAAGCGACCAACGTAGCCGTAAAGAACCCGGCCCCCGCCCAGGTAGCTGATAAAGCCTCTGGCGGCAAAGGGGAGTAAACCATGTCGAAATTTTTTATCGACCGTCCGATTTTCGCCTGGGTAATTGCCCTGGTGATCATGTTGGTCGGGGCACTATCGATCCTCAGACTGCCGATCAACCAGTACCCGAGCATTGCGCCTCCAGCGATCGCCATCTCCGTGGCCTACCCGGGTGCTTCGGCACAAACGGTTCAGGACACCGTGGTTCAGGTGATCGAGCAACAGCTCAACGGTATCGACAACCTGCGTTATGTCTCGTCGGAAAGTAACTCCGACGGCACCATGACCATTACCGCGACCTTCGAACAAGGCACCAACTCCGACACCGCGCAGGTCCAGGTCCAGAACAAGCTGAACCTGGCCACCCCGCTGCTGCCGCAAGAAGTGCAACAGCAAGGTATCCGCGTCACCAAGGCGGTGAAGAACTTCCTGTTGGTGATCGGCGTGGTGTCGCGTGACGGCAGCATGACCAAGGACGACCTGTCCAACTACATCGTGTCGAACATGCAGGACCCGATCTCGCGGACCGCCGGTGTCGGCGACTTCCAGGTGTTCGGTTCCCAGTACGCCATGCGAATCTGGCTCGACCCGGCCAAGTTGAACAACTTCAACCTGACCCCGATCGACGTCAAGACCGCTATCGCCGCGCAAAACGTCCAGGTGTCGTCCGGCCAGCTCGGCGGCCTGCCTGCCCTGCCCGGCACCCAGTTGAACGCGACCATCATCGGCAAGACCCGCCTGCAGACCGCGGAAGAGTTCGAAAAGATCCTGCTCAAGGTCAACAAGGACGGTTCCCAGGTTCGCTTGAGGGATGTTGCCGAAGTCGGCCTGGGGGGTGAGAACTACAGCATCAACGCCCAGTTCAACGGTGCCCCGGCTTCCGGCCTGGCCGTGAAACTGGCCACCGGTGCCAACGCGCTCGATACCGCCAAGGCCCTGCGCGCGACCATCGACAGTCTCAAGCCGTTCTTCCCGCAAGGGATGGAAGTGGTGTTTCCGTATGACACCACTCCGGTAGTAACCGAATCGATCAAGGGCGTGGTTCACACCCTGGTCGAAGCGGTCGCGCTGGTGTTCCTGGTGATGTTCCTGTTCCTGCAGAACTTCCGCGCCACCATCATCACCACGATGACCGTGCCGGTGGTATTGCTCGGTACATTCGGCATCCTCGCGGCTGCCGGTTTCAGCATCAACACCCTGACCATGTTCGGCATGGTGCTGGCCATCGGCTTGCTGGTGGACGACGCCATCGTCGTGGTGGAAAACGTCGAACGGGTGATGAGCGAAGAAGGCCTGTCACCCAAGGAAGCCACCAAGAAGTCCATGGGCCAGATCCAGGGTGCGCTGGTCGGTATCGCCCTGGTGTTGTCGGCGGTTCTGCTGCCGATGGCGTTCTTCAGCGGTTCCACCGGTGTGATCTACAAGCAGTTCTCGATCACCATCGTCTCGGCCATGGCCCTGTCGGTGCTGGTCGCGCTGATCTTCACCCCGGCGCTTTGCGCCACCATGCTCAAGCCGATTCCCAAAGGCGAGCACGGCGTACCCAAGCGTGGTTTCTTTGGCTGGTTCAACCGCAATTTCGACCGTGGCGTTCGCAGCTACGAGCGCGGTGTCGGCAATATCCTGCAGCGCAAGATCCCGTATCTGCTGGCGTACCTGCTGATCGTGGTTGGCATGATCTGGCTGTTCACCCGCATTCCAACGGCGTTCCTGCCGGAAGAAGACCAGGGTGTACTGTTCGCCCAGGTGCAGACCCCGGCCGGTTCGACGTCCCAGCGCACCCAGGTGGTCGTGGACGAAATGCGTGAATTCCTGCTGCGCCCTGGCAAGGATGGCGGCGAAGGCGATGCGGTGAACTCGGTGTTTACCGTGACCGGCTTCAACTTCGCCGGCCGTGGCCAGAGTTCGGGTATGGCGTTCATCATGCTCAGACCGTGGGACGAACGTAACGCCGACAACAATGTGTTCAAGGTGGCGGCCCGTGCCCAGCAGCACTTCTTCACCTTCCGCGATGCCATGGTGTTCGCCTTCGCGCCACCGGCGGTACTGGAACTGGGTAACGCCACCGGTTTCGACGTGTTCCTTCAGGACCGTGCCGGTATCGGCCACGAAAAACTGATGGAAGCGCGCAACCAGTTCCTCGGCATGGCCGCACAAAGCAAGATTCTGTCTCAGGTGCGTCCGAACGGCCTGAACGACGAACCGCAATACCAGCTGGAAATCGATGACGAGAAGGCCAGTGCCCTGGGCATTACCATCGCCGACATCAACAACACCCTGTCGATTGCCCTGGGCAGTAGCTACGTCAACGACTTCATCGACCGTGGCCGGGTGAAGAAGGTGTACGTGCAAGGCCAGCCAGGCGCTCGAATGGGCCCTGAAGACCTGCAGAAGTGGTACGTGCGCAACAGTACCGGCAACATGGTTCCGTTCTCGGCGTTCGCCAAGGGCGAGTGGATTTACGGTTCGCCGAAACTGGCCCGTTACAACGGCGTGGAAGCGATGGAAATCCTCGGTGCCCCGGCGCCAGGCTATTCCACCGGTGAAGCCATGCTCGAAGTCGAGGCCATTGCCAAGAAACTGCCGGCGGGTGTCGGTATTTCCTGGACCGGCCTGTCGTACGAAGAGCGTCTGTCCGGTTCGCAAGCACCAGCGCTGTACGCCCTGTCGCTGCTGATGGTGTTCCTGTGTCTGGCGGCGTTGTATGAAAGCTGGTCGATTCCGATCGCGGTGATGTTGGTTGTACCGCTGGGGATCATCGGTGCGCTGATGGCCACCAGCCTGCGTGGTTTGTCCAACGACGTGTACTTCCAGGTAGGTTTGTTGACGACTATCGGTCTGGCGGCGAAAAACGCCATTCTGATTGTCGAATTTGCAAAGGAATTGCACGAACAAGGGCGTAGCCTGCGCGATGCAGCGATCGAAGCCTGCCGCATGCGTCTGCGACCGATCATCATGACCTCGCTCGCCTTCGTCCTCGGTGTGGTACCACTGGCGATATCCACCGGTGCGGGCTCCGGTAGCCAGCATGCAATCGGTACCGGCGTAATCGGCGGTATGATCACGGCCACTGTGCTGGCGATCTTCTGGGTCCCGCTGTTCTTCGTCACCGTGTCGTCCATTGGCCAGCGCAAAATCGCCGACCAGGATGACGCTATTGAAACTTCTAAAGAGGCTGGCTAATGAGCAAGTCGCTACTCTCCCTGGCAGTCGCCGCCTTCGTGCTCGGTGGCTGCTCGCTGATACCTGACTATCAGCAGCCCGAAGCGCCGGTGGCGGGCCAGTACCCGCAGGGCCCGGCGTACTCGCCGGCCCAGGCACCGGCGCAAGCGGCTGCCGAGCAGGGCTGGAAGCAGTTTTTCCATGACCCGGCGCTGCAACAGCTGATCCAGGTTGCCCTGGAAAACAACCGTGACCTGCGTGTCGCGGCCCTGAACATCGACGCGTTCGCGGCTCAATACCGCATCTCCCGTGCCGATCTGTTCCCGGCCGTCTCGGCCAATGGCAGCGGCAGCCGTCAGCGGCTTCCGGCTGATGCTTCCCAGACCGGCGAAGCCGGCATCACCAGTTCCTACTCGGCAACAGTTGGCGTCAGCGCCTATGAACTCGACCTGTTCGGTCGGGTTCGCAGCCTGAACGAAGAAGCGTTGCAGAAGTACTTCGCCACTGAAGAGGGTCGCCGCAGCACGCAGATCAGCCTGGTGGCCAGCGTGGCCAATGCCTACCTGACCTGGCAGGCCGACAAGGAACTGTACAAGCTGACCCAGGACACCCTCGCCGCCTTCGAGGAGAGCTACAAGCTCACCGCCCGCAGCAACGAAGTCGGCGTCGCCTCGGCCCTGGACCTGGCACAGTCGCGCACCTCGGTGGAAAACGCCCGTGCGCAACTGGCCAAGTACACCCGTCAGGTCGCCCAGGACGAGAACAGCCTGGTGCTGCTGCTCGGCACCGGTGTCCCGGCCAACCTGCAAGCGGCCAAACCACTTGACGACGACCTGCTGAGCGACGTTCCACCCGGCCTGCCGTCGGACCTGCTGCATCGTCGTCCGGACATCCTTCAGGCCGAGTACAACCTGAAGGCCGCCAATGCCAACATCGGCGCGGCGCGGGCTGCGTTCTTCCCGAGCATCAGCCTCACGGCCAATGCCGGCACCCTGAGCCCGGACCTGTCCGGTCTGTTCAAGGGTGGTTCGGGCACCTGGTTGTTCCAACCGCAGATCAACCTGCCGATCTTCAACGCCGGCGCCCTGAGCGCCAGCCTGGATTACTCGAAAATCCAGAAAGACATCGGCGTGGCGAACTACGAGAAGTCCATTCAAACGGCCTTCCAGGAAGTCGCCGACGGCCTGGCTGCCCGCCAGACCTACGTCCAGCAGTTGCAGGCACAGAAAGATTTCGTCAGTGCCAACCAGGACTACTACCGCCTGGCCGAGCGTCGCTACCGCATCGGTGTCGACAGCAACCTGACTTTCCTCGATGCCCAGCGTCAGCTGTTCAGCGCGCAACAGGTGCTGATCACCGACCGACTGGCGCAGCTGGTCAGCCAGGTCAACCTGTACAAGGCCCTGGGTGGTGGCTGGAACGAACAGACGGCGAAGAACGAGCCGTTGAAAGAAGAAGCGCCGAAGATGAAGTATTTCTGATAGCGCTGTAAAAACGAGAAGCCCACCGATTGGTGGGCTTTTTGTTGGCTGCGGGAAAAGGTGTGTTCTCAGTGATGGCCCCATCGCGAGCAAGCTCGCTCCCACAGTGGACTTACAGCGTGCATAAGATTTTTGCCAAACCCGGCCACCTGTGGGAGCGAGCTTGCTCGCGATGAGGCCCGCACAGGCCACACAAAATCCAGCGACATGTTGCGTTCGATAATCGCCCAAAACCTGCTTTTAACAATTGAACCATCCAGTACATTCCACGCACCATCCGAACCACAAAACCAATAACAACAGGTTCGACACCATGCCCCCGCGCCCTGCCCTCTCCGGCTGATCCGCTTCGTTCGTGCTGATTTCGAATATTCGTCTGCAACCCAGGGTTGCGGCATGACCCCGCTTCATCCCAAAGAATTAGAGAGACCCGAGCCCATGACGCCTTCTCCCGCGCAGTACTTCGTTCCCAGCCTGATTGCCATGACTCTGGCCAGCGCGGCCCTGCCCGCCCACGCCGAAGAGTCGGGTTTTGTCGAAGGGGCCAAGGTCAACCTGAACCTGCGCAACTTCTACATAAATCGCAACTTCACCAACCCGACCAAGGCCCAAGGCAAGGCTGAAGAGTGGACGCAAAGTTTCATCCTCGACGCCAAGTCCGGCTTCACCCAGGGCACCGTCGGGTTCGGCATGGATGTGCTCGGTCTGTATTCGGTGAAGCTCGACGGCGGTAAAGGCACAGGCGGTACGCAACTGCTGCCGCTGGATCATGACGGTCGCCCGGCGGATAACTTCGGGCGCACCAATGTCGCGTTCAAGGCCAAGCTGTCGCAGACCGAAGTGAAAGTCGGCGAGTGGATGCCGGTGTTGCCAATCCTGCGTTCGGACGACGGTCGTTCGTTGCCGCAAACCTTCCGGGGCGGTCAGATCACGTCGAAGGAGATCAATGGCCTGACGCTCTACGGCGGCCAGTTCCGGCAGAACAGCCCCCGCGATGACAGCAGCATGGACGACATGTCGATGACCGGCAAAGCGGCGTTCACCTCGGACCGTTTCAACTTTCAGGGCGGCGAATACCTGTTCAACGAAAAGCGCACCCAGATCGGCCTGTGGAACGCCGAACTCAAGGACATCTACAGCCAGCAGTTCATCAACCTGACCCACAGCCAGCCATTGGGTGACTGGACCCTGGGCGCCAACCTGGGTTTCTTCTACGGCAAGGATGACGGCAGTGCCCGGGCCGGCGAGTTGGACAACAAAACGATGTACGGCTTGTTCTCGGCAAAATACGGCGGCAACACCTTCTACGTCGGCCTGCAAAAACTCACCGGCGACAACGCCTGGATGCGGGTCAACGGTACCAGCGGCGGTACCCTGGCCAACGACAGCTACAACTCCAGTTACGACAATGCCCGGGAGAAATCCTGGCAAGTACGCCACGACTACAACTTCGCCGCCCTGGGCGTTCCGGGCCTGACCCTGATGAACCGTTACATCAGCGGTGACAATGTGCACACCGGCACCATCACCGACGGCAAGGAATGGGGACGTGAAAGCGAACTGGGCTACACCGTGCAAAGCGGTGCGCTGAAGGACCTGAACCTGAAATGGCGCAACTCGACCATGCGCCGCGACTACAGCAACAACGAGTTCGATGAGAACCGCCTGATCATTAGCTACCCGATCAGCCTGTTGTAAACACAAAACAAATGTGGGAGCGAGCTTGCTCGCGATGGCGGTGTATCAGGCGACATCAATAGTGAATGTGCCGACGCTATCGCGAGCAAGCTCGCTCCCACAGGTTGTTCTCCGTTACCGCTTACTCCCGCGACTCAACCCCCAACTCATCCCACACCGACTCGGCCAGGTGGAACGTCGCATTGGCTGCCGGGATGCCGCAATAGATCGCGCTCTGCATGATCACTTCCTTGATCTCGCTACGGCTCACGCCATTGTTGGCGGCGGCGCGCAGGTGCAGTTTGAGTTCGCCCTCGCGGTTCATGCCGATCAGCATGGCGATGGTGATCAGGCTGCGGGTATGGCGTGGCAGACCCTCGCGGGTCCAGATGTCGCCCCAGGCGTGGCGAGTGATCATCTCCTGAAACTCCGAGTTGAACTCGGTCAGGGTGGTCAGGCTGCGGTCGACGTGAGCATCGCCCAGTACCGCGCGACGGACTTTCATGCCTTCGTCGTAACGTTGTTTCTCGTCCACGGAATATCCCTCAACGAGCCTTCAGAAAGGCCAGAACACATTCGCTGAAATCAGCGCCAGCCTGCACGTTGGACAAGTGCGCAGCGTAGAACTCGGCGTACTCGGCGCCCGGTACATGTTCCTGAATGAAGTGCCCACCCGACGGCGGCGTGACCGCATCCTCAGTGCCGGTGATCACCAGCAGCGGCGCCTTGATCGAGGACAACTGATCGCGGAAATCGGCATCGCGCACAGCTGCGCAATTGGCCGCGTAACCTTCTGGCGAAGTCGCCGCCAGCATGTCGGTAATCTGCTTGGCCGCCGCCGGGTTGGCTTCGGAAAAATCCGGGGTGAACCAGCGGGCAATCGACGCATCGCGCAGGGCAACCATGGCCGCCTGACCATCGCGCAGCACCATTTCAATGCGCGGGTTCCACACCGACGGATCGCCGATTTTCGCTGCGGTGTTGCACACGATCAGCTTGTTCAGTCGATCGCCGGCGTTGATCCCCAGCCACTGGCCGATCAGCCCGCCCATGGACAAACCGCAGAAATGCGCGCGTTCGATGTGCAAGGCATCCAGCAATACGAGCACGTCGCGGCCCAGTTGCTCGATGCTGTAAGACCCCGGCGTTACCAATGACTGGCCATGGCCGCGGGTGTCGAAACGCAGCACGCGAAAATGCTCGGAGAATGCCGGGATTTGCGCATCCCACATGTGCAGGTCCGTGCCCAGGGAGTTGGACAGCACCAGCACCGGCGCATCGACCGGTCCATCGAGTTGGTAATGCAGTTCGCCCTCGGCGAGTTGTACAAAAGCCACAGCAAGTCTCCTTCAGGCAGTCAATGCAGAATGTTCAGCCACCGCCCTCTCGACCCAGGTTTTGGCCTGGCCGAGGTAATGGGCAGGGTCCAGCAGATGATCGAGCTCAGCCGCCGACAGTTCGGCGGTCACTTGTGGTTCGTCGCCGAGGACCGCACGCAGGTGACGTTGTTCGGCCACGGCGCGTTTGCAGCATTGCTCCAACAGATGATGCGCGGTATCGCGCCCAACCCGCTGCGCGAGGACGATGCTCACCGCTTCGGCGAGCACCAGGCCCTGGGTCAAATCGAGATTGCGCGCCATGCGCTCGGCATCCACTTCCAGCCCTTGGGCGATCAACAATGCTTGATGCAGGCTGCCCGACACCAGGCAGCAGATTTCCGGCAGGGTTTCCCACTCGGCATGCCACAGACCGAGGCTGCGCTCGTGCTCCTGGGGCATGGCGCTGAACAGCGTCGAGAGCAAACCGGGTACGCGAGTCGCCGCGCCGATCAACACCGCCGCGCCCACCGGATTGCGTTTGTGCGGCATGGTCGAGGAACCGCCCTTGCCCGGCGCCGAAGGCTCGAACGCTTCGGCGGCCTCGGTTTGCATCAACAGGCTGATATCACGCCCGAGTTTGCCGAGACTGCCGGCGATCAGGCCGAGCGCAGCGCCGAACTCCACCACGCGATCGCGCTGGGTGTGCCACGGCTGATCGGGCAAGGTCAGTTGCAGTTCTTCGGCCAGCGCTTGGGCAATCGGCATGGCCTGTTCGCCAAGGGCCGCAAGGGTTCCGGACGCACCGCCGAATTGCAGCACCAGCAGACGCGGCTTGAGTTCGGCCAAGCGTTGGCGACTGCGGGTCACCGCCCCCAGCCAGCCGGCGACCTTCATGCCGAGGGTGACCGGTGTCGCATGCTGCAGCCAGGTGCGTCCGGCCAATGGCGTGGTCGCGTAGCGCTGGGCCTGGGACGCGAGTGTCTGCCCCAGTTGTGTCAGGTCGCTCTCGATCAGTTCCAGCGCCCGGCGCAGTTGCAGCACCAGGCCGCTGTCCATCACGTCCTGGCTGGTCGCGCCCAGATGCACATAGCGCTCGGCTTCGGTATCGGTGGCCGCGATCTGCTTGCCCAGCGCCTTGACCAACGGAATCGCCGAGTTACCCGCCGTGGCAATGGCCTCGCCCAACATCGCAAAATCATAAAGCCCGGCACGGCAAGCTGCTTCAATCGGCGCGACAGCACTCGACGGAATCATCCCGACCCGTGCTTCGGCCCGGGCCAATGCCGCTTCGAAATCGAGCATGGCCTGGATCCGACCCTGATCGCAGAACACCTCACGCATATCGCGGGCCGTGAAATAGGCATCGAACAATTGATTGCCCGGTCGCTGGTTCATAAACAATTCCTGGAGGCGCGGGCCTGCGGTCCGCGCGTGAAGATCAAAGGTCGTGATGCAGATACTTCGCCTGTTTCGGCAGACGCAGGCTGAACAGGAACGCTATCGCCATCATCACCGTCACGTACCAGTAGAAGGAGTTTTCCATGCCCACGGCCTTGAGGCTCAAGGCCACATACTCCGCCGAACCACCGAAAATCGCATTCGCCACCGCATACGCCAGGCCGACACCCAATGCACGCACCTCGGGCGGGAACATCTCGGCTTTCACCAGGCCACTGATGGAGGTGTAGAAACTGACGATCGCCAGCGCCAGGGTAATCAACACGAAGGCCAGAAACGGACTTGTCACGCTTTTCAGGCTCAACAGGATCGGCACAGTGCACAGCGTGCCGAGGGCGCCGAACCAGAGCATCGAGTTACGCCGGCCGATCTTGTCGGCGAGCATGCCGAAAATCGGCTGCATGCACATATAGAGGAACAGCGCGCCGGTCATGATGTAGCTGGCGGTCTTGGCCGGCATGCCGGCGGTGTTCACCAGGTACTTCTGCATGTACGTGGTGAAGGTGTAGAAGATCAGCGAACCACCGGCGGTGTAACCGAGTACGGTGATGAACGCGGTTTTATGGTCGCGAAACAGGGCGCTGATGCTGCCGGCGTCCTTGTTTTCGCGCATTGCCTTGCTGGTGGTTTCCTTGAGCGAACGACGCAGATACAGCGAAACCAGCGCCGCCATGGCACCCACTACGAAGGGTATCCGCCAGCCGTAGGCACGCAGGTCATCTTCGGTGAGGAACTGTTGCAGGACCACCACCAGCGACACCGCGAGCAATTGGCCGCCAATCAGGGTCACGTACTGGAACGAGGCGAAGAAACCGCGCTGGCCCTTGAGCGCCACTTCACTCATGTAGGTTGCGGTAGTGCCGTACTCACCGCCCACCGACAAGCCTTGCAGCAAACGGGCGAACAGCAACAGGATCGGCGCCCAGACCCCAATGCTGCTGTAGGTCGGCAGGCAGGCGATAAGCAGCGAGCCGAAGCACATCATCAGAATCGAGATCAACATCGAATTCTTGCGCCCGTGCTTGTCCGCCAAGCGCCCGAAAATCCAGCCACCAATCGGCCGCATCAAGAACCCGGCGGCGAACACGCCAGCGGTATTGACCAGCTGCACGGTGGGGTTATCGGACGGGAAAAAGGCCGGTGCGAAATAGATCGCACAGAAGGCGTAGACGTAGAAGTCGAACCATTCAACCAGGTTGCCGGACGAGGCACCGACAATGGCGAAGATCCGCTTGCTGCGTTCTTCGCCCGTATAAAGAGCTATAGGCGCTGTGGGTGTTGTCATTGTTTTTTCACTCAATGGGGACAGTGAGAGTCTAGACACACTTTGCAACACTCCCGTTCCGCAGATGTTTCAGCGAACACACATCCCTGTGGGAGCGGGCTTGCTCGCGAAGGCGTCGTATCAGTCGATATCAATGTTGTCTGATACACCGCTTTCGCGAGCAAGCCCGCTCCCACAGTTTTTTTGCAGTGTTCACTTAATAGTCGAAGAACACCGTCTCGGCATCGGTACCCTGCAGAATCACATTCCACTGATAAACACCCGACGCATCCTTCTTGGCCAGCAAGGTACTGCGGCGCTCGGCCGGCACGCACTCCAGCAACGGATCGTTGACGTTGGCCGCCTCGCCTTCAAAGTAGATCCGCGTCAGCAGGTGCTTCACCAAACCACGGGCAAACACCAGAACGACAAGGTGCGGTGCCTGGGTCGTGCCTTTGAGACCCTCGACCGAACCGGGCTTGATGGTGGTAAAGCGAAAGCGTCCTTCGGCATCTACCGGCACCCGGCCAAAGCCTTCGAAGTTCGGGTCCAGGGGTTTGTCCTGGTCGTCTTCGGGGTGGTCATACTTGCCGGCGGCGTTGGCCTGCCAGACTTCCAGCATCGCGTCGTTGACGATGTCGCCATTGCCGTCGACCACTTGCCCGGTGATCGCTACGCGCTCGCCCAGGGTTTGTTCGACGGTCAGGTTTTCGCGGTTCAGCCAGGTCAGGCCGATGTGGTAGTACGGCCCGACGGTGTGGGACGTGGTCGCAGTCAGCGTCATCTTATTTCTCCATCGGCGTGGCGTCGCGGCCGCGCAAAACGATGTCCCAGCGATAACCGAGGGCATAGGAAGGGATGGTTTTTTCCAGATCGAACGTGGCGATCAAACGCTCTTTGGCGCTGGTATCAGGCACGCAGTTGTAGATCGGGTCGTACGCCAGCAGCGGGTCGCCCGGGAAATACATCTGCGTCACCAGGCGCGTCAGGATGCTCGGCCCGAACAGCGAGAAATGGATGTGCGCCGGGCGCCAGGCGTTGTGGTGGTTACCCCATGGATAGGCGCCGGGCTTGATGGTCTGGAACTGGTACCAGCCATCGGCGTCGGTCACGGTGCGGCCGGTGCCGGTGAAGTTCGGGTCCAGCGGTGCGTCGTGCAGGTCGCGGGCATGGGCGTAGCGACCGGCGGCGTTGGCCTGCCAGATCTCCACCAGAATCCCCGGCACCGGCAGACCGTTTTCATCCAGCACACGGCCGTGGATGATGATGCGCTCCCCCTGAGGCTGCCCCTCGTGCTGGGCGGTCAGGTCGTTATCCTTCTCGTTGATGCGCTCGGCGCCGACGGTAGGACCGGTGATTTCCGACAGCGAATGCGGCAGGAACACCAACGGCTTGGACGGCGAGCGCAGGTTGGTGGATTGATAGGTCGGGTGCAGGTACTCCGGCTGGGTGCCTTCCTGCGGGCGACGGTAACCAGGCTTGTCAGTCATGAAACATTCCTCAGTTCGTATAAGTCTTCAGAGCGCGTCAGACGCGCTCGATCGCCAGGGCCAGACCCTGACCGACACCGACGCACATGGTCGCCAGACCTTTCTTGCCACCGGTTTTTTCCAGCTGATGCAATGCGGTCAACACCAGCCGCGCGCCGCTCATGCCCAACGGGTGCCCCAAGGCAATCGCGCCACCGTTCGGGTTGACCTGGGCCGCGTCGTCCGCGATCCCCAGTTCACGCAGCACCGCCAGGCCTTGGCTGGCGAAGGCTTCGTTGAGCTCGATCACGTCGAAATCGCTGACCGCCACACCGAGGCGCTCGATCAGTTTACGCACCGCCGGCACCGGGCCAATGCCCATCACCCGCGGGGCAACACCGGCGCTGGCCATGCCCAGCACTTTGGCACGGGCAGTCAGGCCGTGTTTCTTCACCGCTTCGGCCGAAGCCAGGATCAACGCGGCGGCGCCGTCGTTTACACCCGAGGCATTGCCGGCGGTGACGGTCTTGTCGGGGCCGTTGACCGGTTTGAGTTTGGTCAGAGCTTCCAGGGTGGTGTCGGCGCGAGGATGCTCGTCCTGGCTGACCACGGTTTCACCCTTCTTGTGGGCTATGCGCACTTCAACGATTTCTTCGGCGAAGAACCCGGCGGCTTGTGCGGCGGCCGTGCGTTGTTGACTGCGCAGGGCGAACGCGTCCTGGTCGGCGCGGGACACCTTGTAATCGTCGGCCACGTTGTCAGCGGTCTGCGGCATCGCATCCACGCCGTACTGGGCCTTCATCAACGGGTTGATGAAGCGCCAGCCGATGGTGGTGTCTTCGAGCTTCATGTTGCGCGAAAAAGCGGCATCGGCCTTGCCCATCACGAACGGCGCACGGGACATCGACTCGACGCCGCCGGCAATCGCCAGCTCCATCTCGCCGCTGGCGATGGCGCGGAACGCGGTGCCGATGGCATCCATGCCCGAAGCGCAAAGGCGATTGAGGGTCACGCCGGGAATGGTTTCCGGCAGGCCGGCCAGCAACAGTGCCATACGCGCAACGTTGCGGTTGTCTTCACCGGCCTGGTTGGCGCAGCCGAGGAACACCTCGTCCACCGCGTTCCAGTCCACCGACGGGTTGCGCTCCATCAAGGCCTTGATCGGCACGGCAGCCAGGTCGTCGGCACGCACCGTCGACAGGCCACCGCCGAAACGGCCGATGGGGGTACGAATCGCGTCGCAGATATAAACGTCACGCATCACGCTTCTCCGGGGGCTTGGCCGTGTGCGGCAGCGGTACGGGCTTCGAGGTCGCGCAGCGCGGTCAATTCGACTTCAGTCGGCTCGGCGGTTTGCTCAACCTGGTCAGCAAAGCGAATCGCCCAACCGGTGGCAGCAACCACTTGCTCGCGGGTCACACCCGGGTGTAGTGCAGTGACCACGAACTCATGGGTACCGGCTTCCGGCTCCATGATGCACAGATCGGTGATGATCCCCACCGGTCCGGCGCCTGGCAGACCGAGACGCTTGCGCGAATCGCCGCCCTCGCCGTGGCCGACCGAGGTAATGAAGTCGAGTTTGTCGACAAAGGAGCGCGACGACTGCTTGAGGATGATCAACACGCTCTTGGCGGAACCGGCAATCTCCGGCGCGCCACCTGCACCCGGCAGACGGACTTTCGGCGCGTGGTAATCACCCACGACGGTGGTGTTGATGTTGCCGAAACGGTCGACCTGCGCCGCGCCGAGGAAACCGACGTCAATGCGCCCGCCCTGCAGCCAGTAACGGAAAATCTCGCCGGTCGGCACCACGGTGTCGGCGGTTTCCGCCAGCTCACCGTCGCCAATCGACAGTGGCAATACACTTGGCTTGGCACCGATCGGGCCCGATTCGTAGATCAGCACCACATCAGGCGAGGAAGTCAGGCGCGCCAGGTTGGCCGCTTTCGACGGCAGGCCGATGCCCACGAAGCACACCGAGCCGTTCTTCAGGCGACGGGCAGCGGCAACGGTCATCATTTCATTGGTGGTGTAAGTCATTACTTCGCCTCCGAAGCGGCGGCCAGTTTGGCCTGGAACTCGCTGAAGTCAGCGCTGCCGTGGATGTATTCGTTGATCCACGCGGTGAAGGTTTCACGGTCGCGGGCAATCGGGTCCCAGGCCTGGTAGAAGCGGTTGTCGCGTTCGTTGTAACCGTGGGCGTAGGACGGATGCGCGCCGCCAGGTACGTGGCAAACCGCGCTCAAGGCCCAGGTTGGCAGCACACAGGAGTTCATCGGCGCATTGAGGTCGTCGACGATTTCCTCAACGGTGACGATGCAGCGCTTGGCCGCCAGCGCAGCTTCTTTCTGCACGCCGAGGATGCCCCACAGCAGCACGTTGCCCTTGCGGTCGGCTTTCTGCGCGTGAATCACCGTGATATCCGGACGCACCGAAGGCACGGCGGCCAACACTTCGCCAGTGAACGGACAGGTAACCGATTTGATCAGCGGGTTGACCTTCGGCAAATCGGAACCGGCGTAGGCACGCAGCACCGCGAACGGCAGACCGGATGCCCCGGCGACGTAGGCGTTGGCCAGGTCGGCGTGGCTGTGTTCTTCGATTTCCAGCGCGTGGGGCCACTGTTTCTCCACAGCGTCACGCAGGCGATGCAGTGAGCCGACACCCGGGTTGCCGCCCCAGGAGAAAATCAGTTTGCGGGCACAACCGGCACCGATCAACTGGTCGTAGATCAAGTCAGGGGTCATCCGCACCAGGGTCAGGTCTTTCTTGCCCTGACGAATGATTTCGTGACCGGCGGCCGTCGGGATCAGGTGAGTAAAGCCTTCGAGCGCGACCGTATCACCGTCGTTTACGAATTGCTTCACCGCGTCGTGCAGCGAAAGGATTTCAGCCATTGGGGCAGGCTCCCGTTTATTGTTAACCGACAGTGGAAGAAGGCGCCGATGCGCAGCGCCGGAATGACTGAAGGTTAAGCTTCTGAAAAAGGCCAAACAATCCGATAATCGACTGAGCGTTCGATTATCGAACACATTGTTGCTCGGCTAACAATCCAGATCAAAAGCTTCGCGAGCAAGCCCGCTCCCACAGGGATAGGTGTGATCCTTGTGGGAGCGGGCTTGCTCGCGAAGAGGCCCGCAACAGCAATAAAGAACCCGAGTGATGGCCTCAGGTCGCATCCGCA
Source organism: Pseudomonas sp. BF-R-24 (assembly GCF_019947335.1). NCBI lineage: Bacteria > Pseudomonadati > Pseudomonadota > Gammaproteobacteria > Pseudomonadales > Pseudomonadaceae > Pseudomonas > Pseudomonas sp. BF-R-24. Next base: position 31,009 of record NZ_JAGYGG010000011.1, read on the forward strand.
TGACTGACCATGCCCTTGATCACCACCGCCGTCGTCGCCAGCGCCGCCGGAATCACCAGCGCCGTCAGCACTTGCTCGAAGTTCCAGCCCAGGCCCAGCAGCGTCGCGCCCATCCACGCCCCGAGGATGGCGCCGAAGCGGCCGATCCCGAGCATCCACGACACGCCGGTGGCCCGCCCCTGAGTCGGATAAAACCGCGCAGCCAGTGACGGCATTGCCGATTGCGCACCGTTGACACACATCCCGGCCACCAGCACCAGCGTCGCCAACAGCGCGATGTTGCCCAGGCTCTGCCCTACCGCGTAGGCAAACACCCCGGCCAGCAGGTAGAAAGTGCCGATGACCTTGTGCGGATTGAACCGGTCCATTGCCCAGCCCACGCCCACCGCACTCAGCACGCCACCAAACTGGAACAGCGCGCCGATGAAGGCGGCCTGCTCCATGCTCGCGCCACTGTCACGCATCAGCGTCGGCAGCCAACTGGTCAGCAGGTAAACGATCACCAGACCCATGAAGTAGGTCAGCCACAAGAGCAAGGTGCCGGTGCTGTAGGTGCCGGAGAAGATCACCGCGAACACATTGCGCGCCTTCACGGTTTTCTGTTCCGGCACACTGAAACTGGACGCCTGGGCCACCACCGTCGGGTCAATCGGCGCCAGTGCCTTGCGTACTTTGTCCGTACCGCGGTTGCGCACCACCAGGTAACGCGCCGACTCCGGCAGCCAGAACAGCAAAACGACGGCGAGGATCAGCGGCAGCACTCCACCGATCAGCAGCAGGCTGTGCCAGCCAAAGGCCGGAATGAGCTTGGCCGAGATAAATCCGCCGCCAGCCATGCCGAGGTTGAAGCCGCAGAACATGCTGGTCACCAGCAGGGACTTTTTGCGCTCCGGGGTGTATTCCGACAGCAGCGTGGTGGCGTTCGGCATGCCGGCGCCCAGACCCAGGCCGGTCAGGAAGCGCAACACCAAAAGCTGATCGACATTGGTGCTGTAGGCCGAGGCCAGGCTGAAGGCACCGAACAACAGCACCGCGCCGACCAGTACGACTTTTCGCCCGAAGCGGTCAGCCAGAGGGCCGGAGCCCAGTGCGCCGAAGACCATGCCGATCAACGCCGCACTCATCACCGGGCCGAGACTGGCTCGGTCGATACCCCAGTCCTGGGACAGGGCCGGGGCGATGAAGCCCATTGCCGCGGTGTCGAGGCCATCGAGGAAGACAATCAGGAAACACAGGATCACCACGCGCCACTGGTAGCGCGAAATGGGTTGGGCATTGATGAAGGACTGCACGTCGAGGCAGTTACCTACAGCAGACTGAGGCTGGTTCATTATTTTTATCCCACGGATCGCGGTCGAACGATGTCAGCAGATGCCGACGAAGCCGCGACAGTAATGATCCGGAGGAAACAGCGTCAATTCGATAAACGCGACTCTGTGCGTTTATCGAACGGCTTAGGCAAACAACTGGGCGCTGAGGTCGCGGCTGGCGCTCAACAAACCGGGCAGGAAACGCTGTTCCAGTTCATTGCGGCTGACTCGCCCGGCGTGAGTGCTGACATTGAGGGCCGCGACCACCTGCCCGGAAGCGTCATACACCGGGACGGCAATCGAACGCAGCCCTTGCTCGAGTTCCTGGTCGACGATGCACCAGCCTTGCTGTCGCACCTCTTGCAGGCATTCGAGCAACGCCTCGGGGGTGTGGATCGTGCGGCTGGTCTTGGCTTGCAATTCGGCGTGGTCGAGGTATTCGCCCAGCGAGGTGTCATCCAGCGCGGCCAGCAGGATCCGCCCCATCGAGGTGCAATAGGCCGGCAAGCGCCCGCCCACCGACAGGTCCACCGAAATCAGCCGCTGGGTGGTCGCGGAGCGCGCAATGTACAGAATGTCATCACCCTCCAGCGTGGCCATGTTGCAGGCCTCGTGCAGTTGCTCGCTCATGCGGTCCAGGTAAGGCTGTGCGGAAACCGCCAGCGGCGTTGATGACACATAGGCATGGCCGAGGGTCAGCACTTTGGGCAGCAGCGAATAGGTGCGGCCGTCGGTGGTGGCGTAGCCGAGTTTGATCAAGGTGTGCAGGCAACGACGCACGGCGGCGCGGGGAATTTCCGTGCGGTGACTGATCTGGGCGATGGTCAGGTGCCGTTTGCGCTCCTGAAACGCTTGCACCACGGCCAGGCCACGGGCCAGGGACGTCATGAAATCCGGGTCGCCGGTCAGTGCCTGGATCCGTTTGGCAGGTGAGGCAACGATGGGAGGAGCCACTGAAGCGAAGGAATTGCGCATTTGATCGTTCATACAAGGTCCTTTTACCCATTCGGATCAGCGACTATTACAAAGGGCGAGCCTGGCGCTCAAGCCCGGCCCGCCAACTCCGTGCGATTATCGAACACTCGACCGATAATCGCAATCCGTCGTGCAAATCACATGCGCTGATGTCCGGTTTTCGCTGACTTGCGCCCCATGTTTGCGCCGACTCGACGCAGGACTTAATGGGGCAATCCAATTACCGTAACTTGCCTGATTTAATGGCGTCAGAAAGGCATCGCAGCAATGCGGTATCCGTCGACGTTCTAGTTAATCGCAAAGTTTCGAGCAACAAAACGGTCACACACCAAGATTCACTTTTAACTCTTTGGAGATAGTGTTCTTCAAATCGGCCGCTATAATACAATTCAGTAGCGCTTCGGTTTTTTACTTGCCGAACCCGCTGCCCGGCCAGGCGATGTTCCATCGCCGTTGCCCGTTGCAAGCGCCAGATCCGCACTGCACAGCCTTGCCATCGCGCTTGCCGAAACAGGAAACTGAAGCTACGTCAGCTGTTTATATCTGGTGTCGTGGCCGCCTGTGACATGGAAGTATTGATCACGTTGTTGCCAAAAACGATGCCTTGACGGGCATTGCCCACTCGACGAACGTGATCAAACGATTTGATGCAGCGCGTTTTCACCAGAATTTATCCCAACTCAATCAGGTAGCACTGTGACGAAAGACGAACTGCGCGCGGAACTAGAGCGCCAGGAACAACGTTACAAGGAAGTTTACGGCGGAGAAGTCACCACTTACGCCGCTCAACCCGAACCGGAACGCAAACCCTGGCGTAAACGCGCCACCGTTCAGGATCAGGTTTTCCAGCAAGAACTTCAAAAAATGGAAAAGGAACTCAAAGCCGAAGAGCCGTGACTGCTTCGGCCTGATCCTTACAAGGGCCTACCTCTGCACCCGTTAAAAGCGGGATGTATTGATGTTGCCTTTCGCGCCCGCTACGAGCGGGCAGCGGCCATCACCGTCGTCGAATCAGGCAGATTTCCGGTATCTGACCTATTTCTCAGATTTTTCTCACAACCGTTCAAGCCCCTCCTGCCGGGCCGTGAAGGTTTTGTGACGGTCAATTTTTTCAATAAAATCAATGACTTAAAAAACACAGCAAAACCGTGGGTTTTCAGGTTCTGCGGCAAAAAAATTCGTTGAAGAATGTTACCGATGAGCAGCTAGTGCATTGATTAGCAGTCTTTTCTGGCATAATCGCGCCCCCTTATGACCGGGTCAGAAAACCTTCATGATCGATTTATTCAGCGGACTGGATGCTTGGGTGCTTGTGAGCCTCTTGCTCGCCCTGGCCTTTGTCCTCGCCTTCGAGTTCATCAACGGCTTTCATGACACCGCTAACGCGGTGGCGACCGTTATCTACACCAAAGCCATGCCGCCTCACCTGGCAGTGTTCTTCTCCGGTGTGTTCAACTTCCTCGGCGTGCTGCTGGGCGGGGTCGGCGTGGCGTATGCCATCGTCCACCTGCTGCCGGTAGAACTGCTGATCAATGTGAACACCGGTCACGGACTGGCCATGGTGTTCTCGTTGCTCGCCGCAGCCATCACCTGGAACCTGGGCACCTGGTACTTCGGTATCCCCGCCTCCAGCTCCCACACGCTGATCGGTTCGATCCTCGGCGTGGGCCTGGCCAACGCCCTGATCAACGAAATTCCGTTGGCTGACGGGGTGAACTGGCAAAAGGCGATCGATATCGGCATGTCGCTGGTATTCTCGCCAATGGCAGGCTTCCTGATCGCCGCGCTGATCCTGATCGGTCTTAAATGGTGGCGTCCGCTGTCGAAGATGCACAAGACGCCGGAACAGCGCCGCAAGATCGACGACAAGAAACACCCGCCGTTCTGGAATCGCCTGGTACTTGTGATCTCGGCCATGGCCGTGAGTTTCGTTCACGGCTCCAACGATGGCCAGAAAGGTATCGGCCTGATCATGCTGGTCCTGATCGGTATCGTGCCAGCCCAGTTCGTCCTCGACCTGAACAGCACGACCTACCAGATCGAACGGACTCGCGACGCTACGTTGCACCTGAGCCAGTTCTACCAGCGCAATTCCGAAACCCTGGGCGAGTTCCTGGCCCTTGGCAAGAGCCTGAATGGCGATCTGCCGGAGAAATTCCGTTGCAACCCGCAACAGACCGAACCGACCATCACCGCCCTGCTCGGCACCCTCAAGGGTGTAGCCGACTACCATTCGCTGTCGGCGGAAAGCCGCATCGAAGTACGTCGTTACCTGCTCTGCCTGGATGACACCGCGAAGAAAGTCAGCAAATTGCCAACGCTCGGGGCGCGTGAAAAGGCTGACCTGGACAAGTTGCGCAAAGACCTGACCACCACCACTGAGTACGCTCCGTTCTGGGTGATCCTGGCGGTTGCACTGGCCTTGGGCCTGGGCACCATGGTCGGCTGGAAACGCGTGGTACTGACCATTGGCGAGAAAATCGGCAAGCAAGGCATGACCTACTCCCAAGGCATGTCGGCGCAGATCACCACCGCCAGCCTGATCGGCATGGCCAACATCTTCAGCCTGCCGGTTTCCACCACCCACGTGCTGTCCTCGGGCGTGGCGGGCACCATGGTCGCCAACAAGAGCGGCCTGCAAGGCGGCACCGTCAGAACCATCCTGCTGGCCTGGGTATTGACCCTGCCAGCCACCGTGGCCCTGTCGGCCGGGTTGTTCTGGCTGGCCTCGAAGGCGCTGGGTAGCTGATACAGCTGCATCGAAAAAGGCGCGCTCCGCAAGGACCGCGCCTTTTTTATTGCCTCTTCCAAACACCACAAATCAACTGTGGGAGCGGGCTTGCTCGCGAAAGCGGTGTGTCAGTCAACATTGATGTTGAATGTCAGTCAGCATTCGCGAGCAAGCCCGCTCCCACACTGGTTTTGTGTACACCGTCCAGAAATCGGAGGCAAAAAAAAGGGCAACCGAAGTTGCCCAAAATGCCTTGCGTGCTCATTACATCCAGAAAGAACGACGGTTATTTCCGCTTGTGCGAATCCTTCCAGATAAAAAGTCCGAACCCTGCAAAAAATACAAACATGAGGCTGACAGTCAGCACTCCGGCGATCACCACGTTGTCGAAAAACATGACGCGTCTCCTGTACCTGCCCTGTTGCGATAGGGCTAAGTTAACCAAACGGGCAGGAGAGAATATTGACCGGGATCAATGTCGCCCGAGACTGGGCAAGAGGAAGGGAGAAGTTTGACCCGCATCAATGAATGCGGGGGATTTCAGCGCTTTTTCGGTTTGTTTTTCGGCTTTTTTTTGGCCTTGCCCAATGGCATGGCCTGCTCGAACGCCTGGCGAACTTCATTGAGCCGCTTGTCATTGAGGTCATGAACACGCTTGGCGCGCTCGGCATTGAGGTCAATCAGTTTGTCGTCTTGGCTCATGGCAGTCAGTGCATCGCTTGAAATGAGTTTAAGCCGCCGTAGCGTTCGGCAACCCTGCGCCAATAATGCGGCCTGACGGCCGTGCTGACCAGCCTGCGCTCAAATCTCGATATCGACCCACAACCCTTGCCGCGGCTGATCTTCCATCAGCGGCGCCACCGGCACGGTGTTGTCAGCATTGAGCTCATCCCCGGGAATCGCCAGGTGAGCCTGCGGGTCATTATCAGCTTCGTGGCGACGTCGTTCCTGCTCCTGCCTGCGGCGCTGTTCCTCGCGCAGCACCAGTCCGTCCTCCTCAGGATTGCGCTTTTGCAGGTCGATCGTGCTTTCACTGGAGCTTTCCTGCACCGGCACCACCGGAGGAATATCCGGACGCTGACGGATCGGGTCGGTCTGTGAAGTGATCGGCACGGCACTCAAGGGGAGCATCGGTGGCAGCATGGTTTTCAGTCTCCTGTCAGCAGGCTGTCGGCTGCGGGGATGGCGACTTGAGCCATCGGTCGCAAACTGTGACTCATTTGGCACTCATTAGTGCACCGGGCGGCGCGTCATGCACAGGTGGGCTAACGTATGACTGTGAGTTTTTCTGAGAGTCCTTTGGCCCTGAAGCCCTCATTCCGTTAAGATAGCCCGCTTTTTCAGGTGGGAGTCAGGCAGCATGGCGCAGCAGTATCAACCGGGGCAACGCTGGATCAGTGACAGCGAAGCCGAGCTGGGTTTAGGCACCGTTCTGGCACAGGACGGCCGCTTGTTGACCGTGCTCTATCCGGCCACTGGCGACACTCGCCAGTACGCGCTAAGGAATGCGCCCCTCACCCGTGTGCGGTTTTCGCCCGGTGACTCCATCACTCACTTCGAAGGCTGGAAGCTGACCGTTCGCGAAGTCGACGACGTCGATGGCCTGCTGGTTTACCACGGCCTCAACGGGCAGAACGAAGTGGTCACCCTGCCGGAAACCCAACTGTCGAACTTCATCCAGTTCCGCCTGGCCAGCGACCGTCTGTTCGCCGGCCAGATCGACCCGCTGGCCTGGTTCTCCCTGCGTTACCACACACTGGAACACACCAGTCGCCAGTTGCAGTCCTCCCTTTGGGGTCTGGGTGGCGTGCGTGCGCAACCGATCGCGCACCAGTTGCACATTGCCCGCGAAGTCGCCGACCGTATCGCGCCACGGGTTCTGCTGGCCGACGAAGTGGGCCTGGGCAAAACCATCGAAGCCGGCCTGGTGATCCATCGCCAATTGCTCTCGGGCCGCGCCAACCGCGTGCTGATCCTGGTTCCGGAAAACCTGCAGCACCAGTGGCTGGTCGAGATGCGCCGCCGCTTTAACCTGCAGGTCGCGCTGTTCGACGAAGAACGCTTCATCGAAAGCGATGCCAGCAACCCCTTCGAAGACACCCAGCTCGCACTGGTCGCGCTTGAGTGGTTGGTGGACGACGAGAAAGCCCAGGACGCGCTGTTCGCGGCGGGCTGGGACTTGCTGGTGGTCGACGAGGCTCACCACCTGGTGTGGCACGAAGATCAGGTCAGCCCCGAGTATTCCCTGGTCGAGCAACTCGCCGAGACCATTCCCGGCGTGCTGCTGTTGACCGCCACCCCGGAACAACTGGGCCAGGACAGCCACTTCGCTCGTCTGCGCCTGCTCGACCCGAACCGTTTCCACGACCTGCAAGCCTTCCGCGCCGAGAGCGAAAACTATCGCCCGGTGGCTGAAGCCGTTCAGGAGTTGCTGGACAAGGGACGCCTGTCGCCGCAAGCCCACAAGACCATCCACGGCTTCCTCGGCAACGAAGGCGAAGCCCTGCTGGCCGCCGTCAACGATGGCGACACCGAAGCCAGCGCGCGTCTGGTGCGTGAATTGCTCGACCGCCACGGCACCGGCCGCGTGCTGTTCCGCAACACCCGCGCTGCCGTGCAGGGTTTCCCGGAGCGCAAGCTGCACCCGTACCCGCTGCCGTGCCCGGACGAATACCTCGAACTGCCATTGGGCGATCACGCCGAGCTGTACCCGGAAGTCAGCTTCCAGGCCCAACCGGACGCCAGCGAAGAAGAACGCTGGTGGAAATTCGACCCGCGCGTCGAATGGCTGATCGATCAACTGAAGATGCTCAAGCGCACCAAAGTGCTGGTGATCTGCGCCCACGCCGAAACCGCCATGGACCTGGAAGACGCCCTGCGCGTGCGTTCCGGCATCCCGGCCACGGTGTTCCACGAGGGCATGAACATCCTCGAGCGTGACCGCGCCGCCGCCTATTTCGCCGACGAAGAATTTGGCGCGCAGGTGCTGATCTGCTCGGAAATCGGCAGTGAAGGTCGCAACTTCCAGTTCTCCCATCACCTGGTGCTGTTCGATCTGCCGTCCCACCCGGACCTGCTGGAACAACGTATCGGTCGACTGGACCGGATCGGTCAGAAGCACATCATCGAACTGCACGTGCCGTACCTGGAAACCAGCCCGCAAGAGCGCCTGTTCCAGTGGTACCACGAAGCGCTGAATGCGTTCCTCAACACCTGCCCTACCGGCAACGCCTTGCAGCACCAGTTCGGCCCGCGCCTGCTGCCGCTGCTCGAAGAAGCCGACGATGGCGAGTGGCAAGCGCTGATCGACGAAGCCCGCACCGAGCGTGAGCGCCTTGAAGCCGAGCTGCACACCGGCCGCGACCGTTTGCTGGAGCTCAACTCCGGTGGCGCTGGCGAAGGTGATGCGCTGGTTGAAGACATCCTCGAACAGGACGATCAGTTCGCCCTGCCGATCTACATGGAAACCCTGTTCGACGCCTTCGGCATCGACAGCGAAGACCATTCGGAAAACGCGCTGATCCTCAAGCCGAGCGAAAAAATGCTCGACGCCAGCTTCCCGCTGGGCGACGACGAAGGCGTGACCATTACCTACGACCGTAACCAGGCGCTGTCTCGCGAAGACATGCAGTTCATCACCTGGGAGCACCCGATGGTTCAGGGCGGCATGGACCTGGTGCTGTCCGGCTCCATGGGCAACACCGCCGTGGCACTGATCAAGAACAAGGCGCTGAAACCTGGCACCGTGTTGCTGGAACTGCTCTATGTCAGCGAAGTGGTTGCCCCGCGCTCGCTGCAACTGGGCCGCTACCTGCCACCGGCCGCCCTGCGCTGCCTGCTCGACACCAATGGCAACGACCTGTCGGCCCGCGTGTCGTTCGAAACCTTGAACGATCAGCTTGAAAGCGTGCCACGTGCCAGCGCCAACAAGTTCATCCAGGCCCAGCGTGACCAACTGACGCCACGGATCAACGCCGGTGAAGCGAAGATCCTGCCGCGCCACACTGAACGTGTCGCCGAGGCGCAGCGTCGCCTGGCCGCCGATACCGACGAAGAACTGGCGCGCCTGACCGCCCTGCAAGCGGTCAACCCGACCGTGCGCGACAGCGAACTGGTGGCCCTGCGCAAACAACGCGAGCAAGGCCTGGCCATGCTCGACAAGGCTGCGCTGCGACTGGAAGCGATTCGGGTGCTGGTGGCGGGTTAACAACCCTCCTCCACCGCTATGAAAAAAAGGCCCGCAGCGATGCGGGCCTTTTTTGTTTACTTCAAATTCAGTAGTGCTGCTGATGACCTCATCGCGAGCAAGCTCGCTCCCACATTGGATCTTCAGTGCCTATGAGATACCTGTGGGAGCGAGCTTGCTCGCGATAGCGGTTAAGCAGTCACCGCAGAACTGTCAGGCTCAACCACCGCCACCAACCCGTCCTTCATCCGCTTGGCGTCCCTCACAAAACACCGCGAAGCCAGGAACAGAAACACCACGGTGAGCAACAACGCCACCGGTATCAGGTACATCGCGTCATGCAGGCCGACCGCTTTAAACGCCTCAGTCATTTGCTCCGCGCCCGCCGCAAGCATCGCCGTGTGGGCGAAGTGATCCGACAAGGCCCCGACCACCACCGGCCCCAGGCCACCGCCCAACAGGTACAGCCCGGCAAAGAACAGCGCCATCGCCGTTGCCCGCAACCGAGGCTCGACCACATCCTGAATCGCCGTGTACACGCAGGTATAAAAGTTGTAGGCGAACAGCCAGCCCATACTGAATACCGCGACAAACACACCGATCTCGATTCGCCCGGAATGCAGCGCCCACGCAGTGCAGACCGTCGAAATCACCAGGCTGAAGGCGGCAAACAAAAGCCGTCCGTTGGCGATGCGCTGGTGAATCTTGTCCGCGATCCAGCCACCGAGGGTCAGGCCGACCAGCCCGGTCACACCGACAATAACCCCGGTCGCCACTGCGGCATCCTGCAACGGCATGAGGAAGTAGCGTTGCAGCATCGGCACCAGAAACGAGTTACAAGCATAAGTGGCGAAGTTGAAACACAGGCCGGCCATCACCAGCCACAGGAAGGTTGGCACTGCCAATACCCGACGGATCGGCCGATCGATTTTTTCCTGCGAAACCTGAACGCTCTCGGCAGCGCCGCGCTTCGGTTCCTTGATGAAAAACATGAAGATTGCCAGGATCAGCCCGGGCACCGCCGCGATAAAGAACGGTGCGCGCCAGCTATCGAAGGCCTTGACCATCGCGCCAATGGTGAAGAACGCCAGCAACAGCCCCAAAGGCAGCCCCAGCATGAAGATCCCCATGGCCCGCGCCCGACGGTGCGCCGGAAACAAGTCGCCGATCAGCGAGTTGGCGGCTGGCGCGTAACTGGCCTCGCCGATGCCGATGCCCATGCGCACGATCAGGAAGCTCCAGAAACTGCCCACCATGCCGTTGACGGCGGTCAACCCGCTCCATACCGCCAGCCCCCAGCCCATCAGCTTGCTGCGCGAGCCGGTATCGGCCATGCGCCCCAGCGGCAAGCCGGCTATGGCGTAGACGATGGTGAATGCCGTCCCGATGATCCCCAACTGGAAATCACTGAGGTGCCATTCCATGCGAATGGGCTCGATGATGATGGCCGGGATGGTGCGGTCGAAAAAATTGAACAGATTGGCCAGGAACAACAGGAACAGAATGCGCCAGGCATTGGCCGCTTGGGTCGAGTTCTGCATGGGTCCGTCTCTTTTATTGTTTTTGGGGCGTCACTGCCCCCGGACTTTGCAATCTAGACAGGCCGGCCGCGCCTGTCTTTCATTATTCGCCAGGCTGATACCAACCCATGGGACGCAACCTGTAGGAGCTTTCGCGGGACGGGTATTTCGCAGTCCGTCCGACCGATGAAAAATACCTTTCAGCCCCCCTTCCCAAGCCGTTGGCGAAGCCTAGAATAGCGGCCTTGTTTCCCCCCCTGTGTCTCCACTCCTCCTTAGATAATCGCCCATGTCCGAAGCCAGTCCGTGTCTGAATTGCGGTGCCTGCTGTTCTCATTTTCGCGTGTCATTTTTCTGGGGTGAATGCGCCTCGTCCGGGGGGACGGTACCCGATGAGCTTGTCGAGCAGATCAGCCCCAGTCGGGTCGCGATGCTCGGAACCGGCTGCAAACCCGTGCGCTGCACCAGCCTGGTCGGAGACGTGGGCAGTACGGTGCAGTGCTCCATTTACGAAAAACGCTCCAGCACCTGTCGGGAGTTCGACGCTTCGTGGGTCGATGGCCTGGCAAATCCCGATTGCGACGCGGCCCGTGCGGCTTTCGGCTTGCCGGCCCTGCAACCCGCGTTCGAGACGCCTCAGAAGCAAATCGCCTGAGTCATAGCACTAATCGCTATTAAGCTAATATCAAAAAAATTGGCATCAATGTGCCACTACCGCTTGCGCTCCATCCACGCCCTCTATACTCCACGACATTCGCCGACGCTCCTTGCGCCGACCTGAAGCTTAACGATGGGGCATGCTATGGAGTGGCTTGGTTTGCATTTCATTACCGAGCTACCAGAGACTGGGCAGGTCATACTTAATTGCACACATGACCCGTTTCTGGTGCTGCTGGCTTATCTGGTCGCCTGTGTCGGCGGTTTCGCGACACTGGACATGGCCGAACGGGTTGCTCACGCTGAAAAATCCGCGTCTCAAACGCTCTGGCGCTGGGTGGGCAGCGGATGCCTGGCCGGCGGCATCTGGGCCATGCATTTCGTCGGGATGCTGGCATTCCAGGCGCCTATCGATCTTCACTACCAACTGCCTGTCACGGTGTTCTCGCTAACCATCGCGCTGTTCGCCGCATGGCTGGCGATGCATACCCTCAGCCTTCCTGAGCTGAGTTTTCGACAGTGCCTCACGTCATCGGTCGGGATCGGCCTGGGTATCGCGACCATGCATTACGTGGGCATGACGGCCATGCACTCCAATGCCTCGGTCTATTACCATCCGGGCCTGTTCGCCCTGTCCATCGCGATCGCGATCGGTGCCGCGCTGGCCGCCTTGTTGCTGGCATGGTATCTGCGCGACGGCGCCGGCATGCTGCATCAGCTTTTCAAATTCTGCGCCAGCCTGGTGCTCGGGGCGGGCATCCTCGGTATGCACCTCACTGCCATGGCCGCCTTCAACATGGTGATGCCCAGTGGCAGCCTGCCAGCGCAAACCGGCGAACACAGCCATCTGCAACTGGCGCTGACCGTGACAGTCATCACCCTGCTGATCATCGGCAGCAGCATCAGCGCGGCACTGGCGGACAAGAAGCTGCAACACAAGGACCACGACCTGCAACGGGTCAACTCCCTGCTAAGCCAACTTGATCAGGCGCGCATGTCGCTGCAACAGCTGGCGCACTACGATGCGCTGACCAACCTGATCAACCGCCGTGGGTTCAACCAGGTCTTCGCTGAAAAACTCATCGAGAAAAGCAACAAAGGCGGGATGCTGGCGGTCATGTTCCTGGACATCGACCATTTCAAGCGGATCAACGACAGCCTTGGCCACGATGCCGGTGACGAACTGCTCAAAGTGCTTGCCGGGCACATCAAGAGCTCTGTTCGCAGTCATGAGGATGTGGTCGCTCGCTTCGGCGGCGACGAGTTCTGCCTGCTCATCGACCTGCGTGATCGTGACGAAGCGCGGCAGATGGCCCAACGCATCATGCTGAAAATGAAGGAGCCCATCGAGTTGGCCGGCAGGCGCATGGTCATGACCACCAGCATCGGCATCAGCCTGTTTCCGGAAGACGGCAAGACCTGTGAGGAACTGTTGAAAAACGCCGACCTGGCGCTGTATCAGTCCAAGGGCGGCGGCCGCAACGGGCTGAGTTTTTTCAGTGCCGACCTGAAAACCCGCGCCACACTCGAGCTGCAATTGGAAGAAGAGTTGCGCCACGCCCTGCGTGAAGATAACGGTTTGATGCTTTATTATCAGCCGATCTATGACCTCAAGACCGGTCAGGTGAGCAAGCTCGAAGCCTTGATCCGCTGGCAACACCCGGTCCACGGTTTCCTCGTACCGGATCGTTTTATCGCCATCGCCGAAGCCAATGGCCTGATCGCCGAGCTGGACAACTGGGTGCTGCGCAAGGCCTGCGAGGATCTGGGCGAGTTGTCGCGCCAAGGCTGTGAAGACCTGAAGATCGCCGTGAACTGCTCGCCCCTGAACCTGGCGCGCGAAGAACTGGCCGATGAAATCGAGTACGCATTGCGGGCCTCCGGTGTAGAGCCCCACCGTCTGGAACTGGAGGTCACCGAAAACGCCTTGATGGGCAATATCGCCGACACCCTGGTGCTGCTGCGCCAGATACGCGCCCTCGGCGTTTCGCTGTCGATCGATGACTTCGGCACCGGCTATTCATCCCTGGCCTACCTCAAGCGCTTGCCGCTCAACACGCTGAAAATCGACCGCTCGTTCATCCAGGACATTCCCAAGGCGACCCAGGATATGGAAATCGTCCAGGCGATTATCGTCATGGCCCATACCCTGCACCTGCAAGTGGTCACCGAAGGGGTCGAAACCTTCGAGCAATACCAGTTCCTGGAAGACCATGGCTGTGACTTCGTTCAGGGCTACCTGCTGAGTCGGCCGGTGCCACTGGCCGAACTGCATCCGGTGCTGAACGAAATCAACCAGCGCAAGCACGCCTACTCCGTCACGACGCTGAGCCTGGTTCACGGTACATCTGCACTAATGTAGACGGGTCCTTTTCAAGAAACCCCTGACTCCCATGCAGGCGCATCAACTGCGCGGCCAGACCGCTGATCGGTGTCGCCGAGCCTTGTTCACGGGAAAACTTCACTGCTGTATCCAGATCCTTGAGTAACGTCCGTACGTGCCACTTGACCGGTTCGAATCGGTTTTGCGCCATCTGCGGAGCCAGGATCTGCAAGGGTTTCGAATCGGCAAAGCCGCCGGCCAGCGCTTCGGCGATCAGGCTTGCATCAACCCCGGAACGCTCCGCCAATGCGACCACTTCGGCAATCACCAATGCATTGCAGGCGACGATCATCTGATTGCACGCCTTGGTCACCTGCCCTGCCCCGACGCCGCCCATGTGTGTCACACGCTGTCCCAGGTTCAACAGGACAGGCCTGACCCGCTCCAGATCCTGTAGCTCACCGCCGACCATGATCGCCAGGCTTCCAGCCTCGGCACCGACCACGCCACCGGACACCGGCGTATCGAGCCAGCCCATGCCGGTTTTAGCGGCAAGTTCTGCAGCCATTTCCCGCGTAGCGTTGGGCTCCAGGCTGGAGAAATCCACCAGCAGCTGGCCTTTTTTGGCGCCCTCCACAACACCTGCCGGACCAAACACCACCTCGCGTACGACCGAGGTATCGGCCAGGCACAGCATCACCACGTCAGCGTGCTGGCACAGTTCGGCCGGGCTGGCGACCTGGCGCGCGCCGGCCTCCACCAGCGGCTTGCACTTGTCCGGATTGCGATTCCATACCGCCAGCGGATAACCCGCGGCCAGCAGGCGCCGGCACATCGGCAGCCCCATCAGGCCGATCCCGGCAAACCCTAGCGAAGGTAGCGTTGACATCATTTTGCCTCTTCTTGATTAAAGATCACCGAATATTGGCCGATTCATCATGACTCAGGAAAGGATTCACTCCGAGCAATGCTCAGGCTAAAGACCAAGGCATGGTCCAAGTACGCGCTGAAAAAAGACGCGATTGTATTCCGTGACGGTTCGACGACAGTGAGTCGGCCAACCAATCAGCCCAGGTAGATGGCGAACTATGACTTCTAAAAACAACCCGGCCACTGCGGTAACCGATCTGACGTTGAGCCCCGCGGCCAACAGCCCGTCATCACCTAAGCCATTGATTCAATCGCGCCCGTTGGCGACCCAGCAATACCTGTACTTCACCGAAACCAACACCGACCGCATCCTCGACAACCTCGACGGCCTGCGCGACATGGTGTTCCCGCGCGCACCGCACCTGGAAGGCGACAGCGAACAGCACAGCGATCAGGAATTCCCGTCGGTATGCCTGATCGGCCTGGGCCGCTGTGGCTCGAACATTGCGCTGGACGTGGCGGAACTGGTGTACAACGCCCGCAAGTTCTACCTCAATGAATTCAATAACGAAGATCGCCTGTCGCCGGACAAGCGCTTTGCCGAAAAGGGTTACAGCCCGGCCCAGTGGATCCGCAACAACCTGCGCCTGGGCCAGAACAAAAACACCAAGCCAGTGTTTCTGGTCGAGCCGCTGGTGATGCTCGGCGACCTGGACAAGGACATCGCCGGGCGCATCCGTTTCTCGCGCAAGGGCGAAAAAAGCGGCTTTCTGCGCGACTACAGCAAGATGAAGATCATGGACCTGTCGGAAGTCCACGCCGGTGGCGCCGGTAACGCGCCGATCCTCGGCCAGTACCTGGCCAAGATCATCCTGAACAAGGACACCCAGCGCTTCTCCAGCCCCGACTGGAAAATGATTCACTCGTACCTGATCGACAGCTGCGGCATCAAGGCCAACCAGTCGCGCCTGTATTTCTCGATCTTCAGTGCCGGCGGCGGTACCGGCTCGGGCATGGCCTCAGAGTTCGGCCTGGCCCAGCAGCACTCGTACATGAACAAGACGTTCGACACCAAGCCGATGGACGAGCACGACAGCAAGAGCGGCCACTCCTTCGTCTTCGAACCGATCTTCACCAGTGGCATCTGTGTACTGCCGAACATTTCAGATCACCGCAGTGAAATGTCCGAGGCGCTGCACATCAACGCCGGTCGCCTGTTGTGCAAATACCTGTCGGAAGAGTGGGACTTCTCCTACAACTTCGCCAACGAAGACAGCAGCGAAGCCAGCGTCATGGGCCGCATCCGCCCATGGAACGCGATGATGCTGATCTCCAACGACATCATGCGTTACGCCGAAGAGAACGATGACGGCAATATCCAGAACATTGATGTCAATGCCATGGAAAAGCATGCCAACCAATATATCTCGCAGCAGATCTTCAACATTCTGACGGCCCAGGCGGTGACCACCGACTACGACCAGAACTATTTCCGTCGCGCCGGCATCGACATCGGCGAAACCATCCGCCTGGACGCCAACGACCTGTTCATGAGCCTGGCCGGCCCGGTGGCGATTGCCTACGCCGAGTCCGTGGTGCCGGAAACCCCGGCGCCGAGCAGCGACAAATTCAAGGTGTTCGAGAAGGAGCCGCAACGCCTGAACATCGATGACCTGTTCTTCCGCTCGATCGACCTGCCGCACTTCAACAAGGTCACCCAGGCCATCGAGGGCATCAGCCTGTTGCCGATCGAGTCCAAGCGCTATCGCGCGTCGCTGGAGCAGTACAAGAACTCGGGTTACGACGCGGCGGCCCTGCATGACCTGCACTTCTTCAAGAATTGCTCGTCGGTGGTGTCGATCGTTTCGTTGCCGAAGGACTACAAGCTGTCCTACATGGATTTGAACCGGTTGAAGACTCATCTCAACAGCCTGTTCCCCAACACCACGCTCAAGCGCTACGCGCTGGTGATCGGTGCTTCGGCCAACCTGTCGCTGACCACCCTGATCGCCAAGAGCCCGTGCCTGTCGGACGATTTCCTGACGCTGATCGTGGCCTTCATCAAGCGCTGCTTCGCGAAAAACCCGTACCGCTTCGACGAGACCCTGGACAACTCGATCCTGGACTTCATCATCAACGAACAGTTCGATGAAGACCGGATTGACGAACTACTCAACGAATTCGAGAACCCGGCGAAGATCCTCGATACCAACTGGTACGCGATCAAGCCGATGTACGAGAAGAAGTACCGTGAGCTGATCAACGACAAGGACAAGTTCGTCTCGATCAACGACATCCGCCTGTCCCGGGATTGCGTGAAGAAATCGATCAAGTACCTGCGCGAGATCTACCGTCACCGCATCGGCAAGACCAAGGTTATTTCGTTGAATAACCATACGGGCAAGACCGCTCACTAAGCGTCGTCCCCATTCGCGAGCAAGCCCGCTCCCACATTCGACTGCATTCCTTCTGGAAGAACACGGTTAAATGTGGGAGCGGGCTTGCTCGCGATGGCGGCCCCACAACCAACGCAAATCAACATCCAGAAACAATTGAGCAGACGTTCAGTTGCCCTCCCAACTGTTCCCGTTACGTTTACGTCACCGTGAGGCTGTGGCCTTTCTCTACGGCAACATGCCATCACGCTACTCGGCTACACACTTTTCCCTCAGAAATGAACGCACCAATCAGGTGCAACCTTTTAAGCCTGCGCCCTTTCCTGGATCAGAATCCACGGCGAAACAACCACGGCCCACAGCTGTGGATCACGTTCAAAAAGATCCAGCGCCCGCGTTTCAGACAGCTTGCCGAGCTTGTCGGCGGCCAGCCAGGCAGCCACTTTCTCCCCTTCATCCTGGGCAACGGCCTCGGCGGCGGCGATCAGATCCAGGCCAGGATCGACCCACAATAGGGCACCCTTGGCGAAGAACGGCTCCAGCTCTTTCCAGGTAATAGATGCGGTTTCACCAAGCAGCTTGGCATAGAGGGTGCTAGGTTCTTGATTCATGGGACTGTCCGGAAAAGAAATCGACGCGAATGATAACGTCGGTGGACTGGCAGAAAAACCCGGATGCAATTGAGTGACCGAAATGAAAAGCGCAGGAAAGCCAGGGAATGCACTGAATACGGCTATAAGCCCCTCAACACCCCGCCGCAATTCTGTCTTTTACTTTCAATAAAGCGACACTTGCAGGTTTTGTCCCCCGGCGCTGCCTTCCCAGGCTGACAATCGGCGCTCTACACTGTACCGGTACAGTTGCCGAGGGACTTTTCCGGGGAATGTCGCAGATATCTGACCCGGTTCTGCTGCTTTCGGCGCCAGGACTATAAAAACTACAACAGTAAGAGTGGAGCACTATGACTAAGGCTACTAAGCAGATTTCCAAACTGTTTGCCGCTATGGTTCTGGCCGGGTTTGCCAGCCATTCGTTCGCAGCTGACACCATCAAGATCGGCATCGCCGGCC
Source organism: Pseudomonas sp. BF-R-24 (assembly GCF_019947335.1). Classification (NCBI taxonomy): domain Bacteria; kingdom Pseudomonadati; phylum Pseudomonadota; class Gammaproteobacteria; order Pseudomonadales; family Pseudomonadaceae; genus Pseudomonas; species Pseudomonas sp. BF-R-24. The sequence continues at coordinate 49,047 of NZ_JAGYGG010000011.1, forward strand.
CTAAGACTGGCCCTGTAGCCCAATACGGCGACATGCAGTTCAGTGGCGCCAAAATGGCCATCGAGCAAATCAACGCCAAGGGCGGCGTGGACGGCAAGAAACTCGAAGCCGTTGAATACGATGACGCCTGCGATCCGAAACAAGCTGTGGCAGTCGCGAACAAGGTCGTCAACGACGGCGTCAAGTTCGTAGTCGGTCACCTGTGCTCCAGCTCCACTCAACCGGCTTCGGACATCTACGAAGACGAAGGCGTGATCATGATCACCCCGGCTGCCACCAGCCCGGACATCACCGCCCGTGGTTACAAAATGGTGTTCCGCACCATCGGTCTGGACAGCGCCCAGGGCCCTGCAGCCGGTAACTACATTGCCGACTTCGTAAAACCGAAGATCGTTGCTGTTCTGCACGACAAACAGCAATACGGTGAAGGCATCGCCTCTGCCGTGAAGAAAACCCTGGAAGGCAAAGGCGTCAAGGTTGCCGTGTTCGAAGGCATCAACGCCGGCGACAAAGACTTCTCGTCGATGATCGCCAAGCTCAAGCAAGCCAACGTCGACTTCGTCTACTACGGCGGCTACCACCCGGAGCTGGGCCTGATCCTGCGTCAGTCTGCGGAAAAAGGTCTGAAAGCCAAGTTCATGGGTCCGGAAGGCGTGGGTAACGACTCCATTTCGCAGATCGCCAAGGACGCTTCCGAAGGCCTGCTGGTGACCCTGCCGAAATCCTTCGACCAGGATCCGGCCAACGTTGCCCTGGCTGATGCGTTCAAAGCCAAGAAAGAAGACCCAAGCGGTCCGTTCGTGTTCCCGGCCTACTCGGCTGTGACCGTGATCGCCGAAGGTATCAAGGCTGCCAAGTCCGAAGACTCCGCCAAAGTGGCTGAAGCCATCCACGCGGGCACCTTCAAGACGCCTACCGGCGACCTGAGCTTCGACGAAAAAGGCGACCTGAAAGACTTCAAATTCGTGGTTTACGAGTGGCACTTCGGCAAACCTAAAACTGAAGCCAAGCCTCAGTAAGGCGTTGCCTGACTGACTGCCAATAAAGCCCACGGCGTGCCGTGGGCTTTGTTTTACGAACGTATTGGGCCGCGCTGGCGTGATCCGCCAGTCTCCCCACCTGAAAATCTCAAAACCGTCATCAGCGGTTCGCTGGCAAACCCCGAATTCGAAGTGGATGCAGATCCACGGGGCTCGGGCGGGAAAATGACTCCACCAGTGAAATGCGTATCAGGTTTTTAGGAGCGCTGTAATGCCTGACATCTATCACTTCTTCCAACAGCTGGTTAATGGCCTGACCATTGGCAGCACGTATGCCCTGATCGCCATCGGCTATACGATGGTTTACGGCATCATTGGAATGATCAACTTCGCCCACGGCGAGGTGTACATGATTGGCTCCTACGTGGCGTTCATCGCCATCGCCGGGCTGGCCATGCTGGGACTCGACAGCGTGCCGCTGTTGATGACCGCCGCTTTTCTCGCAACCATCGTTGTAACCAGTGCCTACGGCTACAGCATCGAACGGATCGCCTACCGCCCCCTGCGCGGCAGCAACCGTCTGATCCCGCTGATTTCCGCCATCGGCATGTCGATCTTCCTGCAGAACACCGTTCTGCTGGCGCAAGACTCCAAGGACAAATCCATCTCCAACCTGATTCCGGGCAACTTTGCCTTTGGGCCAGGTGGTGCACATGAAGTGCTGATTTCCTACATGCAAATCGTGGTGTTCGTGGTGACCTTTATCGCCATGCTCGGCCTGACGCTGTTCATCTCCCGTTCTCGCCTGGGTCGCGCCTGCCGCGCCTGTGCCGAAGACATCAAGATGGCCAACCTGCTGGGTATCAACACCAACAACATCATCGCCCTGACCTTCGTCATCGGTGCGGCGCTGGCAGCGATTGCCGCCGTCCTGCTGAGCATGCAATACGGCGTGATCAACCCGAACGCCGGTTTCCTCGTCGGCCTCAAGGCCTTCACCGCCGCGGTACTGGGCGGTATCGGCAGTATTCCGGGCGCCATGCTCGGCGGGCTGGTACTGGGTGTGGCGGAAGCCTTTGGTGCCGATATCTTCGGCGACCAGTACAAGGACGTCGTGGCGTTCGGTCTGCTGGTTCTGGTGCTGTTGTTCCGGCCAACCGGCCTGCTGGGCCGTCCGGAGGTTGAGAAAGTATGACTAGGAATCTTAAACAGGCGCTGTTCAGCGCTTTGCTGGTGTGGGCCGTGGCCTACCCGGTACTCGGTCTGAAGCTGACCATCGTCGGCATCAACCTCGAAGTTCATGGCACCAGCGACGCCACCCTGATCACCATCGCGGTGTGCTCGGTGCTGATGTTCCTGCGTGTGCTGTTCGACCAGCAGATCAGCTCGGCCTGGCGTTCTTCGCCGAGCATGCCGCTGATCCCGGCCAAGGCCAGCAACTTCCTGACCCTGCCGACCACTCAGCGCTGGATCATCATCGCGCTGATCGCCGGTGCCCTGGTCTGGCCGTTCTTCGGCTCTCGCGGTGCGGTGGACATCGCCACGCTGGTGCTGATCTACGTGATGCTCGGCCTCGGCCTGAACATCGTGGTCGGCCTGGCCGGTCTGCTCGACCTCGGTTACGTCGGCTTCTATGCCGTCGGCGCCTACAGTTATGCCCTGCTGTCGCATTACTACGGCCTGAGCTTCTGGATCTGCCTGCCGATCGCCGGGATGATGGCGGCCACTTTCGGCTTCCTGCTCGGTTTCCCGGTACTGCGCCTGCGCGGTGACTACCTGGCGATCGTGACCCTGGGCTTCGGTGAAATCATCCGTCTGTTCCTGCGTAACCTGACCGACATCACCGGCGGCCCGAACGGCATCAGCAACATCGAGAAGCCGACGTTCTTCGGCCTGACCTTCGAACGTAAAGCCGCTGAAGGCCTGCAGACGTTCCACGAGTACTTCGGTCTGGAATACAACTCGATCAACAAGGTGATTTTCCTTTACCTGGTCGCATTGTTCCTGGCGCTGTTCGCACTGTTCGTCATCAATCGCTTGCTGCGCATGCCCCTGGGGCGTGCCTGGGAAGCGCTACGTGAAGATGAAATCGCCTGCCGTGCGTTGGGTCTGAACCCGACGATCATCAAGCTTTCAGCCTTCACCCTGGGCGCCTGCTTCGCCGGTTTCGCCGGCAGTTTCTTCGCCGCGCGTCAGGGCCTGGTGACACCGGAGTCCTTCACCTTCATCGAGTCGGCGACCATTCTCGCCATCGTCGTGTTGGGCGGCATGGGCTCGCAATTGGGCGTGGTGCTCGCAGCCACGGTGATGATCCTGTTGCCGGAAATGATGCGTGAGTTCAGTGAGTACCGCATGTTGATGTTCGGCGCCTTGATGGTGCTGATGATGATCTGGCGTCCTCAAGGTCTGCTGCCCATGCAACGCCCTCACATGGAGCTGCGCAAATGAGCCGCGAGATCCTGAAAGTAGAAAATTTGAGCATGCGCTTCGGCGGCTTGCTGGCGGTCAACGGCGTGGCCTTGAGCGTGAAGGAAAAACAGGTCGTGGCACTGATCGGCCCCAACGGCGCCGGCAAGACCACCGTGTTCAACTGCCTGACCGGCTTCTACAAGCCGAGCGGCGGCAGCATCCTGCTCGATGGCGAATCGATCGAGGGCCTGCCCGGCCACAAGATCGCCCTCAAGGGCGTGGTGCGTACCTTCCAGAACGTGCGGTTGTTCAAGGACATGACGGCGGTCGAGAACCTTTTGATCGCTCAGCACCGTCACCTGAACACCAACTTCCTGGCCGGCCTGTTCAAGACCCCGGCGTTCCGCAAAAGCGAACGCGAGGCCATGGAATTCGCCGAGTACTGGCTGGAAAAGGTTCACCTCAAGGAGTTCGCCAACCGCCCGGCCGGCACCCTGGCCTATGGTCAGCAACGCCGCCTGGAAATCGCCCGCTGCATGATGACCCGCCCGCGGATCCTCATGCTCGACGAACCGGCCGCCGGCCTGAACCCGAAGGAAACCGAGGACCTCAAGGCGCTGATCAGCATGCTGCGTGAAGAGCACAACGTCACCGTGCTGCTGATCGAACACGACATGAAACTGGTCATGAGCATTTCCGACCATATCGTCGTGATCAACCAGGGCACCCCCCTGGCCAACGGCACGCCGGAACAGATCCGCGACAATCCTGAAGTGATCAAAGCCTACCTGGGGGAAGCGTAAATGCTGCAGTTCGAAAACGTTTCCACCTTCTACGGCAAGATCCAGGCCCTGCACAGCGTCAACGTCGAAGTCCGCCAGGGCGAGATCGTGACCCTGATCGGTGCCAACGGTGCCGGCAAGTCCACGCTGCTGATGACGCTTTGCGGTTCGCCGCGCGCCCACAGCGGCAGCATCCGCTACATGGGTGAGGAACTGGTCGGCCAGGACTCCTCGCAGATCATGCGCAAGAGCATCGCCGTGGTGCCGGAAGGTCGTCGGGTGTTTTCCCGCCTGACCGTGGAAGAAAACCTGTCCATGGGTGGCTTCTTCACCGCCAAAGGCGACTATCAGGAACAGATGGACAAGGTTCTCGGACTTTTCCCACGCCTGAAAGAACGCTTCAGCCAGCGCGGCGGCACCATGTCCGGCGGCGAACAGCAAATGCTCGCCATCGGCCGTGCGCTGATGAGCAAGCCCAAGCTGTTGCTGCTCGACGAGCCATCGCTGGGCCTGGCACCGATCATCATCCAGCAGATCTTCGACATCATCGAACAGCTGCGCAAGGACGGTGTGACAGTGTTCCTGGTCGAGCAGAACGCCAACCAGGCGCTGAAGATCGCTGACCGAGCCTACGTTCTGGAGAACGGCCGGGTGGTGATGACAGGCACCGGTGAAGCGCTGCTGACCGACCCGAAAGTGCGTGATGCGTACTTGGGCGGCTAAGCCTTAGCGGTAAACAAAAAAACGGCCTTCGCGGGCCGTTTTTTTATGCCCCCCTATAGCTACACAGACCCTCTTCTGTAGGAGCGAGCTTGCTCGCGAAAAACTGGAGGGCGCCACGTTCATTCAGACAGCCCTCATCATCGTTAACGTCCATCGCGAGCCGGCTCGCTCCCACAGGACATTCACAGCCGATCCAGCACCTCCCCACTGCGCTTGAACCACCCGATCAAATAATCCGCCAGTACCTGCGTGCGCTTGGGCAAACCGCCCTGATATGGATGCACCAGGTACATCGGCATGCTGCGGGTCTGATAATCGCGCAGCAGCCATCGCAAGCGCCCGTCCGCCAGCTCTGTTGGCAAACAGTAGGATGGCAGGCGCGCAATGCCGGCGCCGACCAGTGCGGCTTTCTTCAACAGGTTGTAGTGGTTGCTGGCGAACGGCCCCGACACTCGCACCCGCAACAACTCGTGCTGCTGGTGATACAGCCACTCTTCGCGGCCGCTGTAATGACTGTTGAGCAGGCAGCGATGCTCGGCCAGCGCCTGGGGAGTTTGCGGTTCACCGTATTGCTCCAGATAAGCCGGGCTGGCACAGGTCAGTTCTTGCCACGCCAACAGTGGACGCGCCACCAGTCGCTGGTCAATGGCCACGTCGGAACGAATCGCCAGATCGAAGCCGTCGCGAGACAGGTCGCGGTAGCTGTTGTTGAGCTCCAGCTCGATCTGCACCTGGGGATACCTGGCCGAGAACTCCAGCAACAGGCCATCGAAGAAGGTTTCCCCGAGCGACACCGGTACCGTCATCCGCACCGGGCCGGCCATGTCGTCCTTCAGGCGCGCCAGGGCCTGGCGGGCCCGCTCGACTTGCACTACCAGCGCCTGGGCCTGGGGCAACAACGCAGCACCGGCGGCGGTCAGGCTCAAGCGGCGGGTGGTACGTTGCAACAACACCACGGAAAACTGCGCTTCCAACTGGCTGATGCGCTTGGACAGCTGGCCTTTGCTGCAACCAAGCTGCTGCGCCGCCAGGGTAAAACTCCCCGCCTCGATCAACACCGCGAACGCCGCCAGGTCATCCATCTCGCTCATGGATTGTTTCCATTTGAAAACCAAAGGTTGCCTATTAGTGCGCTTATCCGGAGAAAAAACCACCCTAAACTGAAACCTCGTTCAACCCATACGAGGATCAGCCCCCATGAAAATTCTTTTGATCGGCGCAGGCGGCACCATCGGTTCGGCAGTCGACAAGGAACTGTCGCAACGCCACGAAATCATCCGCATCGGTCGCACCAGCGGCGACTTTCAGGTGGACATCAGTGACAGCACCTCGATTCGCAAGCTGTTCGAGCAGACCGGCAAATTCGATGCACTGGTGTGCGCGGCCGGTAACGTGACCTTCGCACCGCTCAACGAAATGACCGAAGAGAGCTTTGCCCTGGGCCTGAAAGACAAGCTCATGGGCCAGGTCAATTTGCTGCTGATCGGCCGCGACTTCGCCAATGACGGCGCTTCGTTCACCTTCACCACCGGCGTGCTCAGCCACGACCCGATTCGCAGTGGCGCCTCGGCGGCGCTGGTCAACGGTGCACTGGACAGCTTTGTCCGCGCCGCCGCCATCGAGCTACCGCGCGGCCTGCGGGTGAACTCGATCAGCCCGAACGTCCTGGTCGAAGCCATGGGCAAATACGCGCCGTACTTCCGTGGCTTCAAGCCGGTTCCTGCGGCGGATGTGGCCTTGGCCTACGCCAAGAGTGTGGAGGGCCTGCAAACGGGTCAGATCTTTCACGTAGGCTGAACCGGCTCAAGCTCAATCAACCAACGTGGGCAAGAGGTCTTTGGCGATGGCTTTCGGGATGGACACCCTGAACTGCGAGCCCAAGACCGATTGCACTGTCGCCGTAGAAACCTTCCAACCATTGATCGATAGCGTCAATTTCTGGCCTATTGACTCGCGTGTAATGCGCTGCATACGCTCAGTTGCTTCAGGACTGAGCGTGACATTCATTTCAAACGCCGAATGAAGTCTGTCGTTGTCCTTCAATAGCAACTCCATTCGGGTGAAGTCGATTGCCGAAGACAAATTGATCTCGGCAGCCTGACTGCCCGTGGCCCCCGTCATCACAATTGAAAACAACCAGATCTTCCAGCCCATTGCGTTCTTCATATCTGCCCCTGCAAAAACGCGGCAGCTTACCTTCGGCATCCTGATACTCGACATCGGAATAATTCACAAGATGTTGCCGGAAATCACCCTCTACTTTGCCTGTGACCAACTCCAGCCTTGTGATGAACGGTCAGCCTGAGTAACGTGGCGGCACCTGTCAGGAGACCCCAAGATGCGTGTTGCCCGTTCCTTAGTCCTCGTTGCCCTGCTTCCGCTGTTCGCCGCTTGCCAGTTGTTCGAGGGTGAGCGGCAGAACGCCTCCCATGTCGGCCAGACACGCATGCAAGGCCAGTTGACCGCGGCGGACGGCAAACTGCTGTTCCAGCCGTGCAACCAGACAAACCGCTACGTGGTCAACGACACGGGCGGTACCAGCGTCCTGCAGCAGGCCGCAAACCTGGTGGACAAGCAGGGCAAGCTGTTTGCCGACGTGCGCGGGCGGGTTGTGGCCGGCGGCGGTGGTGACGGCCAGCTCGATCTGGAGCAGTTGTACCGCGTCGAGCGCTCGGGCACCGCGTGCGACGATCCGAATTTCAAGCTGCTGATCCTGCGCGCCGCCGGCCACACCCCGGAGTGGAGCGTGAAAGTCAGCGGCAAAGGCATGGTCCTCGACCGGGCCGGCCAGCCGCCGTTGGCCGTGCCTTACGTCGAGGAGCAATTGGGCGATGGCCGTTTCAACCTCAGCACCGAAGCCAACAACCAGCACATCGAACTGTGGGTTGCACCGCAACGTTGCGTCGACAGCAGCACCGGCAGCATCCAGCACATGAGTGCCGAGCTGCGCATCGACGGTCAGGTACAGCGCGGCTGCGGGTATTTCGGCGGATCGCGCGACGACTGATCGTTTAAGCCTCACGGGCCTGCGCCTTTGAGGCTTATAATCGCGGGTTTCAAACGCCCTGGCGCAGTTGTGCGCCCCGCGAACCGGATCCCGCCATGTTACGAATCACCGAACTCAAGTTGCCGATCGACCATCCCGAAGAAGACCTGCGCCCTGCCATCGTGCAGCGCTTAGGGCTTGCCAGCGATGACCTGCTCGATTTCACCTTGTTCAAGCGCAGCTACGATGCGCGCAAAAAGTCCTCCGAACTGTGCTTCATCTACACCATCGACCTTGAAGTTCGCGATGAGGCGGCGGTACTGCACAAGTTTGCCGATGACCGTAACGTCAACGTGGCGCCGGATGTCAGCTACAAGGAAGTCGGCCAGGCGCCGGCCGATCTGAGTGTGCGGCCGATCGTCGTCGGCTTCGGCCCGTGCGGGATTTTCGCCGGGCTACTGCTGGCGCAAATGGGCTTCAAGCCGATCATCCTCGAGCGCGGCACCGAAGTACGCCAGCGCACCAAGGACACCTGGGGCCTGTGGCGCAAAAGCGTGCTCAACCCGGAATCCAACGTGCAGTTCGGTGAAGGCGGCGCGGGGACGTTCTCCGACGGCAAGCTCTACAGCCAGATCAAGGACCCGAAATTCCTCGGCCGTAAAGTCCTGCACGAATTCGTCAAGGCCGGTGCTCCGGAAGAAATCCTCTACGTCAGCAAACCGCACATCGGTACGTTCCGTCTGACCGGCGTGGTGGAAAACATGCGTGAGCAGATTCGCGCCCTGGGCGGTGAAGTGCGCTTCCAGCAGCGCGTCACCGACGTGTTGATCGAAGACGGCCAACTGGTCGGCGTCGAACTCAATGGCGGCGAACAGATCCACTCCAAACACGTGATCCTGGCCCTCGGCCACAGCGCCCGCGACACTTTCCGCATGCTTCACGGCCGTGGCGTGTTCATGGAAGCCAAGCCGTTCTCGGTGGGTTTCCGCATCGAGCACCCGCAGTCGCTGATCGACCGTGCGCGCCTGGGCAAGTACGCCGGCCACCCGAAACTGGGCGCCGCCGACTACAAACTGGTGCACCACGCCAAGAACGGCCGTTCGGTCTACAGCTTCTGCATGTGCCCGGGCGGCACCGTGGTGGCGGCGACTTCCGAGCCAAACCGCGTGGTCACCAATGGCATGAGCCAGTACTCGCGTAACGAGCGCAATGCCAACTCCGGCATCGTCGTCGGCATCACGCCGGAAGTCGATTATCCGGGCGGCCCGCTGGCCGGTATCGAGCTGCAGGAACGCCTGGAGTCCCACGCATTCGTGCTGGGCGGCAGCAACTACGAAGCCCCGGCGCAACTGGTCGGCGATTTTATCGCGGGCAAACCGTCTACCGAACTGGGCAGCGTCGAGCCATCCTACAAGCCGGGCGTTGCCCTGGGTGATCTGGCGCTGGCACTACCGGCATTCGCCATCGAAGCAATTCGCGAAGCCTTGCCGGCATTCGAGAAGCAGATTCGTGGTTACTCGCTGCACGACGCAGTGCTGACCGGGATCGAGACCCGCACCTCGTCGCCGCTGCGCATTACCCGTAACGAGTCGCTGCAGAGCCTGAACGTGAAGGGCTTGTTCCCGGCCGGTGAAGGGGCCGGTTATGCGGGCGGGATTCTGTCGGCGGGTGTTGACGGGATTCGCATTGCTGAAGCGGTGGCCCGGGATATCCTCGGTCTCGAGGCCTGATAACACTCTAATGTGGGAGCGGGCTTGCTCGCGAAAGCGGTGGATCAGCCAATGCATATGTTGGATGTGAAACCGTCTTCGCGAGCAAGCCCGCTCCCACATTTGATCTTCGGTGTGTCAGATATTGGAGCGCAAAACCGAGTCCGGCAACGGCTCACCCCGCTCCACCGTCGCTGCCACCGCAGCCATCAAACCACTCAGCTCATACCCCTGAGCCTTGAGCCAGCCCTGATCGTAATAGGTCGTGGCATAGCGCTCGCCGCCGTCACACAGAATCGCCACCATCGACCCCGTCTCCCCTGCCGCCTTCATGTGCTGGGCGGCCATCAGTGCGCCGATCAGGTTGGTCCCGCTCGACCCGCCCACATGCCGTCCCAGACGCTCCGCCAGGTAGTGCATGGCCGCCAGCGACAAGGCATCCGGCACCTTGACCATCGCGTCGATCACCTTGGGCAGAAACGACGCTTCCACGCGCGGCCGGCCGATGCCTTCGATACGCGAGCCGTGGTCCAGTCGCAGGCTGGCATCGCCGGTCTGGTAGTAATCGAAGAACACCGAACGCTCGGCATCGGCACACAGCACGCGGGTGCCATGCTGGCGATAACGCACATATCGGCCCAGGGTGGCCGTGGTGCCGCCGGTACCGGGGCTGGAAATCAGCCAACTCGGTTCGGGATGCTGCTCGAAACGCATCTGCTGAAAGATCGACTCGGCAATGTTGTTGTTCGCCCGCCAGTCGGTGGCGCGCTCGGCGTAGGTGAACTGGTCGATGAAGTGCCCGTCGTGCTCACGGGCCAGGCGCTCGGACTCGGCGTAGATCTGGGTCGGATCGTCCACCAGGTGGCTTTGGCCACCGTAGAAGGCGATCTGCGCAATCTTCTCCTTGGACGTGGTCGCCGGCATCACCGCAATGAACGGCAAGCCCAGCATGCGCGCGAAGTACGCTTCGGAAATCGCCGTCGAACCGCTGGATGCCTCAATCACCGGCGCACCGGGCTTGAGCCAGCCGTTACACAGCGCATACAGAAACAGCGAACGGGCCAGACGGTGCTTGAGGCTGCCCGTGGGGTGGCTGGACTCATCCTTGAAATACAACTCGATGCCTGGAAAACCCGGCAGCGGCAAGGGGATCAAGTGGGTGTCGGCGCTGCGCTGGAAATCGGCTTCGATGATCCGGATCGCTTCGCGGGACCACTGTCGGTTGTCGCTCATGATGGTTTTCTCGTTGTATCGGGCAGGAGTCGGCCTTTTGACAAGGCTGATCCAACAAGCTTAGGAAAAATCCTGCATCCAGCACAGGTACAGATGAAATCCAATACGCCCGGCAACTGCTAGGCTCAGGTCGGTGCCGAGGGATCACTCTGTAACGGCATATAACAAAAAAGAATATAACTTTTGTTTTAACAACTAACGGTACTTGTTAGGGTGTAACACCTATTGAATTCATGGATGGAGAGCGACCTTGCCTCTGCGTAGCACTTTCACGCGTTTCTTTCAGTTGGAAGCTGCCAGCGGTCTGTTACTGATCGCCGCTGCCGTTCTGGCTCTGATCATCAACAACTCGCCGCTGTCGTGGCTGTACAACGGCCTGCTGGACACCCCCGTGGTGGCCCAGATCGGCGCACTGAAAATCGCCAAGCCCTTGCTGCTGTGGATCAACGACGGCCTGATGGCGCTGTTCTTCCTGCTGATCGGCCTGGAAGTGAAGCGCGAAGTCCTCGACGGCCAGTTGTCCAAACCGTCGCAGATCGTCCTGCCCGGTGCCGCCGCCATTGGTGGCATGGTGGTGCCGGCGCTGATCTACTGGTACCTCAATCGCGACACGCCAGCCGCCCTGAACGGCTGGGCAATCCCGACCGCCACCGACATCGCCTTCGCCCTTGGCGTACTGGCGCTGCTGGGCAAACGGGTTCCGGTATCGCTGAAACTGTTCCTGATGACCCTGGCGATCATCGACGACCTTGGCGCGATCATCATCATTGCGATCTTCTATTCCGGCGCGCTGTCGACCCTGTCTCTGGCGCTGGCCGCGACCTGTATTGCGGCGCTGATCGGGATGAACCGGCTTGGCGTGGTCAAGCTCGGGCCGTACATGATCATTGGACTGATCCTCTGGGTCTGCGTGCTCAAGAGCGGTGTCCACGCCACCCTGGCCGGCGTGACCCTGGCATTCTGCATTCCGTTGCGCACGAAAAATGCCGAACCTTCGCCACTGCTTGCCCTGGAGCATGCCCTGCACCCGTGGGTCGCCTACGGCATCCTGCCACTGTTCGCCTTTGCCAACGCCGGCCTGTCCCTGAGCGGTGTCACCGTCGAGAGCTTCACTCACCACGTCCCCATGGGCATCGCCATCGGGCTGCTGCTGGGCAAGACCGTCGGTGTCTTCGGCCTGACCTGGCTGGCCGTGAAAACCGGTATCGCCGCCCTGCCCCAAGGTGCCAATTGGGGCCAGATACTGGGCGTGGCGATTCTCTGCGGCATCGGTTTCACGATGAGCCTGTTTGTCGGCTCGCTGGCCTTCGAGCCAGGCGTGAGTGATTTCGCCGGGATGGACCGCATGGGGATCTTGACCGGTTCGATTCTGGCTGCGCTGATCGGTTATGTGGTGACGGCGATGGCGAGCCGCAAGAACAGCGCGCTGGCTTCCTGATAAACCGCCATAACGGCCGGCATCAATCAGGACTCACCTGCTGAAAAACAAAAAACCCGATCAGTCACCTGATCGGGTTTTTTGTTTAGCCGGTGTTTGCGCTTAGTGCGAAACGCGGCTGGTGCCATTCACACTGGCGATGCGCACACGTTCGCCGACACGGAACACTTCGTTCGGCTGAACTTCCTGAACGTAGGCGCGCATGCTGCCATCGTCTTCGCGCACGGTGATTTCCACGCCCTGGGTGCGGGTCAGGCCTTCTTCAGCCGCTGAACCGAGCAGGCCACCGGCCACGGCACCGATAACCGCTGCAACGACGCTGCCTTTGCCGCCACCGATGGCACTGCCGCCAACGCCGCCGACCACTGCACCTGCAGCGCCGCCGATCGGGGTTTTGGTGCCTTCGATTTTCACCGGGCGCAATGCTTCGATGGTGCCCATGCGAACGGTCTGCACGCGACGCGCCTCGTCACGGGAGTAGGAGTCACCGGTCAGGCTCGATTGGCAACCAGTGAGCAACATCGCCATCGTGGAAAAGGAAGCAACCAGCAGAACAGACTTACGCATAGCATCAACTCCAAAAAAACAGTTGTTCATTAAACTCCGCTGCTTGACGCCTGTCACGGCATCGCCCGGGTAAAATTGGTTTGATTCAGGCTCCGTTAAGGCGCCTCCACGAACTCACACAGTAGCGGCAAATTCGCAAAGCTGCCCCACTGGCCAAGGATTCCCATGGATTACTTTATCATCGTCGTCACGACTGTTGCCGGTTTGTACTTCCATTGGTGGCTGTACGTGCGGATCAAACGCTGGATGGACCGCGACCTGGCGCTAGCGCTGGCGGGCAAGGACGAGCAGAAAAAAGCCTTCATGCTCGAACGATTGGCGAGTGCTCAGGCGCAGAAGATCAAGCGTCGAGACCTGCCGAAGTGGCTGGAGGCCGCTGCGGCAGGCTATCCCGATCGGTAGACTGCTCAGGGTGCCAGACGTTCAAGAATCCAGTCGGCGCCCTGCTGGCGGTAATTGAGGCGGTCGTGCAGGCGGCTTGGGCGACCCTGCCAGAATTCGATGCGTTCCGGCAGCAGGCGATAACCACCCCAGTGTTCCGGGCAATGGGGCTGGGTGTCGCTGAAACGTTGCTCGGTGTCCTTGAGCAGCGCTTCGAGCTCGCTACGATCGGCGATCACCTGGCTCTGCGGCGACGCCCAGGCTCCCAGGCGACTGCCCAGTGGACGGACCTGATAGTAGGCGTCGGACTCTTCAGGCGTCACCTTCACCACCCGCCCTTCGATGCGCACCTGGCGCTCCAGCGCCGGCCAGAAAAACGTCATGGCCGCATACGGATTCGCGGCCAGTTGCTGGCCCTTGGCGCTGTCGTAGTTGGTGAAAAAGGTGAAGCCCTGCTCGTCCAGGCCCTTGAGCAACAGAATGCGACAGTGCGGTCGACCGTCCTGGTCAACGGTGGCCAGGGTCATGGCGTTGGCTTCCACCGGCACCTGTTCGGTTTTCACCGCGTCGGCGAACCATTGGTGGAACAACGCAAACGGCTCGGCCGGGGCTTGTGCCTCGGTCAAGCCATCACGGGTGTAGTCACGACGCATATCAGCCAGGCCCTGGGTCATGGCGCATTCCTTTTGGTTAACGAATCACTGCTTTGAAGTATCGGTGGCTGCGCCTTTCTTGTCAGCCGCGGAGGCTTTGGCTGGCGTGGTCTTTTTCGCCGGCGTTGCGGTTTTCGCAGGTGTTTTCTTGGCCGGTGCTTTTTTCGCGGGGGCTTTTTTCGCCGCTGGAACAGCAGCCTTTTTAGCCGCCGGGGCCGGTGTCACAGGCTTGGCGACCGGCTTGACCTCAGCAGCAGTGACCTTGGTCACAGGGGCCGGCGCCGGCATATTGTACTTGCTCAGCAGTGCGGCCATGGTGTTTTGCGGGGTCACCAGCAGCTCCACGCGGCGGTTCAACGCACGCCCTTCCACGCTGTCGTTGGCGGCGCGCGGCGCATCACCGCCCAGACCACGCAGCATCAGGCGATCACGCTGCAAACCACTGAGACGGAAAATCGCCGCAACGGCCTGGGCACGCTCCTGGCTCAGTTTGACGTTGGCAGGTGCAGCGCCGGACGTATCGCTGTGGCCGAGGATCAACACAGCGGTCTTTGGATCGGCTTCAAGGATTTTGGCAACGCGGGTCAACGGACCGAGTGTGACCGGCAGCAGCATGGCCGGACGGTCAGGATTGAACGAGCCTTCGACCGGCGCAGTCACCACCAGCACGTTTTCGCGGCGCTCGAGTTGCAGGTTACTGCCCTTGACCGCCTCCCGCAGGCGCGGTTCATAGTCGTCAAGCCAGGCCTGGGTGACTTTCGGGTCGGGCATCGGCACAGCCTTGGCGGCGCTCTGCTTGCTGCCGCCGAACGGCCACCACCACTTGCTGCCGCTATCGGTTTCGGCCTTGGCCACCGCAACGGGTTTGACTTCAGGTTTCACCTCCGGCTTGGCCGCAGGCTTACCGGCGCTCTCGTCGGAACCGAATGGCCAGTACCAATGGCTGCCACTTTCAGTCTTGGCAACGGGGGCTGTCGCATCTCTCTGTGGAGTCTGTGCGCAACCGGTAATAGCAAAGCACAGGGCCAAGGCGAGGGTTTTATTGGATGACATTGGATATCCACAAGAATGAAGTCAAAAAAATCTGGCCACAGCGGCCCGCACAAACTGACGCTTTGAAACTGAAAAGGCTATCGGGTTCCAGCCCTGGAACCCGATAACCGCTTTTACAGACAAGTGGCCAGAACCCGCACCAGCTTTTGCGCACGCGGGTCCATCAAGACGTACGGCCCCAGGGTATTTGTCACAAATCCGAAAGCCACGTCGTGCTCCGGGTCGGCAAAACCGATGGAGCCGCCGGCACCCGGATGACCAAACGCCCGCGGGCCAAGGCCAAAGGTGGCATTGGCAACGTCCGGTTGATCGAGCATGCAGCCCAGACCGAAACGGGTCCGGGTCAGTAAGGTCTTGTCCTCGCCGAGGCTGTGCTCGCGGGTCAGCTCATTGAGCATTTCGCTTTCCAGCAGGCTGCCGTCGAGCAGGCCGGCGTAGAACCCGGCCAGGCTGCGGGCATTTCCATGGCCATTGGCGGCTGGCTGTTGCATGCGTCGCCACTCGGGCTTGTTGGTGCTGGTCATGATCGACGGAGGGTTGGTGAACGCCCGGGTCGTCATGGCCGCTGGCTCACGCATGGTCACTTGCAGCAGGCGCTGGGCGGCGGCATCGCCGACACTGCCCTTGCCCCGCGCAATGTGGGCCACGCGATGGAACTCCTCGTCGGCCAGGCCCACATGGAAGTCCAGCCCCAACGGTTTGGCGACCCGCGCGACAATGGATTCACCCGGCCCACGACCGTCGGCACGGCGCAGCAATTCGCCGATCAGCCAGCCATAGGTGATCGCCGCGTAACCGTGGCCTTCGCCCGGCGTCCACCACGGCGTTTCGGCGGCCAGGGCGTCGACCATGGTTTGCCAGTCGTAAAGGGCTTCGGGGGCCAGTAACTCGCGCAATGCCGGAAGGCCGGCCTGATGGCAGAGCAGTTGACGCAAGGTGACGGACTCTTTGCCGGCAGCGGCAAATTCGGGCCAGTAGCGCGCGACCGGGGCATCCAGTTGCAGCTTGCCTTCAGCCACCAATTGCAGCGCGGTGACGGCGGTAAAGGTCTTGGTGCAGGAGAACAGATTGGCGATGGTGTCGCTGTGCCAGGCCTCGGTCCCGTCCTTGTCGGCAGTGCCGGCCCACAGATCGAGGACGGTTTCGCCGCCGACCTGAATGCACAACGCTGCGCCACGTTCCTGGGGATCGTCGAACAGCGCCGCGAACGCCTCTCGCACCGCTTCGAACTTAAGCTCGTAATGACCCTGAATCTGCACCCGCAACTCCCCGGATTAACGCTCTACAAAGTGGCGGGCATTGTTCCAGCCCTTGAGGGTTTTGGGAACAGGGTTGGGCCGGGCGGTCGCTCTGCCATCAACTTGAAATGCAGTGGAGATGCTGATGACGCCTTCGCGAGCAAGCCCGCTCCCACATTGGAATGCATCCTCCTGTGGGAGCGGGCTTGCTCGCGAAGAACGATAACGCGGTGTCAGGGCTCAGTGACCATTCCCGGAGTGCCCGCCAGCGCCCTTCCCCGGCCCCTTGCCGGCCTCGGCCTTGCGGCCGCCCTCAGCGTCGTGGCTGGCTTTGTCGGCGGCGGCCGCAGCCTTCTCGGCCTCTTTGCCCAATTGCTCGACTGTCGCCAGGTTGCTTTTGCGCACGCTGTCGACAAAACCCTGGAACGGCAGATCAGTGATGCCCACCAACCCGAAGTGACCGTTTTCGCCGTCAAGCAGGCGCCCGGTGACCGGTTGATCGAGGTACTGGAACCAATGCACGCCAACAATCGACGGCTCGCTCAATGCCTGCTTGAGGAAGTTGGCGTACGCCGGACCGCGGTCTTCCTCCTTCACCAAAGGCGTAACGCCGCCCCAGAACGGGCCACGATCAGCCGAGCCGAAATTGAACTCGGTGATCAGTACCGGTTTGTCGAGACTGCGCAGCCTGGCGAAGTCGTAACCATCCTGGGGTTGCAAGGTGTACATGTTGAAGCTCAACACGTCGCAATACTGGGCGCAGGACTCCACGGCCTCCGGCGTGCTGATGGCGAAACGGCCGCCGAGCAATAGCTGGTTCGGCGCGTGCCACTTGAGCGAGTCGGAGATGGTCTTGAAGTAAGTGTCGGCAAAGACCTTCTGGAAGTATTTGAAGTCGGCTTCGATTTCCGGGTGCTCGGCGCTTGGCAACGGCGGCACGAATCCCGGATCTTCCATCAGTTCCCAGGCCGCCAGATCGATGCCCCAGGCTTTCGACAAGCCAGCCTGATTGCGGTACTTGTCACGCAGCTGCTTGAGGAATGCGCGCTTGGCCGGCACGTCGGTGGTCATTTTCAAGGTGCCGTAGGCCAAGGCATACCGGGCTTTCGGGTCATCCCCGGGACCGGCCCAGGCCAGTTCGTTGTCGGCGTAGTAACCGATCAACCACGGATCGTCACGATGATCGCGGGCGGCAATGGCCACGGCACGTTCGGTGGCCATCGCGAAACGCGGGTCAAAGGGGTCGGGCATGCCGCCCCACCAGTCGGTACCGGTGCTGATGCTGGCGTAGTCGCCGACGATCGACAGCGGCAAGGTGTAGGGCACGCGATCAGCGTCGCCCAATACGGGTGCGCTCCAGTTGCCAATGGTGTTGAAGCCCCAGGCCTGCAAGCGATCAAGGGTGTGACTGGCCCAACGCTGCTCGTCGAACAGCGGCTTGCACGGTTCGACGGGTTTTTGCTCGGCGGCTTTCGCTACCGTCGCTTCAGTCCTGGCCGCTTCGGCGACACCAGACTCGGCAGTTGCAGGCACTACAGGTTGCTCCGCCGCCATGGCCGCGGTCGCCTCAACTGCATCCGCCTTGGCCGCCGCAGCGACGCCCGCCTTGATATCGCTGCCCTTCACACACGGGTCGCCATACAGGCGTTGCAGGTTGGCACCGTAGAAGTCGTACCAGCGACCGGCATTGTAGCCACGCCCTTGATCGGCACCGTTGCCGCCACGGTTGTCGCCTTCGCCGTAGTGGCTGGCGAGTGCGTCATCTGCTTTGGGCAGGGATTCGAACATCCACTCACGACCGGCAATGTAGGTCGGGTTGACGTCTGCAGCGACGGTGTTAACCCCGAGCGAGTAAAACGGATGGCCTTGCGGCGTCACCAGATACCAGCGTCCATCGCGTTTCTCGGTGCGGAAAAAGCCACTGGCCTTGAAGGACGGGCCTTTGGTCAAACCACCGAACTTGTCCAGGGAGGACTTCTCGCGCTCGGCCAGCCAGGTTTTCAGTTGCTGCTGCTCCTTGCTGGCGGTGCTTTTCAGTTGTTCGTCACTGCTGATTTTTTCCGGCCATTTGTTTCGGGTCGACTGGCCGTAGGCATCCACCAACCCGCCATACACGGCTTGGGTTAGCGACTCACCGTCCTGCACACCAAAGCGCTCCAGCAGGATGCTTTGCGCGGCTTTGGGCTGGTCCATCGACAGGCTCACCGACACCACCCGGCTGCGATCCAGCTCACCGGCGCTGCTGGCCAGCAACACTCGCTGCCCCTCAACGGTCATCGGCATCGGCGGGCCAGCCTTCATGCCCTGGCTCAGCGGTGATGTCGCTTGCAAAGGCACCAACAGGGTTTGCGCAGGCCCCGCCGGCAGATCGACGCGGCTGACCAGTGTCTTGCCGTCGTTGCTCTGGATGGTCACGTAAAGGGTCAAGGCCCAGTTCATGGCGCTCTGGATCCGCAGGCTCATGACGCCCGACTGCGACCAGTCCCAGGCGCCGCTTTGCGGGGTCAGGCGCAACGTCGGCCGGGCAACCGGGTTGAACGTCACCCGGCGCAGCACTTCGCCCTCGGGGGTTTGCTCGGCGTTGGATTGCGGCAGGCTGGCGTCCTGAGTCGCCACCTGGACCACGTCGGCGGGGCGCACAAAGTTGAACAGCGTCTGCTGGCTGGCGGGGGCTGCCAACAGCGGTGTTGCGAACAGCAGGGTAAAAACAGCAGGCAACGAACGGCAAATCATGAGAACGAAATTCTCCCTAACGACCTTCAATGGGCCAGTGGAAAAGCGATGGCAGAGAGATAGACAACGCGGCGGGCAAAACTGCCCACCGGTGCTTCAGGAAATTTCTCGACGGAACGGCGGCAACGCGTTGAGGATGGCTTTGCCATAGCGCTGGGTCACCAGGCGCCGGTCGAGCAAGGTGATGGTGCCGCGGTCTTCTTCGGTGCGCAGCAAGCGACCGCAGGCCTGGACCAGTTTCAGCGAGGCGTCCGGCACGGAGATTTCCATGAACGGATTACCGCCCCTGGCTTCGATCCATTCGGCCAGCGCCGCTTCGACCGGATCATCGGGTACCGAGAAAGGAATCTTGGCAATGACCACGTGCTCGCAATAGGCGCCGGGCAAGTCGACCCCTTCGGCGAAGCTCGCCAGGCCGAACAACACGCTGGAATCGCCGCCATCTACCCGCGCCTTGTGCTTGTTCAGGGTTTCCTGTTTCGACAGGTTGCCCTGGATGAACACTTGCTTGCGCCAGTCGCGGTCCAGGCCGTCGAACACGTCCTGCATCTGTTTGCGCGAGGAAAACAGCACCAGCGTGCCCCGCGAGCCTTCGACCAGCTCAGGCAAATCACGAATGATCGCGGCGGTATGCGCCGCTGCATCACGGGGATCGGCGTTCAGGTTCGGCACCCGCAACACACCGGCGTCGGCATGATGAAAGGGGCTTGGGACCACGGCGGTCACGGCTTTTTTCGGCAGGCCAGCGCGCATGCGAAAGCGATCGAAGGTGCCGAGGGCCGTCAAGGTCGCCGACGTCACCAGGCAGCCATACGCCACGTTCCACAGGTTGCGCCGGAGCATTTCCGCCGCGAGGATGGGGCTTGCATTGACCTCGATATCGAACAGCGAGCCGCTTTCGGCCAGGGTCAGCCAGCGCGCCATGGGCGGGTTGTCTTCCGGGTCTTCGACGGTGAAGGCGGTCCACAACTCCCAGTTGCCGGAAGAACGCGACAACAGGCTGCCGAACAGCGGATACCACTCCTCGGCCTGGTTGCTGGCGATGCCAATGTTGACCTCGCCGTCCATGCCCTCCTTGAGCAACTCGGTCAGGCGGGTGAACAGATCGGTCAGCCGTGCGAAGCCTTTCTTCAGCTCGATGCCCATTTCACGCATGTGCTCGGGAATCACCCCGCCGACGAATCGGTGACGCGGGCGCTCGCGGCCTTCGACGTCTTCGCCGGGCTTGAAATCGGCAATCTGCTCGCACGCGGTGAACATGAACTGCTGCTGGGTCTTGATCTCCCGCGCCAGTTCCGGCACCTGCTCGATCAACTTGCCCAGGTCCCCCGGCAATGGATGCTGGGCCAGAAGTTTGGTGAGGTTCTTGGCGGTGGTTTCCAGCCAGTCGGCGGTGGAGCGCAGGCGCGTGTAATGGGCGAAGTGGCCGATGGCCTTGTCCGGCAGGTGATGGCCTTCGTCGAACACGTAGATGGTGTCGCGCGGGTCCGGCAGCACGGCGCCGCCGCCCAGGGCCAGGTCGGCCAGTACCATGTCGTGGTTAGTGACGATCACGTCGACCTTGCCCATGCCTTCGCGGGCCTTGTAGAAGGCGCACTGGCCGAAGTTCGGGCAATGACGGTTGGTGCACTGGCTGTGATCGGTGGTCAGGCGCGCCCAGTCGGCGTCTTCCAGGGCGGTGGACCAACTGTCGCGGTCGCCGTCCCACTTATTGCCGGCGAGTTTTTCGATCATGCTGGTGAACAGCTTCTGACTGGCCTCGTCGACCTCGATCTTGAAACCTTCTTCTTCGAACAACTGAGCGGTGGCGGTCTGCGCGTGGCCTTCCTGGAGCAACATGTCGAGCTTGGACAGGCACATGTAGCGCCCGCGTCCCTTGGCCAGGGCGAAGCTGAAATTCAGCCCGCTGTTGCGCATCAGGTCAGGCAAGTCCTTGTAGACGATCTGCTCTTGCAGGGCCACGGTGGCCGTGGCGATCACCAGGCGCTTGCCGGCGGCCTTCGCCGTGGGAATCGCCGCCAGGCTGTAGGCCACGGTCTTGCCGGTACCGGTGCCGGCTTCCACCGCGACAATCGCGGGGTCGCCACTGCGCCGGCCTTCGTCGTCGGTGTCGATGTCACCCAGGACCTTGGCGACTTCGGCGATCATCAGGCGTTGGCCGTAGCGCGGCTTGAGGCTCTTGGCTTCGAGAAAACGCGAGTAGGCGCCCTGGATCGTGGTTTTGAGTTCAGTGCTGATCATGGATTGTCGGGCGCAAAAAACGCTGGATAAATTTTCAGTAGTTCGGTTCGGTCGCTATCATACCCCGCTAATGAATCCCGCGCAGAACGGAGTAACCCAATGACACCTTTTAGCCTCATTTATAGCCTGCACGTACTGGCGGCCCTGGTCTGGGTCGGCGGCATGTTTTTCGCCTGGATGGTCCTGCGCCCCGCCGCAATCAAGGCACTTGAAGGCCCAGCCCGACTGAAGCTGTGGGTAGAAGTGTTTCAAGGCTTTTTCCGCTGGGTCTGGGTGGCGGTGGTGCTATTGCCGGTCAGCGGCGTGGGCATGCTGCACATGCAGTTCAATGGTTTTGAAGCCGCGCCGCGCTATGTGCAGGTAATGATGGGCTTGTATGTGGTAATGACCGCGCTGTTCATCCGCATTCAGGCGCTGATGCTGCCGGAACTGCGCACCGCGGTGGCCGAGCAGGATTGGCCAGCCGGTGCAGCGGTGCTGGGACGGATCCGCAAGTTGGTGGGGATCAATCTGCTGGTAGGGTTGGCTTTGGTGGTGATTGCTGCGGCCCGGCCTATGCTTTGATTCTGCCGAACTTTTGTGGCGAGGGGGCTCGCCCCCGTTCGGCTGCGAAGCAGTCGTAAACCAGACACCACTAACCTTCGCGAATGCCGGAAATGGGGCCGCTTCGCGGCCCAACGGGGGCAAGCCCCCTCGCCACAGGGCTTTCGACGCATCTTACAACCGCTGCACCGTCACCGAACCAGCGGCACCTTCTGGCCCAGGCTGACCATCAGCCCCGGGTTTACCGCTCTTGCCACCATCGGCCTTGTAAATCAGGCAGCCCTTGGCCTTGCCACCTGCGCCCGGTTTGCCGCCCAGGCCGGCCAGGCCACCGGCACCGCCAGCCACCTGAACCTTGATCCGGTCTGCCGGGAAGTCGTGCGGCACTGCCAGTTTGACCAGCGCCCCCGGTGCTCCCGGCTGACCGTTGCTGCCATCACTGCCATCAGCACCGCGACCGGCCTGACCCCATGTGCAGCCCGGTTCCTGACCGTTACCCCCATCAAGACCAACGAACCCCGGTGCACCCGCACCACCGCGAGCATCAACGGTCAATTGCGCTGCGTTCAGTGTCTTGATCTGCAAATCAAGGCTGCGCCCGGATCGAGCGGCCTTCTGGTAGGTCCCGGGTGAGCCACGGGAGGTGATCTGGCTGCCTTCGGACAAATCAGCGCGACGGACCTTCAGCGCCAGCGCCTGTTCCCCCGGCACGATGGCAATGCGCGCTTCACGCCCCAGATGCAATTCACCCACGGTGACTTCGGTGACGTTCGAAGGAATCAGCAAGGTGCCGTAATCGGCCACTTCCAGGCGTTCCAGTTGCAGGGCGCTGGCGGTGTTGGGCAAGCGCATCAGCGAGTTGGGTTCGACACTCACCACCTGTGCGCAGGCCAATGGGCTGATGAGTGCGGCGAGCAGACAGAGTTTACGCATGGGAAGCCTTCGAAGCGGTGGGGGCTGGAATGGTTTGCAGGTGGAATACGCCGAAAAAGACGATCTTCAAGCGGTCAAGCCAGGGATGGGTGCGACCTCGAAGGCTGCGATAGCACAGCAACGCTTCCAGGAGATGGATGAACCCCAACAGGCCGCCGGCCAGGTTGACCAACGGGTGCAGCGGAAAGACAAACGGTGTGAGCAGATTGACCAGCACTACCGCCCAGAACAGCAAGGTCAGTAATCGCCCCAGTCCCCATATGACTTTCATACGCGCCCCCGATGAGAATTATTGTTTGCGCGCACAGTAACGGCTTCCACGCGGGATAAGCCAGAGGGCAACGGAAAATTCTTCATGGAGGCCGCCGAACGGCCGTCGCAGCGATCACACCAGTCGCTCGACGGCTCTATCTCTTGGCTCAGCGGTTTATATGCAGTTCCACGCGACGGTTTTTCGCACGGCCTTCTTCTGTTTCGTTGTCGGCAATCGGTTGGCTCTCGCCCCTGCCTTCGCTGGTGATTTTGTTCGGCGCCACACCCTGGCTCAACAGGTATTCCGCCACGCTGCTGGCACGCCGCTCCGACAAGGCCTGGTTATAGGCATCCGAACCGACACTGTCGGTGTGGCCGACCACCTTGATGCTGACCACATCGGCATCCTCGAACTTGCTCATCAACGCATCCAGTTGACTCTTCGCCGTCGGGGTCAGCTCGGATTGATTGAAGACAAACAGTACATCGCTCAGAGTAATGACTTCGGATTGCGCAGGCTCGACCTGGACGCTGTCCGGGTACTGCGGCACCACGCAACCGCGATGGTCGACCGGGGTATTGGCAGGGGTATCAGCGCAACGGTCGCGTCGGTCGAAAACGCCGTCGCCATCTTCGTCGCCATCCTGGGCATAGCAGATCAAGCCGCCGGACAAGATACCCAGCGCCGCCCCACCCGCGGCCCAGGCACTACTCTCGATTGCGCCCAGACCACCACCGACCAGACCGCCGATGAGGCTGCAAATTGGCCAGGTGCGTTGATTGAGGGGGGCGGTGCCATCGCTGTGGGTCGCGCAGCCGGTCAAGAGGCTGCCAAGTAGCAGAACCGGCAAGACGGTCCTTGTGAGAACGATCATGTTGAAAGCTCCTGTGTCCCCGGCCAATACCGGTTACACAGGAGTAAAGACCCGCATCCGCGACTGCACAAGGCGCGGATGCGAGGGGGGCCTAACGCTGGATTTTGATTTCGGTACGGCGGTTCTGTGCACGACCGTCAGCGGTTTTGTTGTCTGCAACCGGCTGGCTTTCACCGGCACCGACAACCGACACGAAGTTGCTGCGAGGTACGCCTTGATCGATGAGGTATTCAACCACCGAGTGGGCGCGTTTATCCGACAGTTTCTGGTTGTAGGCGTCGCTACCCACGCTGTCGGTATGGCCGGTTACGGTCAGTTGAGCAGTCGGGGCTTCGGCTTTCAGGCGAGTGGCAATCTTGTCGAGTACCAGTTTGTCGGACGAGGTAAGCGTGGCTTTATCAAACTGGAAGTGGACATCGCGAATGACGATGGTTTCTTCCTGGACCACAACCGCTTCTTCGACCACAGGCGCAGGTGGTGGGCAACCGTTGGCATCGACTTGAACGCCTTTAGGCGTGCCTGGGCACTTGTCACGACTATCCGGCACACCGTCGCCGTCTTCGTCGCCATCACCGTGCACCCAGCAATAAGCCGCTGCCGTACCGCCGACGAGCAGAGCACCATACCCTGCCCATGCCGAGCTTTCGGTCGCTCCGAGGCCCGCACCCACGACACCACCAACAGCCGCACAGGTCGGCCAGTCGGTTTTCTGCAAACCTGCGCAACCAGTCAAGACACTGGTTAGCAGAACCAAGGGTAATGCTGTCCGAACTATGCTCATCTAGTTTTCTCCTGAAGGATCGGCTTAGAACCGATTCAGGTAGTAAAGACCCGAGTTTTAAACTCCGCCAGCAATAGGCCATGCTGTTTATTTGCGTATTAACGGCAGCTCGGCGCTTTTGTCGCCAAGGCGCTCTAGGCCCGAACGTAAGGGCAGGCTAGTCTTGGCAGATCTGATTGAGGATCTTCGATGACTGCAGGTATTTCTTCACGCACGCCACAACAGGCACTGGCCGCGCTACTCGACCGATATGCCCCAGCACGTCTGTTGTTGATCGGCGCCAGCGAGTTCCCGGCACTGGAGGCTTTCAAACTCGCTCACCCGGACAGCTGCGTCGCTTTCGCCGCCCCCGGGCCGTTGCCCGACGAGTTGGCGGCCCGCCGTTTCGACCTGGCCCTGGTGGTCGATTGCCTGGAGCATCTGCCCAAGCGCGACGGCCTGAACCTGCTGGGTGGCATCCGCAACCTCAACGCCAGCCGCATCGCGGTGCTGGCGGATCTGCCGGCCTGTGGCTGGCAGGAAACCGACTTTTTCTCCCTGGCCCTGCAAGCCAGTGAACGCTTCCAACGGGACGAACAGGTCCTGACCCTGTTTACCTACGATCTGCTTGAATACAAACAAGTCCCCGACTGGCTCAATTCGCGCTTCTGGGCCAATCCGGAAAACTTCGGGAAATACTGGTGGTAATGCAATGAGTACATCCATTTGCCCTTGCGGCAGCGGCACCCTGCTCGACGCCTGCTGCGGTCACTACCATGCCGGACACCCGGCGCCGTGCGCCCAAGCCTTGATGCGCTCACGCTACAGCGCCTATGTGTTGGGGTTGGTCGACTATCTGGTGGCCACCACCCTGCCCGCCCAACAGGCCGGCCTGGACCGTCAATCGATCAGCGACTGGAGCGCGCAAAGTACGTGGCTGGGCCTTGAGGTGGAAAGCTCCGAAGTGCTGGGCGGCCAGCCTGAACACGCTTTCGTGACCTTCACCGCGCGCTGGCACGACAGCAATGGCGAGCACAGTCATCGAGAGCGCTCATCGTTCGTACAGAACGCCGGGCGCTGGTATTTCATCGACCCGACCGTGCAACTCAAACTCGGGCGCAATGACCCTTGCCCGTGCGCGAGTGGGCAGAAGTTCAAGAAGTGTTGTGCGGGGTACTTCAGCAGCTAGTACATGGAATGACTGACCACCACGCAGGAGCTGTCGAAGGCTGCGATCCTTTGGGTCTAGACTGGGGCTCAAGGGAGAAACACCACGATGATCATCCGTCGCTGCGCACTCTGTCTGCTCACCTTGTTCCTGACATTGGGACTCGGTGGCTGTGCGTCGTGGTTCGACGACGACTTACCGGACCCCGAGGTCCATCTGGTGAAGATCGAGGTGGTCAACGCCAAACTGCTGGAACAGAAATTCCTCCTGCATTTTCGCATCGACAACCCCAACGACAGCGACCTGACGGTGCGCGGTCTGGAGTACCGCGTTCACTTGGGCGACATACTGCTGGCCGACGGCGAGTACGAACACTGGTTCACCATCAGCCCCAGGCACAGCGCTTACTTCAAGGTACCGATCCGCACCAACCTGTGGTCCAAGGTCCGTGACCTGGCCAAACTGCTGAAAAAATCCGATCAACCCATTCCCTATCGTCTGGAAGGTGAACTGGAAACCGGTATATTCATCACCCACTACGTGCACCTGACGCGCAATGGCGTGATAATCGCCGCCGATTTAATTCCGGAGCAACACCGATGATCCAGCAACCCCATGTCCACGGCCCTGACTGCAATCACGATCATGATCATGACCATCACCACCATGATCACGACCACGGCCATGTCCACGGTCCGAACTGCGGCCACGCTCACCAGGAACCGGTGCGCAATGCCCTGAAAGACGTCGGCCGCAACGATCCGTGCCCATGCGGCAACGGCAAGAAATTCAAGAAGTGCCACGGCGCTTGATGCTTCGGGCGAAGACTTGCTTCGCCTGTTGAATCGTCTTCGCGAGCAGATCTGTGCTGTGAATGCAGTTCCCTTGCTCGCGATGGACTGTCAGTCGACATCTGTGTAGCTGACACACCATCGCGAGCAAGCTCGCTCCTACAGGTTTTTCAGTCAGCCGTTAATACACATGCGGTGCTGACCACCGTCGCATACTCACCGTGCAAATTCCCCAGCGACATCGCATGCACCACTTCGGCGCTATGGGCTTGGCCAAAGAAATCAGCCTTGTCGAAGGTAAAGCACGCATCCTCGGCCACCCACGTATCAAACCCCAGGTTGCCCGCGGTACGCGCCGTGGACTCCACCGAGTTGTGGGTCGCGACACCGACGATGATCAACTGCCCGATCCCCGCCTCGCGCAACTGCGCCTCCAGCCCCGTCGAACAAAACGCATCCGGCACCTGCTTCTGGATCAAGCGTTCACCGGCCATTGGCTCAAACCGTTCCTGAAACTCCACCCCCGACTGCTGCGGCCAGAACACCGAGTCCTCCGAGCGCGACAGGTGCTGCACATGGATCACCGGCCTAGCGGTGCATCGCCAATGGCCAAGCAAGTCCAGCATGCGCGCTTCGGCCTCTGGATTATTCCTGCGGCCAAGTCTGGGGTGCAGGATGCCCTTTTGTTGATCGATGATGATCAGTGCCGCGTTTGCCTTGAGCTCCATGCCGACTGTTCTCTTGAATTGTTGAGCGTTTCGCACTTCAACATCCCCCATTGCGACTGACAAGACTGCGATCTTTCCGGTTTATCAGACAAATCCTGAAATAACCTTGTACCCCGCTTGCGCGGCCACCTCCCGCTCACTAACGTAGCGCCTTTATTGCGCGCCGCCGCCTCTACCCCCGCAGGAGCTTTGCCATGGCCTCGCCAGCCCTTACTCATTTTCTACCCCGGTTCGGCGTTGCCGCAGCAGTGGCCGGTGTGTTGAGCCTGACCGGTTGTCAGAACTTCAACGCCCAGGACACCCTCCCGCCGACCTCCGGCGTACAACCACTCAAGGGCCTGGCGCAGAGCGTTTCGGTGCGCCGCAATGCCATGGGCATGCCGCTGATCGAAAGCAACAGCTTCCACGACGCGCTGTTCACCCTCGGTTACGTGCATGCCAGCGACCGCATCACCCAGATGGTCACCCTGCGCCTGCTGGCCCAGGGCCGTTTGGCCGAGATGCACGGTGCGGACCTGCTGGATGCCGACCGTTACATGCGGGCGGTCAACCTGAAGAAAAATGCTGGCGAGCTGTACAAGGCTTCTTCACCGCGCCTCAAGCGTTTCTTCGAAGTCTATGCGCGCGGGGTCAACGCCTACCTGTTCCGCTATCGCGACAAACTGCCGACGGATCTGGCGGCCACCGGCTACAAGCCTGAGTACTGGCAGCCGGAGGATTCGGCGCTGATTTTCTGCCTGCTGAACTTCAGCCAGTCGACCAACCTGCCGGAAGAAATTTCCTCGCTGGTACTGGCCCAGACCGTTACCACCGACAAACTCGCGTGGCTGACGCCGTCGGCTCCCGACGAAAAACTGCCGGTCGCCGAAAGCGAAAAACTGCAAGGCCTCAAGCTCAACGGGCAAGTACCGGGGCTGGCCGAACTCAGCAAAGCCACGGGCCAACTGTCGGACCTGAACCTGTTGGGCGCCACTTCGTCGAACAACTGGGCCATCGCTCCACACCGCAGCCGCAGCGGCAAGAGCCTGCTGGCCAGTGACAGTCATGGCCCGCTGGGCGTGCCTTCATTGTTCAGTTACGTGCAGATTCGCACGCCGAAGTATCAGGCATCCGGCGTGACCATCGCAGGTCTGCCGATGGTGCTTGGAGGTTTCAACGGCAAGGTGGCGTGGAGCATGACGTCCGTGATGGGCGACAACCAGGACCTGTTCCTGGAGAAGATCAAGCGCCAGAGCAACGGGCTTACCTACGAAAACGCCGGGAAGTGGCAGCCGGCGATCGTGCGCAACGAAACCTATTTCGTCAAAGGCCAGCGGCCGATTCGCGAAGCGGTGTACGAAACCCGCCATGGCCCGCTGCTCAACAGCGCCCAGGGCACCACGCTGGCCAATGGTTTCGGCCTGGCCTTGCAGACGCCGAACTTCACCGACGACAGGACCCTGGACGCGCTCTTCGACCTGTCCCGCGCCCAGAGTGTCGAGAAAGCCTCGGATGCCAGCCGCGAAATCCGCGCCATTGCGATGAACCTGGTGTTCGCCGACGCGAATCACATCGGCTGGCAAGTCACCGGCCGCTACCCGAACCGCCGCGAAGGCGAAGGCTTGCTGCCCTCCCCGGGCTGGGAAGGTCGATACGATTGGGACGGTTACGCCGACCCGATGCTGCACCCGTACGATCAGGACCCGGCTCAGGGCTGGCTCGGCACCGCCAACCAGCGGGTCATTCCCCATGGCTACGGCATGCAGCTGTCCAATTCCTGGGCCGCTCCGGAGCGCGGCGAGCGCCTGGCCGAACTGGCCGGTGCAGGCAAACACGACAGCCGCAGCCTGATCGCCATGCAATACGACCAGACCACCACCTTCGCTGCCAAGCTGAAGAAAATGTTCGAAGCGCCGGGTATGGCCCAGCCACTCAAACAAGCCATGGACGCCTTGCCGGCGGCCGATCGTGCCAAGGCACACGAAGCCTACAGTCGCTTGATGGCGTTCGACGGCAAGCTCAGCCCGACCTCCACCGATGCGGCCATCTACGAACTGTTCCTGCAGGAAAGCACGCGGCAGATCTTCCTCGATGAACTGGGCCCGGAAAGCAGCCCGACGTGGAAAGCTTTTGTCGCCGACGGCAAGTTGTCCTACGCGGCCCAGGCCGATCACTTGCTCGGGCGTGAGGACAGCCCGTTCTGGGATGACGTGCGCACCGCCCAGAAAGAAGACAAACCGGCCATCCTCGCTCGCAGCCTCGCCGCCGCGATCAGCGCCGGCGACAGCCAGTTGGGCGGCGATCACAAAGCCTGGCAATGGGGCAGACTGCATCGCTATGAATGGAAAAACAGCAGCGGCCAGATCGTACGCGGACCGCTGCCGGCCGGTGGCGATCACACCACTCTCAACACCGCCGCCTTCGCCTGGGGCCAGGACTTCAACACCACGCTGGCGCCAGCCATGCGCTTTATCGTCGACTTCGGCCAGTCCGAACCGCTGATGGCGCAGAACGGCACCGGCCAGTCCGGCAACCCGGCCAGCCCGAACTACCTCAACAGCATCGAGCCGTGGTTCAAGGGCCAGTACATGAGCCTGCCGATGCAGCCGCAGAACTTCGACAATGCCTATGGCAAGGCGCGGTTGACGCTGACACCCGGTAAATAACCCAGCCCTTTACTTGCCCGCGATAGCGGTCTGACATTCAAAATAGAGGTTGAATGTTGAATCGTTATCGCGGTTGCGCTGACTCAAGGACAAGTCGTGTCACGAGGTGGAGTGCCCGGCCCTGCGAAACCTGCTCAGTCAATCCGTTCTTTTGTGGCGAGTTGATTTGGTGCACCCATTTCCCTGCGCCCGTTTTCGTGCATAAATCTGTCTCCGGCCATTTCCAAGTACCTAAATAAAACGCTTGTTCGGCACTCTGGTTCGGAAATTGCTACTTTCAACAGGTCTTACGCTTTCCAGTAACAATAATTCTGCGCCACAAGCGCTCATATTGGTTTTTAGGGATTGAATAATGAAAAAAGCATTGCTGACCCTTTCTGCACTGGCGTTGTGCATGGCGGCTGGTTCCGCCATGGCGAAGGAGTACAAAGAACTGCGTTTCGGCGTTGACCCTTCCTACGCACCGTTCGAATCGAAAGCGGCCGATGGCAGCCTGGTAGGCTTTGACATCGATCTGGGGAACGCGATCTGCGCCGAACTGAAGGTCAAGTGCAAGTGGGTCGAGAGTGACTTCGATGGCATGATTCCGGGCCTGAAAGCCAATAAATTCGACGGCGTGATTTCGTCGATGACCGTTACCCCGGCCCGTGAAAAAGTCATCGACTTCTCCAGCGAGTTGTTCTCCGGCCCAACCGCCTACGTGTTCAAGAAAGGCTCCGGCCTGACCGAAGACGTCGCTTCGCTGAAGGGCAAAACCGTAGGCTACGAGCAAGGCACCATCCAGGAAGCCTACGCCAAAGCCGTTCTCGACAAGGCCGGCGTGAAAACCCAGGCCTATCAGAATCAGGATCAGGTGTATTCCGACCTGACTTCCGGCCGTCTCGACGCAGCGATCCAGGACATGCTGCAAGCCGAACTGGGCTTCTTGAAGTCACCAAAAGGTGAAGGCTACGAAGTCAGCAAGCCAGTCGACAGCGAACTGCTGCCTGCCAAAACCGCGGTCGGTATTAAGAAAGGTAACACCGAGCTGAAAGCACTTTTGGATAAAGGTATCAAAGCGTTACACGATGATGGCACCTACGCCACCATTCAGAAGAAACACTTTGGCGATCTGAATCTGTACAGCGGCAAATAATGCCCGGCGCCCATCTCTCGATGGGCGCTTTTTTCATCCGATCAGGTTGCTGATTTATGTTCGAAACCTTATTAGAAAATCTGGGGCTCTCTGCCTTCAGCCTCAAGGGCTTCGGTCCGCTGCTGATGCAAGGCACCTGGATGACGATCAAGCTGTCGGCGTTGTCGCTGTTGCTGGCCGTGCTACTCGGGCTGCTCGGCGCCAGTGCCAAGCTGTCAAAAGTCAAACTGATGCGCGTGCCTGCCCAGCTCTACACCACACTCATTCGCGGCGTTCCGGACCTGGTCCTGATGCTGCTGATCTTCTACAGCCTGCAAACCTGGCTGACCTCGTTTACCGATTACATGGAATGGGAATACATCGAGATCAACCCGTTCAGTGCCGGGGTCATCACCCTGGGCTTCATCTACGGTGCGTATTTCACTGAAACCTTCCGTGGCGCGATTCTCGCCGTTCCGCGGGGTCAGGTCGAAGCGGCCACCGCCTATGGCCTCAAGCGCGGCCAGCGTTTCTGGATTGTGGTGTTCCCGCAGATGATGCGTTATGCCCTGCCGGGTATCGGCAACAACTGGATGGTGATGCTCAAGGCCACGGCCCTGGTGTCGATCATCGGCCTCGCCGACCTGGTCAAGGCTGCCCAGGACGCCGGTAAAAGTACCTATCAGCTGTTTTATTTCCTGGTGCTTGCCGCGCTGATCTACCTGGTGATCACCAGCGCGTCCAACGTCATCCTGCGCTGGCTCGAACGTCGTTACTCCGCCGGGACCCGGGAGGCCGTACGATGATCGAACTCCTGCAGGAATACTGGAAACCCTTCCTCTATAGCGACGGCAACAACATCACCGGCCTGGCCATGACGATGTGGCTGCTCAGCGCTTCGATCTTCATCGGTTTTATCGTGTCGATCCCGCTGTCCATCGCCCGTGTATCGCCGCACTTCTACATCCGTTGGCCGGTGCAGTTCTATACCTACCTGTTCCGTGGCACGCCGCTCTATATCCAGCTATTGATCTGTTACACGGGGATCTACAGCCTGGCCGCCATTCGGGCCCAGCCCGTACTGGACGCGTTCTTTCGCGATGCGATGAACTGCACGATCCTGGCCTTCGCCCTGAACACCTGCGCCTACACCACGGAGATCTTCGCCGGGGCCATCCGCAGCATGAACCACGGCGAAGTCGAAGCGGCCAAGGCTTACGGCCTGACCGGCTGGAAACTGTATGCCTACGTGATCATGCCATCGGCCTTGCGTCGCTCGTTGCCGTACTACAGCAACGAAGTGATCCTGATGCTGCACTCGACCACCGTGGCCTTCACCGCGACCATCCCGGACGTGCTCAAAGTTGCTCGGGACGCCAACTCGGCGACCTTCCTGACCTTCCAGTCGTTCGGCATCGCCGCGCTGATCTACCTGACCGTCACTTTTGCGCTAGTCGGCCTGTTCCGCCTTGCCGAACGCCGATGGCTGGCCTTCCTCGGGCCGACCCACTAGGTCTCAACCTGCTTCAGGAACAACAGATGCGCCACCAGAAACATGACCTGCTGGCCCCGCTGCCGGGGACCGCGAGACAGATCCACAGCTTTCACTTCGGCCCTCAATCGGCCAACGGCAAGATCTACATCCAGGCCTCCCTGCACGCCGACGAAATGCCCGGCATGCTGGTGGCCTGGCACCTCAAGCAACGCCTGGCGGAGCTGGAAGCCGCCGGGCGCCTGCGCAGCGAAATCGTGCTGGTGCCCATCGCCAACCCCGTGGGCCTGGAACAGGTGCTGATGGATGTGCCGCTGGGTCGCTACGAGCTGGAAAGCGGCCAGAACTTCAACCGCTGGTTCGTCGACCTCAGCGAGGAAGTCGGCAACGCGATCGAAGGCAAGCTCGGTGACGATCCGCAGCACAACCTGCAATTGATCCGCAGCAACCTGCGCGACGCGCTGGCCCGGCAGACCGCCGGCACCCAATTGCAATCCCAGCGCCTGACCCTGCAGCGACTGGCCTGCGACGCCGACATGGTGCTCGACCTGCATTGCGATTTCGAAGCGGTCGCGCACCTCTACACCACACCTGAAGCCTGGTCGCAGGTCGAGCCGCTGGCCCGTTACATCGGCGCCCAAGCCAGCCTGCTGGCAACCGATTCCGGTGGCCAGTCGTTCGACGAATGCTTCACCCTGCTCTGGTGGCAATTGAAGGATCGCTTCGGCGAGGACTTCGACATTCCGCCGGGCAGTTTTTCGGTGACCGTCGAACTGCGCGGTCAAGGGGACGTCAATCACCCGCTGGCCAGCCTCGATTGCCAGGCACTGATCGATTACCTGATCCATTTCGGCGCGATCGCCGGCGAACCCGCGCCCCTGCCCGACCTGCCCTATCCGGCGACACCGCTGGCCGGTGTTGAGCCGGTGGCCACGCCCGTCGGCGGCCTGCTGGTGTTCACCGCGCGGCCGGGCCAGTACCTGGAAGCCGGGCAACTGATCGCCGAGATCATTGATCCGGTCAACGATCTGGTCACTCCCGTTCATTGCGCCACAGCCGGGCTGATGTACGCCCGCTCGCTGCGCCGCATGGCCACTGCCGGCATGGTGATCGCCCACGTCGCAGGCACCGAAGCCTATCGCAGCGGCTATCTACTTTCGCCTTGAGGATGCACGCCCCATGTACAAATTGACCATCGAAGGCCTGCATAAAAGCTACGGCGACCATGAAGTCCTCAAAGGTGTTTCGCTCAAGGCCAAAACCGGCGACGTCATCAGTCTGATCGGCGCCAGCGGCTCGGGTAAAAGTACCTTTCTGCGTTGCATCAACTTTCTGGAACAACCCAACGATGGCGCCATGAGCCTAGACGGGCAGAACATCCGCATGATCAAGGATCGTCACGGCATGCACGTGGCCGACGCCAATGAACTGCAGCGGATTCGCACCCGCCTGGCCATGGTGTTCCAGCATTTCAACCTGTGGAGCCACATGACGGTGCTGGAAAACATCACCATGGCGCCACGCCGGGTGCTGGGCTGTGACAGGAAAGAAGCCGAGGATCGCGCCCGGCGCTACCTCGACAAGGTGGGGCTGGCCCCCCGTGTGGCTGACCAATACCCGGCATTCCTGTCCGGCGGTCAGCAACAACGGGTAGCGATTGCCCGCGCACTGGCCATGGAGCCGGAAGTCATGCTGTTCGACGAACCGACCTCGGCGCTGGACCCGGAACTGGTGGGTGAAGTGCTCAAGGTGATCCAGGGCCTGGCCGAAGAAGGCCGGACCATGATCATGGTGACCCACGAAATGAGCTTTGCCCGCAAAGTGTCGAGCCAGGTGTTGTTTCTGCACCAGGGCCTGGTGGAGGAAGAAGGCGCACCGGAAGAAGTGCTGGGCAATCCGAAAAGCGAGCGGTTGAAGCAGTTCCTCAGCGGCAACCTGAAGTAACACCTGACAAAAAACCTGTGGGAGCGGGCTTGCTCGCGAATGCGGTCTGACATTCAACATTTGTGTTGTCTGGCACACCGCTTTCGCGAGCAAGCCCGCTCCCTCATTTTTTGATCTGTAGTGTCTGGATTATCAGACTACTGGCGCAGGCGGCGGCTCATCCGGCAGCGTAGGCTCGCCCGGTTCATTAGGCTGCTCGTTCGGGGTATCAGGATCAGGCTGGCCGGGAATACCCCCTGCCATGCTGACGGGCGGGTGTGCCAACAAGGACCAGGCCAGAACGCCAACCTGATTGGGTTCAAGCCTTGCCAGTTCGGCACTGATTCGCGGATCGATCTTCATTCGGCACTCCTGAGCGATGACCCGACCCACCTTGCGCGGATCGGAACAGTACACCCCATAGAGTGTACGCCCGCTCAGGAATTCCCGGCATTTGCCAGACGGTTGACTCAGGTGCGAGGCAGGGTCACGCCACGCTGGCCCTGATACTTGCCGCCACGGTCCTTGTAGGACACTTCACACTCTTCGTCAGACTCAAGGAACAGCATCTGTGCCACGCCCTCGTTCGCGTAGATTTTCGCCGGCAGATTGGTGGTGTTGGAGAACTCGAGGGTCACGTGACCTTCCCACTCAGGCTCGAGCGGTGTGACGTTGACGATGATGCCGCAGCGCGCATAGGTGCTTTTACCCAGGCAAATGGTCAAAACGTTACGCGGAATGCGGAAATATTCGACGGTGCTGGCCAGGGCGAAGGAGTTCGGCGGAATGATGCACACGTCGCTGTGGATGTCGACGAAGCTGCCGGCATCGAAGTTCTTCGGGTCGACGATGGCCGAATTGATGTTGGTGAACACCTTGAAATGATTGGTGCAACGCACATCGTAGCCGTAGCTCGACACGCCGTAGGAGATCACACGGCTATCGTCGCTGCCGCGCATCTGGCGCTCGACGAATGGCTCGATCATGCCGTGTTCCTGCGCCATGCGGCGAATCCACTTGTCCGATTTGATGCTCATGGCGGGTGTCCTGAATAGCGAGGTCGAAAAATTCTGTCCGGCATCTTACCGGGCGCGCCGCCGGGTTCAAAGTCCGCGGTGCAATTCTCGCCGAACAGGCGGGAATTACCTGCGCTGGCGACGAACCGTCACACCGCCGATCCTTAAAACAGAGAAACCTGTGCAAGAAGCATTGGCACGTTCCGGAAAAAGGGTTAAGGTGGCGTCACTGTGCTGCTTGTGTCACTGAGAATCTCTACACGATATGTTGAATTTCGATCCAACCATCTACAAGAATTTTTCCTGCTCTTTGCACTCAGTCTCGGCCAGGGTTCTTCCTGAGTCGCAGTTATCTTTGTTCAAGGAGTTACACCATGTCTAATCGCCAAACCGGTACCGTTAAGTGGTTCAACGATGAAAAAGGCTTCGGCTTCATCACTCCACAATCCGGTGACGACCTGTTCGTTCACTTCAAAGCTATCCAGTCCGACGGCTTCAAAAGCCTGAAAGAAGGCCAACAGGTTTCTTTCATCGCTACCCGCGGTCAGAAAGGCATGCAAGCTGAAGAAGTTCAAGTTATCTAACTTGTACTTGCTTTAGTAAAAAGCCCCGCCCTCAACAGCGGGGCTTTTTTGTGGGCGGGTGTTTTGTCCACACAAAAAAGATCGCCGCCTTCGACAGCTCCCGGGTTGACCCTGCAGGCGCTGTCGAAGGCGGCGATCTTTTGATGCTCTTACCAGGTCACGCCAAACCCTGCGGTGTAGCGTGTCTTGTCCAGATCCGCATCGTCGGCGCCGCTGATGATATCGCGTTCCGCCTTCAGGTTCAGCGAAGCCCAGTCAGTCACCTTGTAGCGCAACCCCATCTCGGCATCGAGCGCGTAGTCGGCCACGCCCGACAGCGGCTTGCCGACCTCACCATTGGTGAAGAACTCGACACGTTTGCCGATCAGGTAGCGGTTGTAGTCCCACTTCATGGCCAAGGCGTAGAAACTTTCCTTGCTGCCATCGGAGAATTCATAGTCCGTGCGGTTGACCAGCGAACCCAGGGAGAACGCCCCGAGTTCGTTATCCCAGAACTGATAGCCGGGACCGGTACCGACGGTGCGTTGACGGGAAAGGTCTTCGACCTTGTCGCGTTTGTAGACCAGGCGCCCCTGCCAGAACCATTGCTCGGTCAGGAATCGGTCGATGGAGTACTCCGCCCGCCAGTTGTCCGTGGTCACCACGTCGTCCTGGAACTCACGGTTGTACTCACCTTCAGCGGTGTGCCGCCAGCGCCCGTGTCGCGCACTGGTCTTGAAGTCGATGTCGTAGTCATCGGTGTCGTTTTCCGCCCGCTGATAATCCAGCGCGACATCGACGTTGCCTTTCCACACCAGATCCTCGACCACCGGTTTTGGCTTGAGAATCTGCTGGATGCTCGCCAGTTCGACCGTCTTCGGTCCCTCGCCGTTGGCCAGCGTGACCTTGCCGTCGTCCGCCGCTTTCAACGATTTGGCTTTCTCACCACTGTAGGCATCCTGCTTGACCAGCAACTCCTGATCGCTGTCCAGGGTCTTGACCTGTTTCCAGTCGATCGTCACCGCACCGGCGTACTCGGTCTGGATCAGCAGCTTTCCGCCATCGAACAGCGTGATCTTGCCGCTCAGCTTGTCACCGTTCTTCAACCACACGGTATCGGCCAGCAAGGGAGAGGATGCGCCAAGGACGGCGAGACACAGCAGGGATCTGGACAACATAAACAAAATACAGGCTCAGGCTTGCGAGAAAAGTCGGCATTATCCGTAGGAACAAGGCCCTGACAAGGACTGACCCGACTATTTCTGTTGAGTTCATTTCTCAACTTCCTGCGCAGGAATTACTCTACAGATGGTAAGGCAAACTTCTTCAGGACTGACGGACGTGAGCGATCCAACCGAAGACCCCGAGAGTGCCGCGCAAATCCGACGCACGGCGCTGTATTTGACGCTGGCACAAGTACCCGAGGGCAAAGTCGTCAGCTACGGCCAGCTGGCCGAGCTTGCAGGACTGGGTCGCGCCGCCCGCTGGGTCGGGCGCACACTCAGTCAACTGCCCGGCGACAGCAAGTTACCCTGGCACCGTGTTCTGGGCGCGAACGGGCGTATCAGCCTGCCGGTCGGCAGCCCTTCGGGCGATGAGCAGCGCGCACGATTACGCATGGAGGGCATCAGTGTCCTGAACAATCGTGTTGATATTCAGCGCCATGGCTGGCGTCCGGTAGAGCACAGCGGTTAGAGTGCGCGCTTTGTTTCCGTATTTCTTGAGGCAGACTCCAGCCCATGCCCCGTAAAACCTGGCGCGCCGCGCTCGCCGCTTATGCCAGCCCCTCGACACTCGTGCTGTTGCTGCTTGGTTTCGCCGCCGGCCTGCCCTACATGCTGGTGTTTTCGACGCTTTCAGTCTGGCTGCGCGAAGCCGGCGTGGCGCGTGAAACCATTGGCTATGCAAGCCTGATCGGCCTGGCGTATGCCTTCAAATGGGTCTGGTCACCCCTGCTCGACCAATGGCGACTGCCATTGCTCGGCAAACTCGGTCGACGAAGGTCCTGGCTCGTGCTGTCCCAGGCACTGGTCATCCTTGGCCTGATCGGGATGGGTTTCTGCGACCCGCAAAAGCATTTGTCCTGGCTGATCGCCATTGCTGTCGTCGTCGCTTTCGCATCAGCGACGCAGGACATCGCGGTCGATGCCTACCGTCTGGAAATCGCCGAAGACAACCGCCAGGCCGCACTGGCCGCCAGTTACATGTCCGGTTACCGGGTCGCTGCGCTGCTGGCTACCGCAGGCGCGCTGTACTTCGCCGAAGGTTTTGGCTCCACCGGCTTCAACTACAAGCATTCGGCCTGGGCTGGCACTTACATCCTGTTCGGCGCCCTGATGGTCCCGGCACTGCTGACATCCCTGTTCATGCGCGAGCCGCCAGTACCATTGCGCACGCAACTGCAGGCCGGGCGCTACAGCTTCGTGCATCAACTGGCCTCGGTGTTCGTGCTGATCGTATTGCTGGTGTCCGTGCCGGCCATGTTCACCCAGCTCTACAACACCGACTTCGCCAGCGTACTGTTCGAAGGCGAGAGCCTGCTCGACCTGCTGCTGGAGGACCGCGCCTTCCTGCGCGCGATTCTCTATACCACCCTCACCGCCCTGTGCCTCTCGGCCATGGGCCGTCGTGGCCTGGCGCCAGTGCTGACACCCGTCAACGACTTCATCCTGCGATACCGCTGGCAAGCGCTGCTGCTGCTCGGCTTGATCGCCACCTATCGGATGTCCGATACGGTCATGGGCGTGATGGCCAACGTGTTCTACATCGACCAGGGCTTCACCAAGGACCAGATCGCCAGTGTCAGCAAAATCTTCGGGCTGATCATGACCCTGGTCGGCGCTGGCATGGGGGGCCTGCTGATCGTGCGTTTCGGCATCCTGCCGATCCTGTTCATCGGCGGTGTCGCTTCCGCGGCGACCAACATCCTGTTCCTGATGCTCGCCGACATGGGCCCCAACCTGAACATGCTGGTGCTGACCATCTCCCTGGACAACTTCAGCTCGGGCCTGGCGACCTCGGCGTTCGTCGCCTACCTGTCGAGCCTGACCAACCTCAAATTCTCCGCCACCCAATACGCCCTGCTCAGCTCGATCATGCTGCTACTGCCACGCCTGATCGGCGGCTACTCCGGGGTCATGGTGGAGAAGTTCGGTTATCACGACTTCTTCCTGATTACCGCCCTGCTGGGCGTCCCGACCCTGCTGTTGATCGCCTTGCACTGGTTCCAGGAGAACCGCCGTGAAGGTCCGACACCTACACCGGAACCGGTGCATACCCCGGTCGCCGAAGAATCGTAGGTTCGTTACGCAGGAAGAATCATGGAGGGCCGAGTGAATCGCGCCCTCCTGCCACACCACCGACCGCACGCCTGTACGCCTGTACGCCAGCGGATCTCGCCCGTACAATGCTCCGTCATATCTCGTCATCAGCAATCGATAACGGCCAACCATGCGCACCAGTCAATTTTTGCTCGCCACACAAAAAGAAACGCCTTCCGACGCGGTCGTGATCAGCCACCAGCTGATGCTGCGCGCCGGCATGATCCGCAAACTCGCCTCAGGCCTGTACACCTGGCTGCCGATGGGCTTGCGGGTAATGCGCAAGGTCGAAGCCGTCGTTCGTGAAGAAATGAACGCTGCCGGCTCTCTCGAAGTGTTGATGCCAAGCACGCAACCGGCTGAGCTGTGGCAGGAATCCGGGCGCTGGGAAGAGTACGGCCCTGAATTGCTGCGCTTCAAGGATCGCCACGGTCGCGACTTCTGCGCCGGCCCGACCCACGAAGAAGTCATCACCGATCTGATGCGCAACGAATTGAGCAGCTACAAGCAGCTGCCGATCAACCTGTACCAGATCCAGACCAAATTCCGTGACGAAATCCGCCCACGCTTCGGCTTGATGCGCGGCCGCGAATTCATCA
Organism: Pseudomonas sp. BF-R-24; assembly: GCF_019947335.1. Taxonomy (NCBI): domain Bacteria; kingdom Pseudomonadati; phylum Pseudomonadota; class Gammaproteobacteria; order Pseudomonadales; family Pseudomonadaceae; genus Pseudomonas; species Pseudomonas sp. BF-R-24. The sequence goes on from NZ_JAGYGG010000011.1 coordinate 88,895, forward strand.
TGAAGGACGCCTACTCCTTCCACGCCGACCAGCCTTCGCTGCAGGTCACCTACGACCGCATGCACCAGGCCTACTGCAACGTGTTCACCCGTCTGGGCCTGAAGTTCCGCCCTGTAGAAGCCGACAACGGCTCCATCGGCGGTGCCGGCTCCCACGAGTTCCACGTACTGGCCGAATCCGGTGAAGACGACATCGTGTTCAGCAACGGCTCCGACTACGCCGCCAACATCGAAAAAGCCGAAGCCGTGCCTCGCGAAACCTCGCGTGCCGCTGCGACCGAAGAGCTGCGCCTGGTCGACACGCCGAACGCCAAGACCATTGCGCAACTGGTCGAAGGCTTCAACCTGCCGATCGAGAAAACCATCAAGACCCTCGTGGTGCATGCTGAAGAGAAAGGCAAGCTGATTGCCCTGATCATCCGTGGCGACCATGAGCTGAACGAAATCAAGGCCGCCAACCAGCCAGGCGTTGCCAGCCCGCTGGTCATGGCCTCGGAAGGCGAACTGCGCGAGGCCATTGGCGCCGGTGCCGGTTCCCTCGGCCCGTTGAATCTGCCGCTGCCGATCATCATCGACCGTTCGGTCGAGCTAATGAGCGACTTCGGCATCGGTGCCAACATCGATGATAAACACTACTTCGGCGTGAACTGGGAACGCGACCTGCCTGTTCCGACCGTTGCCGACCTGCGCAACGTCGTGGCCGGCGACCCGAGCCCGGACGGCAAGGGCACCCTGGAGATCAAGCGCGGCATCGAAGTCGGACACATCTTCCAGCTGGGCAACAAGTACAGCAAAGCGATGAAATGCGAAGTGCTGGGCGAGAACGGCAAGCCGGTCACCCTGGAAATGGGCTGCTACGGCATCGGTGTGTCTCGCGTGGTGGCGGCTGCCATCGAGCAGAACAACGACGAAAACGGGATCATCTGGAGCGACACCCTCGCGCCGTTCCAGATTGCCCTGGTGCCTCTGCGCTATGAAACCGAGCAGGTTCGCGAAGCCACCGACAAGCTGTACGCGCAACTTACCGCTGCCGGCTTCGAAGTGCTGCTGGATGACCGTGACAAGAAAACCAGCCCGGGCATCAAGTTCGCGGACATGGAGCTGATCGGCATTCCACACCGGATCGTGGTCAGCGACCGCGGCCTGGCCGAAGGCAACCTGGAATACAAGAGCCGTACCGAGGGCGACGCACAAGCGCTGCCGGTCGCCGACGTGCTGTCCTTCCTTCAGGCCCGCATCCGCCGCTGATAGCAGATATAGGGACGTCATGTTCAAGCGAAACACCTTAGGCCTCGGTGGTGCCGCCTTGTGCGGCGCCCTGCTGGTCAGCGGCTGTGCCAATCAAATGTCACAACGCAGCGAGCACGAGGAACGTGTCGAGCGCAAATTGCTCGATCACAGCCTGCAGATCGATGTCGGTGAGCCCAAGGTGCTTGAGCTTCCGCAACGGCGGGTGAAAATCCACGAGCAGAAGACTTTCGAAGTCACCGAATACGAAGTTACGCGTCACTACGACCGCTATACGCCGTACCAACCCTGGCGGGAGATTTACGAAATCCCGCTGGGCGCGGTGGCCGTGGTAGCGGGTGTCGGTGCCAACGTGGTCAATGTGTTCGCCCTCGGCAATTTGCCGGACAGCGTGACCAAGGACTGGCTGAGCTACGGTTTCGCCGGGCTCAACCCGTTCATGAACGTGCAGTCCCACGGTCGCGCGCAGCAGAACCTGGCCGGTATTGATGAAGTCCAGCGCGACAAGCGCACGGAGTACTCAAGCCTGCCCTGGAGCGAGCGCCCGGTCGAGGTCAAGGCCGGCAAGGAAACCTTCGAACTGACCACCGACAAAAACGGCGTGTTGCGCCTGAATCTGTTGGACAACCCGTTCGCTGAACATGACATCAATCACCTGAGCCGGTTGCTGATTCGTGTCGAGGATGCCAAGGACGACGTACACACCGACTCCTCGCTAGCCGTCAGCAGCACCTTGCGCAGCAAGCTCTATGAGGCCCATGGGCTGATTTATGACGATCTCGAGGGCGACGAAGTCAATCAGTGGGTCCACCGGGTCAAGCGCCTGTCGGAGCTGGGTCTTGAAGAGGAAGCCAGTGAACTGGAACAGAGCCTGATCGAACTGACACGCAATGATCCCGAATTGCAGACTGAGTTCCTGAAGTCACTGGCCCGCAATGGCGAGCGACTGGTAGCGAATCCGGGGCTGAACTAAACGCGAGCAGGCTCGCTCCCACATAGGATTTCAGGTGTTCACAAATCCAATGTGGGAGCGGGCTTGCTCGCGAAGGGGCCCGCACATTCACCACAAAACTACCGCTCAAACAACTCCATCTGCTCGAACCCGCCCCGCAAGTCCTCCAGCCGCACCCCGACACCCAACAACCGCACCGGCTTACCGCCGCGATTGAAGGCCTGGGTCAGCATCAACTGATAACTGCCCAGATCCCGCCCTGCCCCGGCCTGCTCCAATGTAGTCTGGGTGAAGTCGTGGAACTTCACTTTGACGAATGGCTTGCCCGGACGATAGCTGCTGTCGATCCGCGCCATGCGACCGGCCAGGGTCTCCAGCAGCTCGGGCAACTTGTCCAGGCAGCTCTTCAGGTCCGGCAGGTCAACGTCGTAGGTATTTTCAACGCTGATCGACTGACGACGACTGTCGTTGTGCACCACACGGTCGTCGATCCCACGGGCCAGGCTCCAGAGTCGCTCGCCAAAGCTGCCGAACTCACGCACCAGCGCCAACTTGTCCCACTCGCGCAATTGCAGGCAATCGGTGATACCCAGCTTGCCGAGCTTGTCGGCGGTGACTTTGCCGACCCCGTGCAATTTGCTCACCGGCAAACCACTGACAAAGTCCTCGACCTGGTCCGGTGTGATGACAAACAGGCCGTTGGGCTTTTTCCAGTCACTGGCAATCTTGGCCAGAAACTTGTTCGGCGCCACACCCGCCGACACGGTGATATGCAACTGGTTGGAGACCCGGCGCCGGATGTCCTGGGCGATTCGCGTTGCACTGCCTGCAAAATGCGCGCTGTCCGACACATCGAGGTACGCTTCATCGAGCGAGAGCGGCTCGATGATCTCGGTGTAATCGCGAAAGATTGCATGAATTTCCCTGGACGCTTCTCTATAGGCATCCATGCGTGGCTTGACGATGGTCAGGTCCGGGCACAGCTTCAAGGCATGCCCGGAGGACATCGCCGAACGCACCCCGTACGCTCGCGCCTCATAATTGCAGGTGGCGATCACCCCGCGCCGGTCCGCCGACCCACCTACCGCCAGTGGTTTACCGGCCAGGCGTGGGTCGTCGCGCATTTCGATGGCTGCATAGAAGCAGTCACAATCGACGTGGATGATCTTGCGTTGGGTCATAGCAAAGCTGTGTTCATGGCAAGGAAAAGGCGTCATGGCGTGCCGGACAAACAGTATCTCACCGACACCTGTATATAGCACCAGTAGTCTGAATGTTCTTTTCCAATTGTAGGAAGAGTCGATTGTGAATTTATTTTTTCAATCGAAAAAATACTTTCAATAGACTCGCAGGCCTTGTCCTGCCTGCCTCACAGACCGGTCGAACTCCCCTTTTGAACGCTAAGCGATTGAACGGGAAGAGGTTTTATCGGAATTGGAGGTTGACACCCGAGCGCATCTCTATAGAATGAGCCACACAGACGCGGGATGGAGCAGTCTGGTAGCTCGTCGGGCTCATAACCCGAAGGTCGTCGGTTCAAATCCGGCTCCCGCAACCAAACATCAAAAAAGGCTACTCGAAAGAGTGGCCTTTTTTGTGCGTGTTCGTTTTGTAGCACCGAACGCAGGAACAAGGCCTGGACGCTCAACGAAACCGAAACCGGAAATCGTTCTGATTCCGAAACTTAGGCCATCCCTGCGACCGTTTGCCGCGATTCAACATTTATTTGACCTGCTTCAGGATTAACGGTTGACACCCCGGCGCATCTCTATAGAATGCCGCCACACAGACGCGGGATGGAGCAGTCTGGTAGCTCGTCGGGCTCATAACCCGAAGGTCGTCGGTTCAAATCCGGCTCCCGCAACCAAACATCAAAAAAGGCTACTCGAAAGAGTGGCCTTTTTTGTATCTGTTGAAAAAGTCCTTTCGCAACAATGACCTGTCACTGTGTAGCAAGCCGCTTGGGGATCACCCATGCGCCGGGTTCAGACTATGCTCTATCACAGGCTGAAGCCTCCGCGACTGATACCGCGCCATCCCTGTTGCCGGGTGATAGGCGTTAAAATTTGTGATTATTTTTTTCTACAGGGATTGGTAACTTGGCTGGATACCTCCATCCTGTCGCGCACGATCCAAGAGGTGATTGATGCGCGCCAACTCGTCTGATTCACAAGACACTGTCACAGCGACACAACCGATCAATGCCGAGCGCCTGCGCCTGCTTGATCGTTTGAGCAAATACCGTCAACCCATTGGCCTGGCGGTCACCCTGCTGCTGTTCGCGATCGCGCTGATTGCCTGTCGCCACCTGTTGAGCGAACTCGACCTTAACGCCCTGCACGACTCGATCCTCGACGTTCCGAAACCTGCCTTGATGGGCGCACTGGCTGCAACTGTGGTGGGCTTCATCATTCTGCTCGGCTACGAATGGTCAGCCAGCCGCTATGCCGGGGCGAGCCTGGCACCGCGCACCCTGGCCCTGGGCGGTTTCACGGCCTTTGCCATCGGCAACGCCATCGGTCTTTCAATGTTGTCGGGAGGCTCGGTTCGCTATCGCCTCTATGCCCGTCATGGCCTGGGAGCGGCAGAAGTCGCCCGCATGACTTTGTTCGCCAGCCTCTCGCTGGGTTGCGCCCTGCCACCGCTGGCTGCCCTGGCGACGCTCAGCGACCTGCCAGCGGCGTCCTCCGCCCTGGGACTCTCCGAGACGTTGCTGGGCGTGGTGGCGACTGCCGTGCTCGTGCTGTTTTCAGTGCTGGCCATCGGTATCTACCGTCGACGGCTGCCGGAACAGCCTTACCCGGACAACCTGCTGGTCAGGATCGGGCGCCGCACCTTGCGTCTGCCCGGGCGTCGCCTGACCTTCCTGCAATTGGTCATCACCGCCCTGGACGTAGCCGCCGCCGCGACCGTGCTCTATCTGCTGCTGCCGGAAACACCACCCTTCGGTGCGTTCCTTCTGGTTTACCTGCTGGCGCTGGCTGCCGGCGTGCTCAGCCATGTGCCGGGCGGTGTCGGGGTGTTCGAGGCCATTTTGCTGGCGGCGTTTTCCGACACCCTGGGTGCTGCGCCACTGGCGGCCGCCCTGCTGCTCTATCGCTTGATCTACGTGGTCCTGCCCTTGCTGGTGGCCTGCCTGTTGCTGCTGATCAACGAAGGCCAGCGCCTGTTCCAGACACGCCAGACGTTGCGCGCTGCCTCGGGTCTGGCGGCTCCGATACTGGCGGTGCTGGTGTTCCTGTCCGGTGTTGTCCTGCTGTTCTCCGGCGTCACTCCGGAAATCGATACGCGCCTGGAACACATCGGTTTTCTGATCCCCCATCGACTGGTCGATGCTTCGCACTTTGGCGCCAGCCTGGTCGGCGTGCTTTGCCTGTTGCTGGCCCAGGGGCTGCGTCGCCGGCTGTCGGCCGCGTGGATGCTGACCACCATTCTGTTACTGGTCGGCGCCCTGCTCTCGCTGCTCAAAGGCTTCGACTGGGAAGAAGCCAGCCTGATGGTGCTGACGGCGAGCCTGCTCGGGGTATTCCGCCGCTCGTTCTATCGCCCCAGCCGCCTGACCGAAGTACCGTTCTCGCCGCTGTACCTGGTGGCCAGCCTGTGCGTGCTCGGCGCCTCGATCTGGTTGCTGCTGTTCGCCTATCAGGACGTTCCGTACAGCCACCAGCTCTGGTGGCAGTTCACTCTGGACGCCGATGCCCCTCGCGGCCTGCGCTCGCTGCTCGGGGCTGCCGTGCTGCTGGTGGTGGTGTCCCTGACCTGGCTGCTGCGCACCGCGCGTCCGGTCATTCACCTGCCCACACCCGACGAACTGGAGCGCGCCAGCAAGATCCTCATGGCATCGGCCCAACCGGATGGCGGCCTGGCCCTGACCGGCGACAAGGCGCTGCTGTTCCACCCCAACGACGAGGCGTTCCTGATGTACGCCCGTCGCGGTCGCAGCCTGGTGGCGTTGTATGACCCGATCGGCCCGGGCCAGCAACGGGCGGAAATGATCTGGCAGTTCCGCGACCTTTGCGACATCCACCACGCCCGCCCCGTGTTCTATCAAGTGCGTGCAGAGAACCTGCCGTACTACATGGACATCGGCCTGACCGCGATCAAGCTCGGCGAAGAAGCCCGGGTCGACCTCAAGCGTTTTGATCTCGAAGCCAAGGGCAAAGAGATGAAGGACCTGCGCTACACCTGGAACCGTGGCACCCGCGACGGCCTGTCCCTGGAAATCCATGAACCCGGCCAGGCGCCGATGGATGAGCTCAAGGTAATTTCCGATGCCTGGCTGACCGGCAAGAACGTCCGGGAGAAAGGTTTTTCACTGGGTCGCTTCAGCGATGACTACCTCAAGCATTTTCGCATCGCGGTGATTCGTTTCGAAGGACGCCCGGTGGCGTTCGCCAACCTGCTCGAGACCTACGGCCATGACCTGGCCAGCCTCGACCTGATGCGCGCGCACCCGGATGCTCCGAAGCTGACCATGGAGTTCATGATGGTCGGCCTGATTCAACATTATAAAAATCATGGATACGCGCGTTTCAGCCTGGGCATGGTGCCGTTGTCGGGGTTGCAACCCCGTCGAGGCGCACCCTTGACCCAGCGCCTTGGCTCGATGGTATTCCGCCGTGGTGAGCAGCTGTACAACTTCCAGGGCTTGCGCCGCTTCAAAGACAAGTTCCAGCCTGATTGGGAACCCCGTTATATGGCCGTGCCCGCCGGACTCGATCCGCTGGTTGCGCTGGCCGACACCGCTGCCCTGATCGCGGGTGGCTTGACCGGATTGGTGAAACGCTGATGATTCAACGCTCCTTGCGGTATGTATTGGGCACACTGGTGATAGTGGCCCTGATTCTCGGTGGCGGTTTCTGGTACCTGAAACGCCCGGCACCGGAGCCGACCCTCGAATTGCTGACCCCGGCCGATGGTGCGGCGATGACCCGTGTCATCCCCGGCACAACGCCACGCGCCCAGGTGCTGGTGGCGGTCAACGAAGACCAGAAACTCAGCGACAAGCAATTGATGACCCTGAGCCGCAGTGGCGCGGCGCAAATTGTCCAGGTGATCCTGCCCAAGGATTGCCTGCTGCAAAGCCGCGCCCTGCAATCAGGCCTGCGCGAACTCAAAGGCCCGGCGACCCTGGTCAGCGGCATCGGCCCTGGCGCCGTGCTGGCCTGGCGCTGGTTGTCCGAGCAAAAGGACGACAAGGCCCAGGCCGTCTCGGTCGACCTGGCCCTGGAAAAGGGCGGCTGCACTCACCTGCTGCCCAAAAGCGCGGCCCACGGTCACTGGCTGGTCGCGTGGAACGACAACCCGGACGACACCAGTGCCGGTTTCGTGCGTGATCAACCGAACGCCGAAACCAGCATCAGCGACTACGACATCAACCTGCCACAAGTGCTGAACAACGAACTGCGCAAGATCCTCGTCGGTGGCGACAAAGCCGCTGGCGGCCTGCAGATCCCAGTGGTCGAAGTGCCAGCGGGCCAGGCCAGTGACACCGTGACCCTGTTCCTGTCCGGCGACGGTGGCTGGCGCGACCTCGACCGCGACGTGGCGGGCGAGATGGCCAAGATCGGCTACCCGGTGGTCGGCATCGACACCCTGCGCTACTACTGGCAGCACAAGAGCCCGGAGCAAAGCGCGCTGGACCTGGCGGAACTGATGCAACACTACCGGCAGAAATGGGGCACCAAGCGCTTCATCCTGACCGGCTATTCGTTCGGCGCCGACGTACTGCCGGCGATCTACAACCGCCTGGCCGAATCGGAACAGCAACGCGTCGACGCGATCATCCTGCTGGCCTTCGCCCGTACCGGCAGCTTCGAGATCGAAGTCGAAGGCTGGCTCGGCAACGCCGGCAAGGAAGCCGCCACCGGCCCGGAAATGGCCCGGCTGCCAGCCGCCAAAGTGGTGTGCATCTACGGCGAAGAAGAAACCGACGAGAGTGGCTGCACCGACAAGACGGCGGTGGGCGAAGCCATCAAGCTGCCTGGCGGCCACCACTTCGACGAGAACTACCCGGCGCTGGCCAAGCGCCTGGTGGATGTGATCGAGAAGCGTCAAGCCAAAGAAGCAGAAGCTCAAGAGTGATCTGAGCCCCACAAAAAAGCCCCCGCTGCCGCAAGGTAACGGGGGCTTTTTCATTCAACACCACAACACACTGTAGGAGCGAGCTTGCTCGCGATGGACGTCAACGATGACGCGAAAATCCTGAATAAACGCGGTGCATTTGAGACCATCGCGAGCAGGCTCGCTCCTACAGGAAGGTTTACATTTCGACCTGCGTCCCCAGCTCAATCACCCGGTTCAGCGGCAGATTGAAGAAACGCAAATTGCCGTTGGCGTTCTGCAACATGAACGCGAACAGCGCCTCGCGCCAGCGCGACATGCCTTCGAGCTTGGAGGCGATGACCGTTTCGCGGCTGAGGAAGTACGTGGTGCGCATGGGGCTGAAGTCCAGCTCTTCGAGATGACACAGCTTCAGCGCCTGCGGTACGTCCGGCTCATCGGTGAAGCCGAAATGCAGGATGACCCGGAAGAACCCTTCGCCATAGGAGTCGACCTCGAAGCGCCGATTCGGCGGCACCCGCGGGATGTCTTCGTACACTACCGTCAGCAGCACCACTTGCTCGTGCAGTACCTGGTTATGCAGCAGGTTGTGCAACAGCGCGTGGGGCACGGCATCCGGCCGTGCCGTCAGGAACACGGCGGTGCCCTGAACACGATGGGGTGGTTGTACGGCAATACTGCTGATGAAGATCGGCAGCGGCAATCCACCCTCATCGATACGCTCGACGAGCAACTGCTTGCCGCGCTTCCAGGTGGTCATCAGCACAAACAGCGCGAAACCCGCGATCACCGGGAATGCACCGCCCTGAACGATTTTCGGCACGTTGGCGGCGAAGTACAGACCATCGACCAACATGAAGCCGAACAATATCGGAACCGCGAAGATTGGCGGCCACTTCCACAGCAGCAGCATCACCGCCGACACCAGGATGGTGGTCATCAGCATGGTGCCCGTCACTGCCACGCCATAGGCCGAGGCCAGGGCGCCGGAGGATTCGAAACCGATCACCAGCAGGATCACGCCGACCATCAACGCCCAGTTCACCGCACCGATGTAGATCTGGCCCTGTTCGGCACTGGAAGTGTGTCGGATGTGCATGCGCGGAATGTAACCGAGCTGGATCGCCTGGCGGGTCAGGGAGAACGCACCGGAAATCACCGCTTGCGAGGCAATCACCGTGGCCAGGGTCGACAGGCCGACCAGCGGGATCAACGCCCAGCTCGGCGCCAGCAGGTAGAAGGGGTTACGGGCCGCTTCCGGATCACCTAGCAGCAGCGCGCCCTGGCCGAAGTAGTTCAGCACCAGCGCCGGCAGTACAAGGATGAACCACGCACGTGCGATCGGCTTGCGGCCGAAGTGGCCCATGTCTGCGTACAGCGCTTCGGCACCGGTCAATGCCAGCACCACGGCGCCGAGAATCGTCACGCCCATGCCCGGATGGACCATGAAGAAACGTACGCCCCACATCGGGTTCATCGCTTCCAGGACTTCCGGATGCTGGCTGATGCCATAGACGCCCAATGCACCCAGCACGAGGAACCAGGTGACCATGATCGGCCCGAACAGAATGCCGATGCGCGCCGTGCCGTGACGCTGGATCAGAAACAGCGCGACCAGCACCACCAGCGACAGCGGCACGACCCAATGGTCGATACCTTCGAACGCCAGCCCCAGGCCTTCAATCGCCGACAGTACGGAGATCGCCGGGGTGATCATGCTGTCGCCATAGAACAATGCCGCGCCGATCAGTCCGCAGACCACCAGCAACATGCGCAATTTGGCATGCCCCGCCGCCGCCCGCCGGGCCAGTGCGGTCAAGGCCATGATCCCGCCTTCGCCCTGGTTGTCGGCGCGCAGCACGAACATCATGTACTTGATCGACACGACCCAGATCAGCGACCAGAAAATGAGCGCAAGAATCCCCAGCACCCCGTCATGGTTGACCGGCACGCCATAGCCTCCGGAAAACACTTCTTTGAGGGTGTACAACGGACTGGTGCCGATATCGCCATAAACCACCCCGACTGCCGCGACCAGCATGCCGATCGGCTTCACCGCCGAATGCTCGGCATCGGTAGCCTGACTACTTGCCTGACCCATCCACCACTCCTACTTCTCAGACCCGGGCTTCTTTGAAAGAAGCACTATGCTTTGTCGTGCAGCATGCGCTGTTTTACTTCACGTTACAGACGTTTTGTTGACAGTAAAAAATCTGTAAGGCGTAACGGCGCGAAGCATAGCGCAGCACTCGTCGTATTTCCCCGCATAAAGCTGGTCAAGTGAACGACTCATCGCTAGAATTGCGCACTTTTTGATCAGAGGCGCAGTTCAAGCGCCCGTCCGTCGGTTTTGCCCTGCCCGGCAAACGGCGTCACAAAATACCGAGGTTAGACATGTCCACCACTCCTGCGCCGGCCAATCCAAAGGTTGGCTTCGTATCCCTGGGTTGCCCCAAAGCACTGGTCGACTCCGAGCGCATCCTTACCCAGCTGCGCATGGAAGGCTATGACGTGGTGTCCACCTACCAGGACGCCGATGTCGTGGTAGTCAACACTTGCGGCTTCATCGATTCGGCCAAGGCCGAGTCCCTGGAAGTGATTGGCGAAGCCATCAAGGAAAACGGCAAGGTCATCGTGACCGGCTGCATGGGCGTCGAAGAAGGCAACATTCGCAACGTACACCCGAGCGTGCTGGCGGTGACCGGCCCGCAGCAGTACGAGCAAGTGGTCAATGCCGTGCACGAAGTCGTGCCGCCGCGCCAGGACCACAACCCGCTGATCGACCTGGTGCCGCCACAAGGCATCAAGCTGACCCCGCGCCACTACGCCTACCTGAAGATTTCCGAAGGCTGCAACCACAGCTGCAGCTTCTGCATCATCCCGTCGATGCGCGGCAAACTGGTCAGCCGCCCGGTGGGTGATGTGCTCGACGAGGCCCAGCGCCTGGTCAAGTCCGGCGTCAAAGAGCTGTTGGTGATCTCCCAGGACACCAGCGCCTACGGCGTCGACGTGAAATACCGCACCGGTTTCTGGAACGGCGCGCCGGTGAAAACCCGCATGACCGAACTCTGCGAAGCCCTGAGCACCCTCGGCGTCTGGGTTCGCCTGCACTACGTTTACCCGTACCCGCACGTTGACGAGCTGATCCCGCTGATGGCCGCCGGCAAGATCCTGCCGTACCTGGACATCCCGTTCCAGCACGCCAGCCCGAAAGTGCTCAAGTCGATGAAACGCCCGGCCTTCGAAGACAAGACCCTGGCGCGGATCAAGAACTGGCGCGAAATCTGCCCGGACCTGATCATCCGTTCGACCTTCATCGTCGGCTTCCCGGGCGAGACCGAAGAAGACTTCCAGTACCTGCTGAACTGGCTGACCGAAGCCCAGCTCGACCGCGTCGGCTGCTTCCAGTACTCGCCGGTTGAAGGCGCACCGGCCAATGACCTGGACCTGGAAGTCGTCCCGGACGACATCAAGCAGGACCGCTGGGAGCGCTTCATGGCGCACCAGCAGGCCATCAGCTCGGCGCGTCTGCAAATGCGCATCGGCCGTGAGATCGAAGTGCTGGTCGATGAAGTCGACGAGCAAGGCGCGGTCGGCCGCTGCTTCTTCGATGCCCCGGAAATCGACGGCAACGTTTTCATCGACAACGGCAGCAACCTCAAGCCGGGCGACAAGGTCTGGTGCAAAGTGACCGACGCCGACGAATACGATCTGTGGGCTGAACAGATCTAAACGCAAAAAATACGCAAAGCCCCGCTCTCTTGACGAGATGCGGGGCTTTTTTACGGCTATCGTTTGCACATGGAAGGATTCCTATCAACCACTGCATAAGAGGCAGACGGGCATGCGTCAGCATTCGGTCATCCACACGCCGAAACTCGGCGACTACGAAGAATTGACCCGGGTCTGGGAGGCCTCGGTACGCGCCACCCACGACTTTCTGCCAGACAGCTACATCGAACTGCTGAAGAACCTGGTGCTGACCCGCTACCTCGATGCGGTGATGCTGATCTGCACCAAGGATTCGAACCAGCGCATCACCGGGTTCGCCGGCGTCGCGGCCGGCAAGATCGAAATGCTCTTCATCGACCCCGACCATCGCGGCCAGGGCCTGGGCAAGAAATTGTTGCACTATGCCCTGGAACACCTGAACGCCGACGAACTGGACGTCAACGAACAGAACCCGCAAGCCCTCGGCTTTTACTTCAAGCAAGGCTTCGAGGTCATCGGTCGCTCGGAGGTCGATGGCATGGGCCAGCCGTATCCGTTGTTGCACATGCGTTTGCGTCAGGACCAGCAAAAATCACGGCATGGATGACACAACACAGATCAAATGTGGGAGCGGGCTTGCTCGCGAAGGCGGTGTGTCAGCCAACATACATGTTGAGGCTGATGGCCCTTTCGCGAGCAAGCCCGCTCCCACAAAAAGCCTCACTGCGTAAATGGAACCGGGATTAACCGGCGCCAGGCAGGTACAATGCCCACCCCCTTTTTGTTACGGCCCTGACATGACTGACCCGATTCGTCTCTCCAAACGCCTCATCGAACTCGTCGGCTGTTCCCGTCGGGAGGCTGAGCTGTTCATCGAGGGCGGCTGGGTCACCGTCGACGGTGTGGTCATCGACGAGCCGCAATTCAAGGTCGACACCCAGAAGGTCGAGCTTGATCCAGAAGCCAAGGCCACCGCACCGGAACCGGTGACCCTGCTGCTCAATGTGCCCGCAGGCATGGACGCAGACACCGCCTTGGCCACCCTCGGCGCCGAGACCCTGAGCGAAGAGCACCGCTACGGCAAGCGCCCGTTGCGCGGGCACTTCCTGCGCCTGACCGCCAGCACCGACCTGCAGGCCAACGCCAGCGGGCTGCTGGTGTTCACCCAGGACTGGAAAATCCTGCGCAAACTCACCGCCGACTCCAGCAAGATCGAGCAAGAGTATGTGGTCGAGGTTGAAGGCGAGATGGTGGCCCACGGCCTGAACCGCCTGAACCACGGCCTGACCTACAAGGGCAAGGAGTTGCCGGCGGTCAAGGCCAGCTGGCAGAACGAGAACCGTCTGCGCTTTGCCATGAAGAACCCGCAGCCGGGCATCATCGCCCTGCTCTGCCAGGCGGTCGGCCTCAAGGTCGTCGGTATCCGCCGCATTCGCATCGGCGGCGTGTCCATCGGCAAAGTGCCGGTGGGGCAATGGCGCTATCTGTCCGGCAAAGAGAAGTTCTAAGGCTTTTCTCGCCGCCATCCATTTCGGCGCCGCGCCTGGCCGCGACGCCCACAGCTGAATATCAGGACTGCACACATGATTCATAACGACGTACTGCGCAGCGTGCGCTACATGCTCGACATCAGCGACAAGAAAGTCATCGAGATCATCAAGCTCGGCGGCCTGGACGTGACCCTGCCGGACCTGTTGACCTACCTCGACAAGAAAGAGGAAGACGAGGAAGGTTTCGTACGCTGCCCGGACGAAGTCATGGCGCACTTCCTCGACGGCCTGGTGATCTTCAAGCGCGGCAAGGACGAAAGCCGCCCGCCGCAGCCGATCGAAGTGCCGGTGACCAATAACATCATCCTGAAAAAGCTGCGGGTGGCGTTCGAGCTGAAAGAAGACGACATGCACGCGATCCTCAAGGCTGCCGAGTTTCCGGTGTCCAAGCCTGAACTGAGCGCACTGTTCCGCAAGTTCGGTCACACCAACTATCGCCCGTGCGGCGACCAGTTGCTGCGCAATTTCCTCAAGGGCCTGACCCTGCGAGTGCGTCCGCAGTAAGCTCGAGACACATCTGTTTTCTGTAGGAGCTGGCTTGCCAGCGATGGTCGCAAACGATAATGCGTGCTGACTGGATGAACGCGGCGGTCTCTCATCCTTCGCTGGCAAGCCAGCTCCTACAGGACCGAATGCCTCCCTATTCCGCGCAAAAATAGTGGCTCCGCTTCTGGCGGCTGACGACTAGGGTGTAAAGACCTCAGTTCTCAGGATTCGCCATGCATCCCTACTTTTCCCTGCAAGGCCGCACCGCCCTGGTGACCGGCGGCACCCGTGGTATCGGCAAGATGATCGCCAAGGCCTACGTCGAGGCGGGCGCTACCGTATACGTCTGCGCCCGCGACGTCGAAGCCTGCCAGCAAACCGCTGACGAACTCGGTGCACTTGGCCGCTGCCGCGCCATCGCGGCGAACCTCGCCACCGAAGAGGGCGTCCTGCAACTGGCCACGCGCCTGGGCGAGCAGCTCACTCATCTGGACATCCTGGTGAACAATGCCGGCACCACCTGGGGCGCACCGTTGGAGAGCTACCCGATCAAAGGCTGGGAAAAAGTCATGCAGCTCAACGTGACGTCGGTGTTCAACTGCATCCAGCAGTTCCTGCCCCTGCTGCGCAAGGCCGGTTCCGAAGCGAATCCGGCGCGGATCATCAACATAGGATCGGTGGCAGGGATTTCCTCCTTCGGCGAGCAGGCGTATGCCTACGGGCCGAGCAAGGCTGCGTTGCACCAACTGTCGAGGATTCTGGCGCGCGAACTGGTGAGCCAGCACATCAACGTCAACGTGATCGCCCCGGGGCGGTTTCCGAGCAAGATGACCCAGCACATCGGCAATGATGAACAGGCGCTGGCGCAGGATACGGCATTGATCCCGATGAAGCGTTGGGGCCGCGAGGAAGAGATGGCGGCGCTGGCGATCAGTTTGGCAAGTACTGCCGGAGCCTATATGACCGGAAACATTATTCCTTTGGATGGCGGGTTCAGCCTGTAGATCGGCGGTGCGGCCTTCGCGAGCAAGCCCGCTCCCACATTGGTCCTGAGTTGTTCACATATTTGTGTTTCAACCCGTTCAAATGTGGGAGCGGGCTTGCTCGCGAAAGGGCCGGCACTGCCACCACTGAACACAGGTCGATCGGGTTATCATGCCCGCCTCTTCCCCCGTCTCGACCTCAAACCATGACCTACAGCGTTTCCCCCATCGGCTTCGTGCGCTCCTGTTTCAAGGAGAAGTTCGCCATTCCGCGCCAACCGCAACTGGCCCCGGCTGCCCGTGGCGTGCTGGAACTGGTGGCTCCGTTCGATCAAGGGGACGCGGTACAAGGCCTGGAGCAGGTCAGCCACGTGTGGCTGCTGTTCCTGTTCCACCAGGCCCTGGAAGAAAAACCTCGCTTGAAGGTCCGCCCACCGCGCCTCGGCGGCAACAAGTCCATGGGCGTGTTCGCCACCCGCGCCACCCACCGCCCCAATGGCATCGGTCAATCCGTGGTCAAGCTGGACAAGATCGAAGCCAATCGCCTGTGGATATCCGGTATTGACTTGCTGGACGGCACGCCGATTCTCGACATAAAACCCTACGTGCCTTACGCCGACATCATCGATACAGCCACCAACAGCATCGCCAGCGCTGCGCCGCTGTTGATTCCCGTGCAGTGGACGGACGCAGCGCTGCAACAGGCTCACGAGCACGCTCAGCGCCTTGAGGAGCCTTTGGTTGAGTTGATCGAGCAATGCCTGGCGCAAGATCCACGCCCGGCCTATCAAATACCTGCACCCGAGCGGGAATACGGCGCGCAGTTCTGGGATCTGGATGTGCGTTGGCATTACCCGACACCGGAGCTGATCCGCGTCCTGGAAGTCATTCCCGCGCGGGTCTGAACTCCGGAAACGAAAAAGCCCGCATGACCTTCTCAGGTCATGCGGGCTTTTTAGATGCGCTGCAAATCTTCTGTAGGAGCGAGCATGCTCGCGAAAAACCTGAGGACGCCGCGGGGTATCAAGCTTCCCGCGTTATCGTTAACGACCATCGCGAGCCAGCTCGCTCCTACAGGTGACCTGCGGTCACTTCTCGACGAACGCTCGCTCGATCAGGTAATCACCCGGCTCGCGCATCCGCGGCGAAACCTTCAGGCCGAAGCTGTTCAGCACTTCACTGGTCTCGTCGAGCATGCTCGGGCTGCCGCACAGCATGGCGCGGTCGTCCTGCGGGTTGATCGGTGGCAGACCGATGTCGCTGAACAGCTTGCCGCTGCGCATCAGGTCGGTCAGGCGACCTTCGTTCTCGAACGGTTCACGGGTCACGGTCGGGTAGTAGATCAACTTGTCACGCAGCGCGTCACCGAAGAACTCGTTCTGCGGCAGGTGCTCGGTGATGAACTCGCGGTAAGCGACTTCGTTGACGTAACGAACGCCGTGGCACAGGATCACTTTTTCGAAGCGCTCGTAGGTTTCCGGGTCCTGGATGACGCTCATGAACGGCGCCAGACCGGTGCCGGTGCTGAGCAGGTACAAATGTTTGCCAGGCTTGAGGTCATCCAGTACCAGCGTGCCGGTAGGCTTCTTGCTGATGATGATCTCGTCGCCTTCCTTCAGATGCTGTAACTGCGAAGTCAGCGGACCATCAGGCACCTTGATGCTGAAAAACTCGAGATGCTCTTCCCAGTTCGGGCTGGCAATCGAGTAAGCGCGCATAAGCGGGCGGCCGTTGGGCTGTTGCAGGCCGATCATCACGAACTGACCGTTCTCGAAGCGCAGACCCGGATCACGGGTGCACTTGAAGCTGAACAGAGTGTCGTTCCAGTGGTGAACACTGAGGACACGCTCGTGGTTCATGTTGCTCATGTACGTGGGACTCCTGGAGATTGGTCTGCGCGTGTTCGGCGCCTGCTCTGCAAAAAAGCCGGCTCTGCGCAATTGCATCGCATTCTAAAGGCAGAGACAATATCTGTTAAATGGATTATTAAGATAAGGGTTATCGGTTATATCGATATGCGATTTACTCTCCGTCAACTTCAAGTATTCGTCGCCGTCGCCCAGCAGGAAAGTGTGTCCCGTGCCGCGGGTCTGCTCAACCTCTCGCAATCGGCGGCGAGCACCTCGATCACCGAACTGGAGCGCCAGTGCAGCTGCCAGTTGTTCGACCGTGCCGGCAAACGGTTGAGCCTGAACGCCCTTGGTAAACAACTGTTGCCACAAGCGGTGGCGCTGCTGGACCAGGCCAAGGAAATCGAGGACCTGCTCAATGGCAAATCCGGTTTCGGCTCGCTGGCCGTGGGTGCAACCCTGACCATCGGCAATTACCTGGCCACATTGTTGATCGGCAGCTTCATGCAGCGCCACCCGGAAAGCCAGGTGAAGCTGCATGTGCAGAACACTGCCAATATCGTGCAGCAAGTGGCCCACTATGAAATTGATCTGGGTCTAATCGAAGGCGACTGCAGTCATCCGGACATCGAAGTACAAAGCTGGGTCGAGGACGAACTGGTGGTGTTTTGCGCCCCTCAGCATCCGTTGGCCAAGCGCGGCACGGCCACCATGGAGGAGTTGAGCCACGAAGCCTGGATCCTGCGCGAACAGGGCTCGGGCACGCGGTTGACCTTCGATCAAGCCATGCGCCATCACCGCACTTCGTTAAACATCCGGCTCGAGCTTGAGCACACCGAAGCGATCAAACGCGCGGTGGAGTCTGGTTTGGGGATTGGCTGCATTTCCAGGCTGGCTTTGCGCGACGCATTTCGCCGCGGCAGCCTGGTGCCTGTCGAGACGCCGGATCTGGATCTGGCGCGACAGTTTTATTTCATCTGGCATAAACAGAAATATCAGACCTCGGCGATGCGCGAGTTCCTCGATCTGTGCCGCGCCTTCACCGCCGGGGTTCAGCGCAGCGACGAGATCGTGCTGCCGACGATCGCCTAGAGCAGAATCACCGCCCACACCAGGGCAATCATGCTCAATGCCACGGCTTGGGCGGCACTGCCCATGTCCTTGGCATTCTTGGACAGCGGGTGCCGCTCAAGGGAAATGCGGTCGATGGCCGCTTCCACGGCCGAGTTGAGCAACTCGACGATCAACGCCAACAGGCATACCGCGATCAACAACGCCTGTTCGACCCGGCTGACATTCAGGAAGAACGACAAAGGAATCAGGATGACGTTGAGCAATACCAATTGCCGAAAGGCAGCTTCACCGGTGAAGGCTGCGCGCAGGCCGTCCAGCGAATAACCGGAAGCATTGAGAATACGTTTCAGGCCGGTCTGGCCTTTGAAAGGTGACATAGAGTGGGCAACTGGCAAAAAAGAAGTGGGAAAGCTAGTTCAACCAAAGTCAAAAAAGCGTGAATTTGCCAGCCTTTAATGGCTGGAAATTGACTCAAGTTGTTGCAAGAGCAGCGCGGCCTGGGTCCGGGTCCGCACATTCAGTTTACGGAAAATCGCGGTCACGTGCGCCTTGATAGTCGCCTCGGAAACACTCAGCTCGTAGGCGATCTGCTTGTTCAGCAAGCCTTCGCAGACCATGGTCAGCACCCGGAATTGTTGCGGGGTGAGGCTGGCAAGCCCTTCGCTGGCCGCCTTGGCTTCATCCGAGACGCTGACCGCTTCGAACGCCTGTGGCGGCCAGAACACGTCGCCATCGAGGACCGCCCGCACGGCTTTCTGGATCACACTCAAGTCGCTGGATTTGGGAATGAAGCCACTGGCGCCGAATTCACGAGACTTGACCATGATGGTCGCCTCTTCCTGGGCCGAGACCATGACCACCGGAATCTGCGGGTACTGCCCCCGCAGCAGGACCAGCCCGGAAAAACCGTAGGCCCCCGGCATGTTCAGGTCCAGCAGCACCAGATCCCAGTCGGACTTTTCCGTCAGGCGGGCTTCCAGTTCGGCGATGCTCGCCACTTCCACCAGACGGACATCCGGGCCAAGGCCCAGGGTCAGCGCTTGATGCAAGGCACTACGAAAAAGTGGGTGGTCATCGGCAATCAGGATTTCGTATGTGGCCATTTTTCAAATGATCCTGTTTTTCATGGGACGCCCGATGCATTCGGACCTCGCCAAAGCACCTCAAGGCACAGCCACGGAGCTGCACTGACAAGGCACGCTCAGCGCAAAAAACGGCGCCGAAAACTCCGGCCGCACCCTAATCGGCGCCAAGCATGCCCAGCGAAGCCGGGGTGGTCAAGCAGCATGGCCGGTACACTTTATTGCAGTATGCGCGACAATCAGTCCATCAATGGGGTGACCACCTGAACATAGGGCATCAATTCGGCGTGCGCTGGGGTCGAAACGTTCATGTCCAACTGATGTTTGGCATCGAGGTAATGCTGGCTGAACACATCGAAGTAGGCATCCAGCGCCGATGCCGCGGCGACATCACCTGCAAGGTCGAGGCATAGCGCCGCCACTTCCGCCGTGCACAGATGCTCGCTGCGGGTCGAGCGGCGCAACCGGTAGCGGGAGAGTTTCTCTGGCAACAGGCTGAGGATCGGCAGTCGGTCGAAATAGGGGCTCTTGCGAAAGATCTTTCGCGCTTCAGTCCAGGTCGCATCCAACAGAATGAAAAGCGGGCGCTTCGTGCCATCGACGTCCACGCTGTTTGTCACGCGCTCAGGTTCGACGTACTCACCCGGAAACACCAGGAAAGGCTGCCATTGCGGGTCGGACAACAGCGCCAGCAACTTCGGATCAACCTCGGTACGGGACCAGATGAAGGCATGGTTGTCAGGCACCACGTCGGCAATCAGCCAACCGGTGTTGCTCGGTTTGAACACCTCCTTGTTGGTCATGATCAGGCACACGCCGGAGCGGGTAGCGACCTGCGGACGCCATGCACACAGACAGTGACTCTCGATCACCCGGCAGTCACGGCAGCGCGGCGCACGCCAGCCGCGGGCCTGAATCGGCTTGATGCCCTCCTCTTCGCGCTGATCGCGCAAGCGGGCTACGGCATTCAAGGCAAAGCGCGCGGGGGTATGACTCATCGCGGGCAACGCCCACAGAGAAGGGAAATCGACACGAAAAACACTCGACAGGGTAAAAAGTGCCAGCAGTTTACCAGACCGCCCGGCGCAAGCCTGTACCGTCCAGCTAGCCTCCCCTATAATTCGCCGCCACTGAACGCACAGTCACGTGACGGGTCAAACCCCGCATCACTGAACCAGGAGAGTTTCATGCTGCGCCTTATCGTTCCTACCGCGGCCATTTTGCTGGCGTCGTCCTTCAACGCCCAGGCTGCGTCCTTGAAAGACACGGAACTGAACAAAATGCTGCAAAACGTCGCCACCCAAAGCAGCGTCGGCACTCCTCGAGCGATCAACGAAGACATTCTCGATCAAGGCTACACCGTTGACGGCAAACAGCTGATCAACCATCTGAGCGTGCAGAGCAGCCACGCCGACAAGATGCGCGCAGATCCAAAAGCGGTTTACTTCCAGTTGGGAGCCTCAGTCTGCCGAAACGAAGGGTTTCGCAAGCTGATGGCCAAGGGCGCGATCATGCGTTACGACTTCACTGAGGTGAAGACCAACCGCCCGGTCGGTTCCGCAAGCTTCCAGGAATCGGACTGCCTGCAACCTGCCAAGAAGAAAAAGTAATCACCTGGAGTTGGCGCGCCGTTGTTCATCTTCGGCGCGCAGTTCCGCCAGCAGCGCCTGCAAATAATGCGAACGACGCTCGCCACCGCGCAAACGTCGGCAGCACTCCTCTTCGAGACTCAAATGATGGGTCTCGGCCGATGACTTCAGCAATCGATACAGTTGCGTATCGATCTCCAGAACGACTCTGGCCATGGTTTCCCGCCTCCTTGCACTTCACTCATGTTTGAGCAAAAAATCCTTGAACCACTTGTATTGCGCGCCTTGCCGTTGACGCAAAGTTGTCGTGTCGCACCTGTAACTTAGTAAATCAGAGTGCAGCACACGCGACGTGCGTTCAGACGAGCGGTGAAAGCACCTTGCAAATCGTCAATAAGCGGTTGCCAGGAAAGACTTTGAGGCGCAATGATCAAGGCAGCGCAAATCACTGTGAAGGTCTAGATTTCAGGGTATCCACTTTCACTTTTTCAGGCCTGGAAAGGGGCTGGCCGTCGCTTGTCGTGTTATGCGAACGTTTCTTTCATCCAAGGGAAAACAGAACCTGTTTGGATGATCCGATGCCTTTCGGGTCAAGTAGGTCGCCCAGGCATGGGCCTGGGCAGACAGCGACACATGAAGTGTCGTGGCACCGACGTACATTGTCGGGCCGAGGGTTCTGTGCAGAAGGAGAAGTTGAATGCCTTACCAACCGAACGATCTCCTGAGCCGTCATTTTGAAGAAAGCGGCCACGACCTTATCAGCAAGGTCGAAGAACAACTCAAGCTGATTTCACCCAACAGCCCGAACATCCCGATCTACCGCGACATGATCCTGACCGTGCTGCGCATGGCCCAGGAAGACCACAACCGCTGGAATGCCAAAATCACCCTGCAAGCCCTGCGCGAACTGGAGCAGGCTTTCCGCGTGCTGGAACAATTCAAGGGGCGGCGCAAGGTCACTGTATTCGGCTCGGCCCGAACCCCCATGGAACATCCGCTCTACAGCATGGCCCGGGAACTCGGCGCCGCTCTGGCGCGCTCGGACATGATGGTCATTACCGGCGCCGGTGGCGGCATCATGGCCGCCGCCCATGAGGGCGCCGGCCTGACACACAGCCTGGGGTTCAACATCACCCTTCCCTTCGAGCAGCATGCCAACCCCACCGTCGACGGCACGACCAACCTGCTGCCCTTTCACTTCTTCTTCACCCGCAAGCTGTTCTTCGTCAAGGAAGCCGACGCCCTGGTACTGTGCCCGGGTGGCTTCGGTACGCTGGATGAGGCGCTGGAAGTACTGACACTGATCCAGACCGGCAAGAGCCCATTGGTACCCGTGGTGCTGCTCGACTCGCCGGACGGCAAATTCTGGCAAGGCGCACTGGACTTCATTCACCAGCAACTGGAAGAAAACCACTACATCCTGCCCACTGACATGAAACTGGTGAAACTGGTCTACAACGTCGAAGAAGCGGTAGAGCACATCAACCAGTTCTACAGCAACTTCCACTCCAGTCGCTGGCTCAAGCATCAGTTCCTGATTCGCATGAATCACACACTCAGCGACCACGCACTCGAACACATGCAGGCGGCATTCGCCGACCTGTGCCTGAGCGATCATTTCCATCAGCACGCTTACAGCGGTGAAGAACACAACGAAGCCGAATTCAGCCATCTGGCGCGGCTGGTCTTCAACTTCAATGCCCGCAATCATGGTCGCCTGCGCGAACTTGTGGACTACATCAACCTGCCGGAAAACTGGGCACAATCAAAACCCCAGGTACAACAACGCACGCGGGAGCCGTCAAAGGTTTCGTGAGGCATAAAAAAACGGCCCGCTATCTAAATAGCGGGCCGTTTCAGTTCAATCGTCCATCCCTCGACCGCTGAACAGGCGGTTGATCATTTCCATGGAGTATCCCCGATACGCCAGGAACCTGCCTTGTTTGGCTCGCTCCCGAGCATCTGCCGGCAATTGCCCGGAGAACTTGCGTCGCCAGGTATCGATCAATTGCTCCTGCCAATCGATACCGCTCTCACGCAGGGCGAGTTCAATATCGGTGCGCTGCAGGCCACGCTGGCCCAACTCTTCACGAATGCGTAAAGGGCCATAACCGGAGCGGGCGCGGTAGGAAACGAAACTTTCCAGGTAACGGGTTTCGGACAACAACCCCTCTTCCGTCAACCGGTCGAGTGCTGTTTCGATCATTTCAGGGAGGGCGCCGCGCTGACGCAGTTTACGCGTCAGCTCGACACGACCGTGCTCGCGTCGTGCGAGCAGGTCCATTGCGGTTCGCCGCACCGCGACGAGTGTATCGAGTACGGCGGTCATCGCTTCGATCAGATATCAGCGTCAGCCAGGTCGTCTTCGGTCTCTTTGACCGCAGAAGCTTTGGCGTCCGCAACCGATGCAGGCGACAGCAGCTTGTCACGCAGTTGCTTCTCCAGCTTTGCCGCGACTTCCGGATTGTCTGCCAGGAACTTGGCCGAGTTGGCCTTGCCCTGACCGATCTTGGTGCCTTCATAGGCATACCAGGCACCGGACTTCTCGACGAAACCGTGCAGAACACCCAGGTCGATCATCTCACCGTTGAGGTAGATGCCCTTGCCGTAAAGAATCTGGAACTCGGCCTGACGGAACGGCGAAGCCACCTTGTTCTTCACAACCTTGACGCGGGTTTCGCTACCGACGACTTCATCACCTTCTTTCACCGCACCCGTACGACGGATGTCCAGACGAACAGATGCGTAGAACTTCAGTGCGTTACCACCGGTGGTGGTTTCCGGGCTACCGAACATCACACCGATTTTCATACGGATCTGGTTGATGAAGATCACCAAGCAGTTGGCGTTCTTGATGTTACCGGTGATTTTACGCAGTGCCTGGGACATCAGACGGGCTTGCAGGCCCACGTGCATGTCACCCATTTCGCCTTCGATTTCAGCCTTTGGCACCAGGGCGGCCACGGAGTCGACGATGATCACGTCAACCGCGTTGGAACGCACCAGCATGTCGGTGATTTCCAGGGCCTGCTCGCCGGTGTCCGGCTGGGAAACCAGCAGGTCGTCGACGTTGACGCCCAGCTTGCCGGCGTACTCAGGGTCGAGGGCGTGTTCGGCGTCGACGAATGCACAGGTCGCGCCGGCTTTTTGAGCCTGGGCGATCACGGACAAGGTCAGCGTGGTTTTACCGGAAGATTCAGGACCGTAAATTTCAACAATACGGCCTTTTGGCAGACCGCCAATGCCGAGAGCGATGTCCAGCCCCAGAGAGCCAGTGGAAATGGCCGGGATCGCCTGACGGTCCTGATCGCCCATACGCATTACGGCACCCTTGCCGAATTGACGTTCGATCTGACCCAGGGCCGCAGCCAAGGCTTTCTTCTTGTTGTCGTCCATTAAAGTCCTCACGTAATCAATAAGGCCTGACGGCCAACACCTGTATAAGTAGCCAGTATTATTCCACAGCGTTTCCGGATCGCCTACCCCTGATTTGAGATTTCTGCCGCGGCATAGCGCAGCAGCCCCTCTAGCGCGGCCTTCACCGTTTGTCGGCGGACGTCATCGCGATTACCCGGGAAGTGCTGCCGCTCGCAGAACACCTGATCTCCGACGCCCCAGGCCAGCCACACCGTGCCAACCGGTTTGTTCGCCGTTCCGCCATCCGGCCCGGCGATGCCACTGACCGCCACGGAGAAATACGCGCTATTTTTCTCCTGCGCCCCCCGGACCATCGCCTCGACCACCTCGCGGCTGACCGCGCCCACGGTGGTGAACAACTCCACCGGGACATTCAGTTGCAGGGTTTTCTGTCGGTTGGAGTAAGTGACATAACCGGCCTCGAACCAGGCCGAACTCCCGGGGATACGGGTGATTGCCTCGGCGATGCCTCCGCCGGTGCAGGACTCCGCCGTGGTGACGTGGGCATTGAGAACCTGCAGGCGTCTGCCGAGTTCGGCGGCGAGCTGGGTGATTTCGTTCACGGTCATCTCCTGATCGGGCGGGATGAGGTTAACCGTACACGAGCAGACCGCACTTGCAAGCGACAGGAACGATCAAAATGTAAAGAACCGGAGGCTCTGGAAAAGGCCTGTCGGAGAATCAATCCTCCACGTCACCGGAGGGGGTATGGCCGATACCCATGCGCTTGGCCAGCCAACGCTCATACAACCCCAGAACGACGTCTGTCCCGGCCATCGCCGCTAAACAACCACCCGCACAAGCAGCCCAGATGGAAACATTGGCAGCGTGCAGCAGCATGATGACCGAAGCGCCGCAGATCATGCTGGATCCAGACCGCAGGCTCAGGCGCCGGACAAGGGACCAGCCACGAACACCCTCTTTTTCGGCACGCCACATTTCACCGGTAACGCCACCAAGTATTGGCAGACTGATGACCAGCCACAGAGGCATGTCCAGCAACGCATATTGCTCAGCGGTCATTTCATGCCTCCTTGAGTGAGTGTTCACAGCGCATTCTTAAAAGTCAGGCAGCAACACTATGCACTTATGCATAAACAGTCAATGCACAAACGCATGATCAAAGGATGTCCAATGCTTTCGGCACACGAAAAAAACCCGCTCGGGAAGCGGGTTTTATCTAAACGGATGAGTGTTAGCGGGCGTACATACCCCACCAGAAGACATGTCCGAGGATAACAATCGGCTCCTCCTGGATCTCCTGAAAGGTGTAATCCTCGTCCGGATGCTCGTCACGGTTGAAGCTGCGCAGGCGAATCCCGGTCGGCAGGCGATAGAGTTGCTTCACCCGCAATTGGCCGTTGTGATTGATTGCATAAAGGTCGCCGTCAACGATATCGCCAATGCCGCACTTGCCGGCATTGACCCCGACCGTGGCGCCGTCGCGCAGCACCGGCAACATGCTGTTGCCCCGCACTGTCACGCATTTGGCCTGGTCGAACTGCACGCCGTTATGGCGCAGGCTCCGTTTGCCGAAGCGCAGGCTAGAGCGCTCGCTCTCCTCGATAACGAATCTTCCCGATCCCGCAGCCAATTCAACCTCGCGAAGAAAGGGGACCGACACCTCGTCGTCATCGACAGGGGTATCGTCGTCCCACAGACTTATATCCTTGAGTTCCGAATGCACAGGAGCACGCCCGGCATTGGCGGCAGACGAGACGTCCGCGCGGCCACGCAACTGGTCGGTGCTCAAGGCGAAATACTCGGCAATCTTCGAAATATGTTTATCCGAAGGATCGACGATCTTCCCGCTGAGAATGCGCGAGAGCGTGGATTGAGGCACGCCGGTGCGACGGTGAAGCTCCGTGGGGGAGATCCCGTGCTGATCGAGCAATGCCCTTAATACAGTAGATACGTTGCGCTTTTGCATAACGCGCATAGTGCTTGCACTTTTCGAAGAAGACAATGCCGATTTGCATAATCGATGCATAACATGATTTTTGCATCGTAAAGGATGTCACCCGGCCGTGGCGCCTGCGTCGGGCAGACCGCCCATGGTAACCTTGCGCCCATCGCGGAAAAGCCCGGCCGTTGCCCTGCTTTTGCCCCACCTCTTTCAACGAGCTTCCTGACAATCCGATGAATAAAGCCGTCTCCGACCTGTCCTCCCACACCCCGATGATGCAGCAGTACTGGCGCCTGAAAAACCAGCACCCGGACCAGCTGATGTTCTACCGCATGGGCGACTTCTACGAGATCTTCTATGAAGACGCGAAGAAGGCCGCCAAGTTGCTGGACATCACCCTGACCGCCCGCGGGCAGTCGGCCGGCCAGGCGATTCCGATGTGCGGGATTCCTTACCACGCCGCCGAGGGTTACCTGGCAAAACTGGTGAAGCTTGGCGAATCGGTGGTGATCTGCGAGCAGGTCGGCGACCCGGCCACCAGCAAAGGGCCGGTGGAGCGGCAGGTGGTACGCATCATCACGCCGGGGACGGTGAGTGACGAGGCGCTGCTCGACGAGCGCAGGGACAACCTGATCGCCGCTGTCCTGGGCGATGAGCGCCTGTTCGGCCTGGCGGTGCTGGACATCACCAGCGGCAACTTCAGCGTGCTGGAAATCAAGGGCTGGGAAAACCTGCTGGCGGAACTGGAGCGGGTCAACCCGGTGGAGTTACTGATCCCGGATGACTGGCCCAAGGACTTGCCGGCGGAAAAACGCCGCGGCGTGCGTCGCCGTGCGCCGTGGGATTTCGAGCGCGATTCGGCGCTCAAAAGCCTGTGCCAGCAATTCTCGACCCAGGATCTCAAGGGCTTTGGCTGCGAAAACCTGACCCTGGCGATCGGTGCCGCCGGTTGTCTGCTGGCCTACGCCAAGGAAACCCAGCGCACCGCCCTGCCCCACTTGCGCAGCCTGCGCCATGAACGCCTGGACGACACCGTGGTGCTCGATGGCGCCAGCCGTCGCAACCTGGAGCTCGATACCAACCTGGCCGGGGGGCGCGACAACACCCTGCAATCGGTGGTGGATCGTTGCCAGACCGCCATGGGCAGCCGCCTGCTGACCCGCTGGCTGAATCGCCCATTGCGCGACTTGACGGTGCTGTTGGCACGCCAGAGCTCGATCACCTGCCTGCTCGACGGTTATCGCTTCGAAAGACTGCAACCGCAGCTCAAGGAAATCGGCGACATCGAGCGGATTCTTGCGCGGATCGGCCTGCGTAATGCCCGCCCCCGCGACCTCGCCCGGTTGCGTGACGCCCTCGGCGCACTGCCCGAACTGCAAGTGGCAATGACGGCGCTCGAAGCCCCACACCTCCAGCAACTCGCCACCATCACCAGCACCTATCCGGAACTGGCGGCACTGCTGGAAAAAGCCATCATCGACAACCCGCCCGCGGTCATTCGTGATGGGGGCGTGCTAAAAACCGGCTACGACAGCGAACTCGACGAATTGCAGTCGCTGAGCGAAAACGCCGGACAATTCCTGATCGACCTCGAGGCACGGGAAAAGGCCCGCACCGGCCTGTCGCATCTGAAGGTTGGTTACAACCGCATCCACGGTTACTTCATCGAGCTGCCAAGCAAGCAGGCGGAATCGGCACCGGCCGACTATATTCGCCGCCAGACGCTCAAAGGCGCCGAGCGCTTCATTACGCCGGAACTCAAGGCATTCGAAGACAAGGCATTGTCAGCCAAGAGTCGCGCCCTGGCCCGCGAGAAGATGCTGTACGAAGCGTTGCTCGAAGATCTGATCAGCCAGCTGCCACCTTTGCAGGACACCGCCGGCGCCCTGGCCGAGCTGGACGTCTTGAGCAACCTGGCCGAACGTGCACTGAACCTCGATCTGAACTGCCCGCGCTTCGTCAGCGAGCCGTGCATGCGCATCAGCCAGGGTCGTCACCCGGTGGTCGAACAAGTGCTGACCACGCCGTTCGTGGCCAACGACCTGAGCCTGGACGACAACACCCGCATGCTGGTGATCACCGGTCCGAACATGGGCGGTAAATCCACCTACATGCGTCAAACCGCATTGATTGTGCTCCTGGCGCACATCGGCAGCTTCGTGCCAGCGGCCAGTTGCGAACTGTCGTTGGTCGACCGCATCTTCACCCGGATCGGCTCCAGCGATGACCTGGCCGGCGGGCGTTCGACCTTCATGGTGGAAATGAGCGAAACCGCGAACATCCTGCACAACGCCACCGAGCGCAGCCTGGTGCTGATGGACGAAGTCGGGCGCGGCACCAGCACCTTCGACGGTCTGTCCCTGGCATGGGCGGCGGCCGAGCGCCTGGCGCATCTGCGTGCCTACACGCTGTTCGCCACCCACTACTTTGAACTGACCGTCCTGCCGGAAGCCCAGCCGCTGGTGGCCAACGTGCACCTCAATGCCACCGAGCACAACGAACGCATCGTATTCCTGCACCACGTGCTGCCCGGGCCGGCCAGCCAGAGTTATGGCCTGGCCGTTGCGCAGCTGGCCGGCGTACCGAGCGAGGTCATCACCCGTGCTCGCGAGCATCTGAGCCGCCTGGAGGACACCGCCTTGCCCCACGAAACACCGGCACCGGCCAAAGGCAAACCGGCCGCGCCGCAGCAAAGCGACCTGTTTGCCAGCCTGCCGCACCCGGTGCTGGATGACCTGGCCAAGCTCGACCTGGACGACATGACGCCACGTCGTGCTCTCGAAATGCTCTATACACTAAAGACACGGATCTAACGCAGCGGCTTGCAAGCTGTTAGAATCTCGCGCGGTTTGGGATGCTGCTGGCTAATAGCCTGGCCAGCAGACTATCGCTCCCGAACCTGGCGACCCCTACGAGAAGGGGCGCAGCAAGCCGCGCCTGAGGAGAAAATTAGAAATGACCTTCGTCGTCACCGACAACTGCATCAAGTGCAAGTACACCGACTGCGTAGAAGTCTGTCCGGTGGACTGCTTTTACGAAGGCCCGAATTTCCTGGTGATCCACCCGGATGAGTGCATCGATTGCGCGCTGTGCGAACCTGAATGCCCTGCCGTGGCTATCTTCTCTGAAGATGAAGTTCCGGCCGGCATGGAAAACTTCATTGAGCTGAACGCTGAGTTGGCCGATATCTGGCCAAACATCACCGAACGCAAAGATCCAATGCCCGATTCCGCAGAATGGGACGGCAAGCCAGGCAAGATCGCAGACCTCGAACGCTGATTACCCCCGCGTTCGCGAAAAAGGCCCCACAAGGGCCTTTTTGCTTTTCTGCGGGCAAAAAAAGGGGCGGTTTGACCCGCCCACATTTTTTCCCTATTCCCTGTATTCCTTTTCATCGTCCTGATGAATCGCGTCCTGCGATATCCATATCCCTCATCCATGAAGGACGTGTCTGTCCGTCGACACAACCTCAATACTAGAGTGTTCCCCTCCGGGATCAATCGGCCCTTGGCGCGAGATTCTGGTGTCACACATCATTAATACTAAAAAATATTAATATAAATCAAACACATATAGGCAGTCAGCGCTCCGAATGGACGACTGCCGGGGTGTAAAAATAACGAACACTTACGCAAGAGTAAGCCTAGGCTTACAGCACGAAACCAAAATCCCGAGGGGGGGCTCGGTCTCCTGGCCAGGCAATAAAAAACCCCGAGCAAGTCGGGGTTTTTCATGCCATCGCAGTGAGTGCCTTATTGGAACAGCGACTCGCTCGACAGACCATTTTTTTCCAGGATCTCGCGTAGCCGCTTCAAGCCCTCCACCTGAATCTGTCTGACCCGCTCCCGGGTCAGGCCGATTTCCAGGCCGACGTCTTCAAGGGTGCTGCTTTCATGGCCGCGCAGGCCGAAGCGGCGTACAACCACTTCGCGTTGCTTGTCGGTCAGTTCCGAGAGCCATTGATCGATGCTCTGGGACAGGTCGTCGTCCTGCAACAATTCGCATGGATCGGTTGGACGGTCGTCAGTCAGGGTGTCCAGCAGGGTTTTATCCGAATCCGGACCCAGCGAGACGTCGACCGAAGAAACCCGTTCGTTAAGGCCGAGCATACGCTTGACCTCTCCCACCGGTTTTTCCAGCAGGTTGGCGATTTCTTCGGGTGAGGGTTCATGGTCGAGTTTTTGCGTCAGCTCCCGCGCAGCCCGCAGGTACACGTTCAGCTCCTTGACCACATGGATCGGCAGCCGGATGGTCCGGGTCTGATTCATGATTGCGCGTTCGATGGTCTGGCGAATCCACCAGGTCGCGTAGGTCGAGAAGCGGAAACCGCGTTCCGGATCGAACTTCTCCACCGCCCGGATCAAGCCGAGGTTGCCCTCTTCGATCAGGTCCAGCAGCGACAGCCCACGATTGACGTAGCGTCGGGCGATTTTCACCACCAGTCGCAGGTTGCTTTCAATCATGCGTTTGCGCCCGGCCGGATCGCCACTTTGCGACAGGCGCGCAAAATGAACTTCTTCTTCGGGTGACAGCAGGGGAGAGAAACCAATTTCATTGAGATACAACTGCGTGGCATCAAGTGCCCGCGTGTAGTCAATGTACTTGTGCTGTTTCAAGGATGCGGAGTGTTTGGATTTGGCACGAACGGAAGGTGGAGCCGCCCCTTCATCATTCGACATCGAATCCGTATCGATGCTGCTCTCCATCAGGAGAACCTCATCGTCGATGTCAAACTCCGGCACTTCTTTACTGAGAGCCATTGTTATAGTCCTTTGGTGAGTTCGACCTCAAGCTCAAGCGGCGCCTTTCTCCCTGGCAACGCTGGAGCCTGTCCCCTCTACGCGACGGAACAGGCTGGTAGCGATCAACGGCGTGGCAGGAATTGCAGCGGATCTACAGGTTTACCTTGGCGGCGAATCTCAAAATGCAGTTTCACCCGGTCTGTACCCGTTGACCCCATTTCGGCAATTGTCTGTCCGACCTTGACCTGCTGCCCCTCCCGAACCAACAGCCTGCGGTTATGTCCGTAGGCACTGACGTAGGTTTCACTGTGCTTGATGATCACTAATTCGCCGTAGCCCCTTAAGCCACTCCCGGCGTATACCACCGTCCCATCAGACGCAGCTAAAACAGGCTGTCCCAAATCTCCGGCGATATCAATTCCTTTATTCAAACTACCGTTTGAAGAGAATTTTCCAATCAGAATGCCATTAGATGGCCATCCCCAGCCGGTCGGGGCTGGCCCGGGAGGTGGCAAAGGAGCAGGGGCTGGCTTGCTCGCGACGGACGGTACAACCGTCGTTGTGCTGGTGGTCGTACCGTTTGCCGAACGACGGATGACCGTGGTTTTACTCGACGACGAAGGTGTTGAACTGGACGAGCTGACCACCGCCGTCGACGTTGAATTGGTACGACCATCAAAGCGAATCGTCTGACCCGGACGGATGGTGTAAGGCGCAGGAATGTTGTTGCGTGCCGCCAGGGCCTTGTAGTCCCAGCCGTAACGGAAGGCGATGGAGAACAGGGTGTCCTTGGGCCGAACAATGTATTGCCCGGTGGTCACGGCTGGACGCTGAGCCGCGGCATTGTTACGGTCCACGACACGAACATCGCTGGACTTGTTGCTGGAACAACCGACCAGCAAAGTGCTCAAGACAAGGCCAGTCACCAGGCGCTGAAAGCTCGTTTTACTCATACGCTGCGCAATGACTGTGAGACTCACCCGCCGCTCCCTCTGTGGTGGCTGAAAATGTGAAATGCCGGAGTCCGGCATGAACTGTCGCAAGTATAACGGGCCGTGCACGCTTTACCTTTAATGTGGCGAATCGGTGCCGCGCACACGTTTGCTGCCTGACGATGAATCCCGTTTAACACAACGATGCCGCTGTAAGACAAAGGCAATCGAAGAGAATTCAGCGTGCCGAAACAAATGCTCAGGCCAGTGGCCCATTGAGCAGTGGCACGAAGCGCACAGCCCCCAGGACATGCCTGGAAAAACCTTGTTCCTCGCGGATGATCAGCATCAATTGCTGGACTTCGCCGGCCCCGACCGGGATCACCATTCGGCCTCCCGGTGCCAACTGGTCAAGCAATGCCTGGGGCACGTCGGTTGCCACTGCGGTGACGATAATCCCGTTGTATGGTGCCAGTGCCGGCCAGCCCTCCCAGCCATCGCCCCAGCGGAACACCACGTTGCGCAGGTTCAGTTCGACCAGGCGTTCCTTTGCCCGATCCTGCAGAACCTTGATGCGCTCGACCGAGAACACACGCTCGACCAGTTGCGACAGCACCGCCGTCTGATAACCCGACCCGGTGCCGATCTCCAGCACCTTGTCGAGGGGACCGGCCTCCAGCAGCAGCTCGCTCATGCGCGCCACCATATAAGGCTGGGAGATGGTCTGGTTGTTGCCAATCGGCAGCGCGGTGTCTTCATAGGCACGGTGCGCCAGCGCTTCGTCGACGAACAGGTGGCGCGGGGTCCGGCGAATGACCTCCAGTACCCTGGCGTTGGAGATGCCTTCTTCGTACAGGCGCTGGATCAGCCGCTCCCGGGTTCGCTGGGAGGTCATGCCGATGCCGCGACGCAGCATATCGTCTTGTTCGCGACCCATCAGCGCAGCCCCTCCAGCCAGCCGTCCAGACTTCTGAAGGCATCATTGAAGGTGCGATCCAGCTGCAGCGGCGTGATCGAAACATAACCCTGCATCACTGCATGGAAATCGGTACCCGGGCCGCCATCTTCGGCATCCCCGGCCGCCGCGATCCAGTAACCGGACTTGCCCCGCGGATCCACCACTTTCATCGGTGCCGCGGCTCGGGCGCGATGGCCCAGGCGGGTCAGCTGGATACCGCGGATGCGGTCCAGCGGCAAATTGGGAATGTTCACGTTCAGTACCGTACGCGGTGGCAGATCCAGGTCAGCATGGGCTTCAACCAGTTTGCGCGCGAAATGGGCAGCTGTGGGAAGGTTCTCTACCTGGCGTGAGACCAGCGAAAAGGCAAACGAGGGGTGATTCAGGAAACGCCCCTCGAGGGCCGCCGCCACCGTGCCGGAATACAGGACATCGTCCCCCAGGTTCGCACCCAGGTTGATACCGGAAACCACCATGTCCGCTTCGCGCTCCAGCAGGCCGTTGAGGCCCAGGTGCACACAATCGGTTGGCGTGCCGTTGAGGCTGATAAAGCCGTTGGCCAGGGTTTGCGGGTGCAACGGACGGTCGAGCGTCAGCGAACTGCTGGCGCCGCTCTTGTCCTGGTCCGGGGCGATAACCACGCACTCGGTGTAATCCGCCAGCGCAGCATAAAGCGCGGCGAGACCGGGTGCTGTTACCCCATCGTCGTTAGAAATCAGAATACGCATGGGCTGTCCGTCTGCCCCACCGGCACCAGATCAACAAGCTCGCGCACCAATACGGTGGCGAAGCATCCGGCCGGCAGGACGAATTCCAGTTGCAGAATGTCAGGCTCGGGATAATGCCACGTCAACCCGCCAATGGGCAGCCGCAGGATGCGACGTTCGTGGCTCATACCGGCGTTAATCAACCAATCGCGAAGGTCTGCTTCGCGCGCGGCGATTGCCTGCTCCAGTTCATGGACAACGCCCGTGGCCGGCGAGTCACCTTCGCCCCACTGCGGGCCGGTCGGGTGCAGATCGAGAATCGCCAGGCGCGGGTCGCTGCACTCGGCTTCGCCTGCCGGGAAAAAGCTGCGGCTGTCGGTGAACGCCAGCAGGTCACCGACCTGGGCACGCTGCCAGGTACCATCGGCGACACGTGCGGCCAACACTTGGTTGAACAGAAAACTGCGGGCGGTCGAGAGCAGACGCGAGCGCACGTTACGCTGCTCCGGCAAGGCCTTGCGCGCGGCCCAGGTGCGAGCATCGACGACGTTGCCGCCGTCATGGCCGAAACGCTGTGCGCCGAAATAGTTAGGGATGCCGTGCTTAACGATCAGTTGCAGGCGTTCTTCGATAGCGGCCTTGTCGCCAGCGAACTGGGTGAGGCGCAAAGTGAAGCCGTTGGCCGAGTGGGCACCGCGTTGCAGTTTGCGCTTGTGGCGGGCGGTCTTGAGGATCTTCAGCGTATCGTTTTCCGCAGCCGACAGATCAGGGTCGGCCTTGCCCGGCAATTGCACGCTGAACCACTGGCGAGTCAACGCCTGACGGTCCTTGAGCCCGGCATAACTGACGGTGCGCAATGGCACGCCGGCAACCTTGGCAATCCGTCGCGCCGCTTCCTCAGTATTCAGACCACGCTTTTCCACCCAGATCCACAGGTGTTCGCCCTCGCCGCTGAGGGGAATGTCGAGGACTTCGTCGACCTGGAAATCTTCGGCGATCGCTTTCAGGACCGCCGTGCCGAGGGCCTCACCGTAAGCCCGCGGGCCGAGCAATTGCAGTTCGTTCATGCGCGCAGCAACAAGGCAACGGAGTGCACGGCAATGCCTTCTTCGCGACCGACAAAGCCGAGCTTTTCGGTGGTGGTAGCTTTCACGTTCACTTGATCCAACTCTACTTGAAGATCCGCAGCAATCAGCGCGCGCATCGATTCGATATGCGGCGCCATTTTCGGCGCCTGGGCGACGATGGTGTTATCGACGTTGCCGACTTTCCAGCCTTTGGCATGGACCAGTGCGACGACGTGACGCAACAGCGCACGGCTGTCGGCGCCCTTGAATTGCGGGTCGGTATCCGGGAAATGCTTGCCGATGTCGCCCAGCGCCGCGGCGCCGAGCAAGGCATCGCTCAAGGCGTGCAAGAGGACGTCACCGTCAGAGTGGGCGAGCAGCCCGAAGCTGTGTGCAATGCGCACACCGCCCAGAGTGAGGAAATCGCCTTCAGCGAAACGGTGCACATCATAGCCGTGGCCAATACGCATAAAAAAACGCCCCGATTTTTGTCAGGGCGTGATTCTACCTGCATTAGCCAACCAGAGCATGCGCGTGATGCCGCAAGTGCTCATCGATGAAACTGGCAATGAAGAAATAGCTGTGGTCATAGCCCGGTTGCAGGCGCAACGTCAGCGGGTGACCGGCCAGTTTGGCCGCCTGCTGCAAGGCTTCCGGCTTGAGCTGGTTGGCGAGGAAGTCGTCGCGATCACCCTGGTCGACCAACAGCGGCAGCTGCTCATCGGCCTCGGCAATCAACGCGCAGGCATCCCATTCGCGCCATTTCGAACGGTCCTCTCCCAGATAGCGGGAAAAGGCTTTCTGCCCCCACGGGCAATCCATCGGGTTGTTGATTGGCGAGAATGCCGACACCGACAGATAGCGCCCCGGATTGCGCAAGGCGCAGACCAGCGCACCGTGGCCGCCCATGGAATGGCCACTGATACCGCGTCTGTCCGACGCCGGAAAATGGGCTTCGACCAATGTCGGCAATTCCTGCACGACATAGTCATGCATCCGATAGTGCCGCGACCACGGTTCCTGGGTGGCATTCAGGTAAAACCCGGCGCCGAGGCCAAAATCCCAGGCGCCATCCGGATCGCCCGGCACTTCAGGACCGCGAGGGCTGGTGTCCGGTGCGACGATGATCAGCCCAAGCTCCGCGGCCATGCGCATGGCGCCGGCCTTCTGCATGAAGTTCTCGTCGGTGCAGGTCAGGCCGGACAACCAGTACAACACCGGCAGCTTGCCGCCCTGCTCCGCTTGCGGTGGCAGGTAGACGGCGAACACCATGTCGCAGCCGAGCACTTCCGAGCGATGGCGATAGCGTTTGTGCCAGCCGCCGAAGCTTTTCTGGCAGGAGATGTTTTCCAGGCTCATGGCGGACCTCAGAAATGGATGACGGAGCGAATGCTTTTCCCTTCGTGCATCAGGTCAAACGCCTTGTTGATATCTTCCAGGCCCATGGTGTGGGTGATGAAGGTATCCAGCGGAATCTCACCGGTTTCGGCCATTTCCACATAGCTTGGCAACTCGGTACGGCCACGCACGCCGCCGAACGCCGAACCGCGCCAGACGCGACCGGTGACCAACTGGAACGGACGGGTCGAGATTTCCTGGCCGGCACCGGCAACGCCGATGATGACCGACTCGCCCCAACCCTTGTGGCAGCACTCCAGTGCGGCGCGCATCAGTTGCACGTTACCGATGCACTCGAAGGAGAAATCCACGCCGCCATCGGTCATGTCGACGATGACTTCCTGGATCGGGCGATCGAAGTCTTTCGGGTTCACGCAATCGGTAGCACCCAACTGCTTGGCGATCTCGAATTTCGCCGGGTTGATGTCGATGGCGATGATGCGGGCAGCCTTGGCTTTTACGGCGCCGATAACAGCCGACAGACCGATGCCGCCAAGACCGAAAATGGCGACCGTATCACCCGGTTTCACCTTGGCGGTGTTGAGCACTGCACCGATACCGGTGGTGACACCGCAGCCCAGCAGGCAGACTTTTTCCAGTGGCGCTTCCTTGGCGATTTTCGCAACGGAAATCTCCGGAAGCACGGTGTACTCGGAGAACGTGGAAGTGCCCATGTAGTGGAAAATCGTTTCGCCCTTGTAGGAAAAACGCGAAGTACCGTCGGGCATCAAGCCTTTGCCCTGGGTCGCGCGAATCGCCTGGCAGAGGTTGGTTTTTCCCGACAGGCAGAATTTGCACTGACGGCATTCCGGGGTGTACAGCGGGATCACATGATCACCGACTGCAACGGAGGTCACGCCCTCGCCGATCGCTTCCACGATCGCACCACCTTCATGGCCGAGGATCGACGGGAAGATGCCTTCCGGATCAGCGCCGGACAGTGTGTAGGCATCGGTATGGCAAACACCGGAGGCCACCACGCGCAGCAAGACTTCGCCGGCCTTGGGCATGGCGACATCGACTTCAACGATTTCGAGGGGCTTCTTGGCCTCGAAGGCAACGGCGGCGCGCGACTTGATCATGGTGATTCTCCAGTGAATTAAAACGAGACAAGGAGTGTAATACATGGCTCAACGATGAATAATCGATGCAAATGCAAAATATTATTGCCACACAGGGATAATCATTGATGTCCGAAAATCGCTGGGAAGGGATCGACGAGTTTGTCGCCGTTGCCGAATGCAGCCAGTTCACCGCTGCCGCGCAACGCCTGGGGGTTTCTTCCTCCCATATCAGTCGACAAATCGTACGCCTCGAAGAGCGCCTGCAAACCCGCCTGCTCTACCGCAGCACCCGCCGGGTCACGCTGACAGAGGCCGGGCAAACCTTCCTGCAACATTGCCAGCGCTTGCAGGATGGCCGCGAAGAGGCGTTGCGCGCGGTGGGCGACCTGACCAGCGAACCCAAGGGCATGCTGCGCATGACCTGCGCCGTGGCTTACGGCGAGCGCTTCATCGTGCCGCTGGTGACCCGCTTCATGGGGCTGTATCCGCAACTGCGGATCGACATCGAACTGAGCAATCGCCAGCTTGACCTGGTGCACGAAGGCCTCGACCTGGCGATTCGCCTCGGGCGCTTGCAGGATTCACGGCTGGTCGCCACCCGCCTCGCGCCACGACGCATGTTTCTCTGTGCCTCTCCGTCCTACCTTGAACGGTACGGTCGCCCACACAGTTTGTCGGAACTGAGCCGCCACAACTGCCTCATCGGCAGTTCGGACCTATGGCAGCTGGAACAGAACGGGCGGGAATATTCGCAACGGGTGCAGGGAAACTGGCGCTGCAACAGTGGGCAAGCGGTGTTGGACGCGGCGCTACAAGGCGTGGGGCTGTGTCAGTTGCCGGACTATTACGTGCTGGAGCATCTGAAGAGTGGTGCGCTGATTTCGCTGCTGGAGGCGCATCAACCACCGAACACAGCGGTTTGGGCGCTGTATCCGCAGCAGCGGCATCTGTCGCCGAAGGTGCGCAAGTTGGTGGATTATTTGAAGGAAGGGTTGGCCGAACGGCCGGAGTACCAGTGCTAGTGTTTTGTTGGTGTGTCAGCGAGATGTCAGCTGCCTGGACCACCGCTTTCGCGAGCAAGCCCGCTCCCACAGGGGATTAGGGTTGTTCACTAGTATTGCGGGTAACGCCGATCAAATGTGGGAGCGGGCTTGCTCGCGAAAGACGCGACGCAGTCCAGCAGTTGCCCCCAAAACCCTCTAGCGGCGGTTAGCCCAACGCTGCCTCAACCATTCCAGATCCTCCGGCCGAGTGACTTTGAGGTTGTCAGCTCGACCTTCAATCAAGCGTGGCGCCAGCCCCGCCCACTCCATGGCCGACGCCTCGTCGGTGATCACCGCGTCAGCCACCAGACTGTCCGCCAAAGCCCGATGCAACGCCCCAAGGCGGAACATCTGCGGCGTGTAGGCCTGCCAGATCACACTGCGATCCACGGTTTCGACCACACGACCGTGCTTGTCGACCCGCTTGAGCGTATCCCGCGCCGGAACCGCCAGCAGCCCGCCGACAGGATCGTCAGCCAGTTCAGCCAGCAATCTGTCCAGATCGTCACGGCTGAGGTTCGGCCGTGCGGCATCGTGAACCAGTACCCAATCCTCATCATCAGCGCCCTGTGCATGCAAGTACAGCAAGGCGTTGAGCACCGACCCGGAACGTTCGGCGCCGCCCTCGACCCGGGCAATACGCGGATCACTGGCACACGCCAGGTTCGGCCAATAAGGATCGTCCACAGCAACACTGACCACCAAACCTTTCAGGCAAGGATGGTCAAGGAAACAGCCAAGGCTGTGTTCGAGAATAGTGCGCCCGCCCAGTTGCAGATACTGCTTGGGACGGTCCGCGGCCATACGGGCACCGACGCCCGCGGCAGGAATCACGGCCCAGAAGGCCGGTAACGAATTAATCATTGGGCCAACTGGTAAAGGGTTTCACCGTCCTTGACCATACCCAACTCATGGCGAGCCCGCTCTTCGACGGTCTCCATGCCCTTTTTCAACTCACTGACCTCGGCGTCCATCACCCGGTTGCGTTCCAGCAATGCCTGGTTCTCAGCCTGCTGATCCGCAATCTGCTGAGTCAACTCGGCCACTTGCGCCAGACTGCCATTTCCCACCCACAGGCGGTACTGCAGGCCAGCCAGCAACAAAAGCAGGATGAGGAACAACCAATTGGGACTGCGCATCGAATATCAGGTATCCAGTGAAAAAAGACAGCCATGCCAAACGTGAAGCTTCTGATAGCACGAAGCCTGGAAGAACCAGGCTTGTGCATATAAGGCATCAGATTAGTGGCAAAAACGTCGCTGTAGCGATTTTTTCGACACAATCCGGTGTCTTTTTATCGATTTCCGCTTAACCGCGGAACTCGCTGCGACCGTTGTACTTGGCTTTGCCGTTCAACTGCTCTTCGATACGCAGCAGTTGGTTGTACTTGGAAACGCGGTCGGAACGGCACAGGGAGCCGGTCTTGATCTGGCCAGCCGAGGTGCCCACGGCCAGGTCGGCAATGGTCGAGTCTTCGGTTTCGCCGGAGCGGTGCGAGATCACTGCGGTGTAACCGGCGGCCTTGGCCATCTGGATGGCTTCCAGGGTTTCGGTCAGGGTGCCGATCTGGTTGAACTTGATCAGGATCGAGTTGGCGATCTTCTTGTCGATGCCTTCTTTCAGGATCTTGGTGTTGGTAACGAACAGGTCGTCGCCTACCAGCTGAGTCTTCTCGCCGATCTTGTCGGTGAGGATCTTCCAGCCAGCCCAGTCGGACTCGTCCAGGCCATCTTCGATGGAGATGATCGGGTAACGCTCGGTCAGGCCTTTGAGGTAGTCAGCGAAACCTTCGGCGGTGAACACCTGGCCTTCGCCGGACAGGTTGTACTTGCCGTCTTCGTAGAATTCGCTGGCTGCGCAGTCCAGGGCCAGGGTCACGTCGGTGCCCAGCTTGTAACCGGCGTTGGCCACGGCTTCGGAGATCACTTTCAAAGCGTCTTCGTTGGAGGCCAGGTTCGGCGCGAAACCACCTTCGTCACCGACGGCAGTGCTCAGGCCACGGGCCTTCAGCACGGCTTTGAGGTGGTGGAAAATCTCGGTGCCCATGCGCAGACCTTCCGAGAAAGACTTGGCGCCAACCGGCTGAACCATGAATTCCTGGATGTCGACGTTGTTATCGGCGTGCTCGCCGCCGTTGATGATGTTCATCATCGGAACCGGCATCGAGTAGACACCCGGGGTGCCGTTCAGGTTGGCGATGTGAGCGTACAGCGGCAGGTCCTGGTCCTGTGCTGCTGCCTTGGCCGCGGCCAGGGAAACGGCGAGGATCGCGTTGGCGCCCAGGGAACCTTTGTTTTCAGTACCGTCGAGCTTGATCATTGCCAGATCGAGCGCTTTCTGGTCGCTTGGGTCCATGCCTTTCAACAGGTCGCGGATCGGACCGTTGATGTTGGCTACGGCCTTCAGAACGCCCTTGCCCAGGTAACGGCTCTTGTCGCCATCGCGCAGCTCGAGCGCTTCACGCGAGCCAGTGGAAGCACCGGACGGCGCGCAGGCACTGCCGATGATGCCGTTGTCGAGAAGCACGTCCGCTTCCACGGTGGGATTGCCACGGGAGTCGAGAACTTCACGACCTTTGATGTCGACGATTTTAGCCATTGTTGTAAACACTCCAAAGTTGACGAAAACGACGCAGCTGTAGGAAATCTTTGATCGTCGGCAAGTGAGGTGCAGCGGGCAGTCTTGCAGACGACAAGGCTCAGGCCCGAGGGCCTGAGCGTTAAATCGTGCGGTACTTTACCGGAGAATTGAGGATTACGCGGTTTCTACCGTCGGAAAACTCTTCACCAGTTCGTCCAGGGCTTTGAGCTGGGCCAGGAATGGCTCCAGTTTGTCCAGACGCAAGGCGCAAGGGCCGTCGCATTTGGCGTTGTCCGGATCCGGGTGGGCTTCCAGGAACAGGCCGGCCAGAGACTGGCTCATGCCGGCTTTCGCCAGATCCAGGACCTGGGCGCGACGACCACCAGCGGAATCAGCACGACCGCCCGGCATTTGCAGCGCGTGGGTCACGTCGAAGAACACCGGGTATTCGAACTGCTTCATGATGCCGAAGCCGAGCATGTCGACGACCAGGTTGTTGTAACCGAAGCTCGAACC
Source organism: Pseudomonas sp. BF-R-24 (assembly GCF_019947335.1). NCBI lineage: Bacteria > Pseudomonadati > Pseudomonadota > Gammaproteobacteria > Pseudomonadales > Pseudomonadaceae > Pseudomonas > Pseudomonas sp. BF-R-24. The sequence continues at coordinate 129,812 of NZ_JAGYGG010000011.1, forward strand.
GCGCTCGCAGAGGATCAACTGATCGTTACCCGCTTCCACGCACTTGTTCAGGATGTGTTTCATTTCCTGGGGGGCGAGGAACTGGGCTTTCTTGATGTTGATCACGGCGCCCGTTTTGGCCATCGCGACCACGAGGTCGGTCTGGCGCGACAGGAATGCCGGCAACTGGATGATGTCGCAGACTTCAGCGACGACCGCGGCCTGGTCAGGCTCGTGGATGTCGGTGATGATCGGCACGCCGAAGGCTTGCTTGATGTCCTGGAAGATGCGCATGCCTTCTTCCAGGCCAGGACCACGATAGGAGGTCACAGAAGACCGGTTGGCCTTGTCGAAACTGGCCTTGAACACGTAAGGGATACCGAGCTTTTCGGTGACCTTCACATACTCTTCGCAAACCTGCATGGCCATGTCACGGCTTTCCAGCACGTTCATGCCGCCGAACAGCACCATGGGCTTGTCGTTGGCAATCTCGATGTCGCCGACGCGGATGATCTTCTGTGCCATCGGGGTTACGCCTTCTTCTGGTGTTGAGCCAACGCGGCCTTGACGAAACCGCTGAACAGCGGGTGACCGTCGCGTGGCGTCGAGGTGAACTCAGGGTGGAACTGGCAAGCGACGAACCATGGGTGATCCGGAGCTTCAACCACTTCAACCAGTGCGCCATCACCGGAACGACCGGAGATTTTCAAACCGGCTTCCATGATTTGCGGCAGCAGGTTGTTGTTCACTTCGTAGCGATGACGATGACGCTCGACAATCACGTCCTTGCCGTAGCAACCGTGGACCAGGGAACCCGGCTCCAGCAGGCAATCCTGCGCGCCCAGGCGCATGGTGCCGCCCAGATCGGAGGTTTCGGTACGGGTTTCGACGGCGCCGGTGGCATCTTCCCACTCGGTGATCAGGCCCACGACCGGGTGACCGCTTGCACGATCGAACTCGGTGGAGTTGGCGTCTTTCCAGCCCATCACGTTACGTGCGAACTCGATAACGGCCACTTGCATGCCCAGGCAGATACCCAGGTACGGAACCTTGTTTTCGCGAGCGTATTGAACGGCAGTGATCTTGCCTTCAACGCCACGCAGACCGAAGCCGCCCGGTACCAGGATGGCATCGACGCCTTCGAGCAGCGCGGTGCCCTGGTTCTCGATGTCTTCGGAATCGATGTAGCGCAGGTTGACCTTGGTACGGTTGCTGATGCCCGCGTGACTCATCGCTTCGATCAGCGACTTGTAGGCGTCCAGCAGCTCCATGTACTTGCCGACCATGGCGATGGTGACTTCGTGCTCAGGGTTGAGCTTGGCGTCGACCACGGCTTCCCACTCGGACAGATCGGCACCGCCGCATTGCAGGCCGAAACGCTCGACGACGAAATCGTCCAGGCCCTGGGAGTGCAGGATGCCCGGGATCTTGTAGATGGTATCGGCGTCTTCCAGCGCGATTACCGCACGTTCTTCGACATTGGTGAACTGCGCGATCTTGCGACGCGACGACACATCGATCGGGTGGTCGGAGCGGCAGACCAGCACGTCTGGTTGCAGGCCGATGGAACGCAGTTCCTTCACCGAGTGCTGGGTCGGCTTGGTCTTGGTTTCGCCGGCAGTGGCGATGTACGGCACCAGTGTCAGGTGCATCAGCATCGCGCGCTTGGCGCCGACTTCGAAACGCAGTTGGCGGATCGCCTCGAGGAACGGTTGCGACTCGATGTCACCCACGGTGCCACCGATTTCGACCATTGCCACGTCAGCGTCGCCGGCACCCTTGATGATGCGGCGCTTGATTTCGTCGGTGATGTGCGGGATCACCTGGATGGTTGCACCCAGGTAGTCACCACGGCGCTCCTTGCGCAGGACGTGTTCGTAGACACGGCCCGTGGTGAAGTTGTTGTTCTGGGTCATGGTCGTGCGGATGAACCGCTCGTAGTGACCCAGGTCCAGGTCGGTCTCGGCGCCGTCGTGAGTGACGAACACTTCACCGTGCTGGAACGGGCTCATCGTGCCCGGGTCGACGTTGATGTACGGGTCCAGCTTCAGCATGGTGACCTTAAGTCCCCGCGCCTCCAGGATGGCCGCCAATGATGCCGATGCAATGCCTTTCCCCAATGAAGAAACAACACCGCCCGTGACGAATATGTAGCGCGTCATGAAAAACCCTAGAAGTCTGCGTTAAAGCGGTCCGAGCCGCCGGGGAAAGCGAAGGAAGGCCGAAGCCCCCGATCACCTGCATTAATCACAGTGCACCTTTCGAAAAAACCGCCGCGTTGGGACAGACCGGAAAATGAAACACCGGTTCGTTGCTCGCTACACATTTTTTGGAATCGCCCAGCAAAGACTGCTTGGTAATCGGCAACTCCTGCAATTCAGGCGAATCCACAGAAGTTGTATCAAGAAGGGAGCGTAGTCTACCGGAAAGCCCCTTTCAGCTCAAACCTTGATCTTCGTTCAGTGGCTGCCAATGCAAATGCCAGTCGCCGAGTGCACCACCATCGAGCCCCTTGAGGTTCGCTACCGCCAGCAGTTGCCCGTCTTTGTAGAGCAGCGGCAATCTGCCGCGTACGAAGGACGGTACAGCACTTTCATTGAGCAAACGTTTCAGGTCCCTATGGCCGCGGCCTGACAATGCCATGACCTCTCCCCCTTCACGATAGCGGATATGCAGCGGGCCATCGGGGATTTGCCCGGTCAGCGAAAGCACGCCGTTGCCCGGGATAGCCAGCGGTGAAGCCGGATCCAGCCACACCCCGGCGCCGGGCAGAGGCCTCAGCCAGTGGCCGGACAGCCACCAGATCCGTCCGCCCGCCCGATGCAGTTCGCCATCGGCCAGCCGCCACACCGGGCAGGCATCGCCGGTGGCATCGCGCAAATCCTCCCAACCCGACCAATGGTCAGTGTCCGGCAAGCGGGTCAGCGGTTCGAGCCAATGACTCAAGGCGTTGCGCTGCCGGGCATCAGACAATTGCGCAAGCGGCGCCAGCTCAAGCGAGCGCAAGCCCAGCCAGGCAAACTCACTGGCAGAGCTGGCCTCACGCAAATCCATGTCCGCCAGTTCTTCGAGCAGTCCCTGCGCCTCACTCAAATGCGTCGCGCTGCGGGCCATGGTCGCCACCGCTTGCGGCCAGCGCTGGATCAGCACGGGCAAGACTTGATGCCTAAGGTAATTGCGCGAGTACTGCCGATCCTGGTTCGAGGGATCTTCGACCCAGCTCAAGCCATGCGCACTGGCATAAGCCTCCAACTCAGCCCGCGTGACATCAAGCATTGGCCGCAGCAAATGCCCCTTGCCCAAAGGGCGCTGACGCGGCATCCCGGACAATCCGCGCACGCCCGCTCCGCGCAACAAGCGAAACAGCAGCGTTTCCGCCTGATCATCGCGGTGCTGGGCCGTCAGCAGCACTTCGTTGGCCTGAAGGGCTTCAGTGAAGGCGTGATACCGCGCATCCCGGGCTGCACGTTCAAGGCTGGCACCCGGTTGCACCTGCACGCGAACCACTTGCAGCGGCACGCCCAGCGCAGCGCACACGGCACGACAATGTTCCGGCCACGCATCGGCTACGGCTTGAAGGCCGTGATGCACATGGATGGCGTTGAGCGCCGGCAGGGATTCGGTTTGGGAGAGTGTTGCCAGAAGGTGCAGCAGGACAGTGGAGTCGAGGCCGCCGGAGAAGGCGATGCGCCAGGTCGCAGCATTGCGCCACGAGGCAAGATTCAACAAGAGTCTGGCGGGCAGATCAATATTGGACCGACTCATATCCATCACCTTGCACAAATCAAATGTGGGAGCGGGCTTGCTCGCGAAGGCGGATCAACATTCAACGCACCCGTTGACTGTTATACCGCTTTCGCGAGCAAGCCCGCTCCCACATGGGCACTGCGTGTACGGCTTAGAGACCGTAGCTCATCAGTCGATCGTAGCGGCGCTTGAGCAGCGCGTCGTTATCGAACTTCTTCAGCATCGCCAGTTGCGAGCTCAGTTCGGCGCGAATCGATGCGGCTGCGGTGGCCGGGTCGCGGTGCGCGCCGCCCAGTGGCTCGCCAATCACCTTGTCCACGATACCCAGGCCTTTGAGGCGCTCGGCGGTGATGCCCATCGCTTCTGCGGCATCCGGTGCCTTCTCGGAGGTTTTCCACAGAATCGAAGCGCAACCTTCCGGCGAAATCACCGCATAGGTGGAGTATTGCAGCATGTTCAACTGGTCGCAGACGCCGATCGCCAGCGCACCACCGGAACCACCCTCACCGATCACGGTGGCGATGATTGGGGTTTTCAGGCGGGCCATGACACGCAGGTTCCAGGCAATCGCTTCGCTCTGGTTGCGCTCTTCAGCGTCAATGCCAGGGTAAGCGCCCGGAGTGTCGATGAAGGTCAGGATCGGCATTTTGAAACGTTCGGCCATTTCCATCAGGCGGCAAGCCTTGCGGTAGCCTTCCGGACGCGGCATGCCGAAATTGCGGCGAACTTTCTCGCGCACTTCACGGCCTTTCTGGTGACCGATGATCATCACCGGCTTGTCGTCCAGACGGGCAATACCGCCAACGATGGCAGCGTCGTCGGAGAAGTGACGGTCACCGTGCAGTTCGTCGAACTCGGTGAAGATGTGTTCGATGTAGTCCAGGGTATACGGACGTTTCGGGTGACGCGCCAGACGTGCGATCTGCCAGCTGGTCAGCTTGCCGAAGATGTCTTCGGTCAGCGTTTTGCTCTTGTCCTGCAGGCGGGAGATCTCATCGCCGATATTCAGCGAATTGTCATTACCGACCAAGCGCAACTCTTCGATCTTGGCTTGCAGGTCGGCGATCGGCTGTTCGAAATCTAGAAAATTCGGGTTCATAGGCGTCCGTCTTGGGTCGAGTCCCAAGGGTTCTTGGGCCGGCCGGTTGTCTATTCGCGCCCTACCTTAAGGGACAGGCGCGTTGAGGTCGAGATTAAAAATTCAGGTCAAGGTCAGGGCAATCTGATAGCACTGACCGTCAACGGTATTGGAGGAAGACGTTGTCTCGCCCGAACTGGTCACGCAGGGCTTGAATCAACGCATCCGCCGGATCGATTCGCCAGCCTTCGCCGAACTGCAACAAGGCCTTCGCATCGGGGCTGGTGTAGTCCAGGGTGATCGGGCACGCGCCGCGGTGACGCTTCAACAGTTCACCCAGCCAGCGTAGCTGATCGCCCTTGAGGTCCTTGGTATGCAACTTCAGGCGCAGGCTTTCGGCCAGATTGGTGCGCGCATCCTCCATGCTCATCACCCGCTTGACCCGCAATTTCAGGCCACCGGAGAAGTCGTCGTTGCTGACCTCGCCTTCGACCACCACCATCGCGTCGGTCTGCAACAGCGATTGCGCGGAATGGAACGCCTCGGAAAACAGCGAGGCCTCGATCCGTCCGGAGCGGTCGTCGAGGGTGATGAACCCCATCTTGTCGCCCTTTTTGTTCTTCATCACCCGCAAGGCGATGATCATCCCGGCAACGGTCTGGGTATCACGCGCCGGTTTCAGGTCGATGATGCGCTGGCGGGCGAAGCGACGGATTTCACCTTCGTACTCGTCGATCGGGTGACCGGTCAGGTACAGGCCGAGGGTATCTTTCTCCCCCTTCAGGCGCTCCTTGAGGGTCAGCTCCTTGGCCTTGCGGTGATTGGCGTAGACGTCAGCGTCTTCTTCGACAAACAGACCGCCAAACAGGTCGGAGTGACCGCTGTCCTGGGTGCGCGCGGTCTGTTCGGCCGCCTTGATCGCCTCTTCCATGGCCGTCAGCAGCACCGCTCGATTGCGGTCGATGTTGGCCTGGTAGGCTTTCTGCTCGTCGTGGAAGTACGGCCCGAGGCGATCCAGGGCGCCGCTGCGGATCAATCCGTCAAGGGTGCGCTTGTTGATGCGCTTGAGGTCGACCCGTGCGCAGAAATCGAACAGATCCTTGAACGGACCGGCCAGACGCGCTTCGGTGATCGCCTCGACCGGGCCTTCACCCACGCCCTTGATGGCGCCCAGGCCGTAAATGATCCGGCCTTCGTCGTTCACCGTGAACTTGAATTCGGAGGTGTTCACGTCCGGCGCGTCGAGACGCAGCTTCATCGTCCGCACTTCTTCGATCAAGGTCACGACCTTGTCGGTGTTGTGCATATCCGCAGAGAGTACCGCGGCCATGAACGGCGCCGGGTAGTGCGCCTTCAGCCATGCGGTCTGGTACGACACCAGGCCATAGGCGGCGGAGTGGGATTTGTTGAAGCCGTAACCGGCGAATTTTTCCACCAGGTCGAAAATGTTACCGGCGAGGTCCGCGTCGATGTTGTTGGTGGCGCAACCTTCAATGAAGCCACCGCGCTGCTTGGCCATTTCCTCGGGTTTTTTCTTACCCATGGCTCGACGCAGCATGTCCGCACCACCGAGGGTGTAACCGGCCATGACCTGGGCAATCTGCATCACCTGTTCCTGGTACAGGATAATGCCGTAAGTCGGTGCCAGTACCGGCTTGAGGCCTTCGTACTGGTAGTCCGAGTGCGGATACGCCAGCTCGGCGCGACCGTGCTTACGGTTGATGAAGTCGTCCACCATGCCCGATTGCAGCGGGCCCGGACGGAACAGTGCCACCAGTGCGATCAAGTCTTCCAGGCAGTCGGGCTTGAGCTTTTTGATCAGCTCCTTCATGCCCCGGGATTCAAGCTGGAACACCGCCGTGGTTTCGGCTTTTTGCAGCAAGGTGTAGGTCGGTTTGTCATCCAGCGGGATGAACGCGATATCCAGCGGCGGTTCGTTGACCTTGGCACGGTCGCGGTTGATGGTTTTCAGCGCCCAGTCGATGATCGTCAGGGTCCGCAGGCCGAGGAAGTCGAACTTCACAAGGCCGGCCGCCTCGACGTCATCCTTGTCGAACTGGGTTACCAGGCCATCACCGGCTTCGTCGCAATAGATCGGCGAGAAGTCGGTCAGCTTGGTCGGGGCGATTACCACACCACCGGCGTGCTTGCCGACGTTACGCACAACGCCTTCGAGCTTGCGGGCCATCTCCCAGATTTCCGCGGCCTCTTCATCGACCTTGATGAAATCGCGCAGGATCTCTTCCTGCTCATAGGCCTTTTCCAGGGTCATGCCGACTTCGAACGGAATCATCTTCGACAGGCGATCCGCCAGGCCATAGGACTTGCCCTGCACCCGCGCCACGTCGCGGACCACGGCCTTTGCCGCCATGGAACCGAAGGTGATGATCTGGCTCACGGCATTGCGGCCGTACTTCTCGGCTACGTAGTCGATTACCCGGTCGCGACCGTCCATGCAGAAGTCGACGTCGAAGTCGGGCATCGACACCCGTTCCGGGTTGAGGAATCGTTCGAACAGCAGGTCATATTCCAGCGGGTCGAGGTCGGTGATCTTCTGCACATAGGCCACCAGCGACCCGGCACCCGATCCACGGCCAGGACCCACCGGCACGCCGTTGTTCTTGGCCCACTGGATAAAGTCCATCACGATCAGGAAGTAACCGGGGAACCCCATCTGGATGATGATATCCAGCTCGAAATTCAGCCGGTCGACATAGACCTGGCGCTTGGCCTCGTAGTCTTCGGTGGTGTCCTTGGGCAGCAGAACGGCAAGGCGCTCTTCCAGGCCGTCGAAGGACACCTTGCGGAAGTATTCGTCGATGGTCATGCCATCAGGGATCGGGAAGTTGGGCAGGAAGTGCGTGCCCAGCTTCACTTCAATGTTGCAGCGCTTGGCGATCTCGACGGTGTTTTCCAGCGCTTCGGGAATGTCGCTGAACAGCTCGGCCATTTCCTCGGCGCTTTTGAGATACTGCTGATCGCTGTAATTCTTCGAACGCCGCGGATCGTCGAGGGCGCGGCCCTCACCGATGCAGACGCGGGTTTCATGGGCAGCGAAGTCTTCCTGCTTGATGAAGCGCACGTCGTTGGTCGCCACCAGCGGCGCACCGAGCTTCTCGGCCAGGGCCACGGCGCCGTGCAGTTGTTCTTCATCGTTGGGGCGGTTGGTGCGCTGGATTTCCAGATAGAAACGATCCGGAAACACGTCCATCCATTCGCGGGCCAGGGTTTCGGCCTCGGCGGGGTTGCCGCTGAGCATGGCCTGGCCGATCTCGCCTTCTTTGGCCGCCGACAGCATGATCAAGCCCGAGTTGGCTTCAGCAACCCATTCGCGCTCGATGATGATCGCGCCGTTGCGCTGACCATCGATAAAGCCGCGGGAAATCAGCTCGGTGAGGTTGCGATAGCCTTCGGCGTTCATCACCAGCAGGCTGATCCGGCTCAGGGGGTTGTCCGGATCCTTGTTCGACAGCCACAGGTCGGCGCCGCAGATCGGCTTGATCCCGGCACCCATGGCGTTTTTATAGAATTTGACCAGGGAACACATGTTGTTCTGGTCGGTGACCGCCACGGCAGGCATGTTCATGCCCACCAGGGTCTTGACCAGCGGTTTGATCCGCACCAGACCGTCGACCAGGGAGTATTCAGTGTGCAGGCGTAGGTGAACGAATGAAGCCGGCATAGTGATCCTGCGTTAAGTCATGAAAACAACAAGGCCCGGATTGTACCGGGCCTTGAGTAAAACATCAGCCTCGCGACTAACTCTCGATGAGACCTTCCCGTGCCTCATACGCCAGCCGCACCGGGGCAAACGAACGCCGGTGAATCGGTGTCGGGCCAAGACGGGCAAGTGCATCCAGATGAACGGGCGTCGGGTAGCCTTTGTGCCCGCCGATGCCGTAACCCGGGTAGATCAATTCGAACGCGGCCATTTCACGATCACGGCTGACCTTGGCCAGAATCGATGCGGCGGCGATGGCTGGAACCTTGCTATCGCCCTTGACCACGGCTTCGGAGCGCATCGGCAGTTTCGGGCAACGATTGCCGTCGATCATCGCCAGCTTCGGCTGAACGTGCAGCCCGGCGACCGCGCGCTGCATGGCCAACATGGTGGCGTGCAGGATATTCAGTTCGTCGATTTCTTCGACTTCGGCGCGAGCGATGCACCAGCTCAGCGCTTTTTCGCAGATTTCGTCGTAGAGCTTTTCGCGACGGGCTTCGGTGAGTTTCTTCGAGTCATTCAGGCCGAGGATCGGGCGGTTCGGATCGAGGATCACCGCCGCTGTCACCACCGCACCACAGAGCGGACCGCGACCCACCTCATCGACACCGGCAACCAACTCTTCGATTTCAGCGACCAAGGTGAAATCCAGCCCCATCTGCATATTCGTTTTACTCATTTTACTTGGCCGATCAGGTTCAGCACTGCGTCCGCAGCCTGGTTGGAGGCATCCAGACGCAGGGTCCGGTGAATCTCGTCAAAACCGCGGGTCTGCTCTTCCCCATCCTCGATCAGTGGCGACAAGGTCTGGGCCAGCGCTTCGACCGTGGCATCGTCCTGCAACAACTCGGGCACCAACAGACGTTGGGCCAACAGGTTCGGCAACGAAATGTAGGGGCTTTTCACCATGCGTTTGAGAATCCAGAACGTCAGCGGCGCCAGGCGATAGGCGACCACCATCGGTCGCTTGTACAGCAGCGCTTCAAGCGTCGCGGTACCGGAGGCAATCAACACCGCATCGCACGCTGCCAGGGCCAGATGAGACTGCCCGTCGAGCAGGGTCAGCGGCAGATCGCGACCGGCCAACAGTTCTTCGAGCTGTGCGCGACGTTGCGCACTGGCGCACGGCATGACAAACCGCACCCCCGGGCGCAACGCCCGCAGGCGCTGCGCCGTATCGAGAAACAATGAACCGAGCCGGCCAACTTCACCGCCACGGCTGCCTGGCATCAACGCCACCAGCGGCCCGTCAGGCAAACCGAGTTCGGCCCGTGCAGCAGCGCGATCGGCCTGCAGTGGAATGGCATCGGCCAGGGTATGGCCGACGAAACGCACCGGCACGCCTTTCTCTTCGTAGAATCTGGCTTCGAACGGGAACAGCGTGAGCATCAGGTCGCAACCTTCGCGAATCTTCAGCACGCGTTTCTGCCGCCAGGCCCAAACCGACGGGCTGACGTAATGCACCGTCTTGATCCCGGCCTGGCGCAGCTTGAGTTCGATATTGAGGTTGAAGTCCGGCGCGTCGATACCAATGAATACATCGGGTTTCGCGTCGATCAGGTCGGCGACCAGCTTCTTGCGCCGAGCCAGCAACTCGCGCAACCGGCCCAGCACTTCCACCAGGCCCATGACGGACAGACGCTCCATCGGGAAATACGAGGTCAGGCCTTCAGCCTGCATCAACGGACCACCGACACCGATGAACTCGACCGCCGGGTGGCGAGCCTTGAGCGCGCGCATGACACCCGCACCCAGAATGTCACCGGAAGCCTCACCTGCTACCAGCGCAATACGCAGATTGGCCATGGTTAGCGGGTGATGCCGCGGGTCGAAGACTGGATGGAGTCACGGAACACCGCTACTTCCGGGAACTGCGCAGAAGGCTCCGCCAGTTCGGCGAGCGCCTGCTCCACGGTCAGGCCCTGGCGGTACACCACCTTGTAGGCACGACGCAGCGCGTGGATCGCATCTTCGCTGAAGCCCCGACGGCGCATGCCCTCGAAGTTCATGCTCCGGGCTTCGGCAGGGTTGCCGAACACCGTGACATACGCAGGAACATCCTTGCCGATCGCTGTACCCATACCTGAAAAGCTGTGGGCGCCAATGTGGCAATACTGGTGAACCAGGGTAAAACCGGAAAGAATCGCCCAGTCTTCCACATGCACATGGCCCGCCAGTGCGGTGTTGTTCACCAGGATGCAATGGTTGCCGATAACGCTGTCGTGGCCTATGTGGGCATAGGCCATGATCAGGTTGTGGTCGCCCAGGGTCGTTTCCGAGCGGTCCTGGATGGTGCCACGGTGAATCGTCACGCCTTCACGGATGACGTTGTGGTCACCGATCACCAGGCGGGTTTCCTCGCCCTTGTACTTCAGGTCGGGTGTGTCTTCGCCCACCGAGGAAAACTGGTAGATGCGATTGTGCTTACCGATTCGGGTCGGGCCCTTGAGAATCACGTGTGGCCCGATGACTGTCCCCTCGCCGATTTCCACACCTGCGCCGACGATCGACCACGGGCCGACCTCGACGCCGTCAGCCAGAACGGCTGTCGGATCGATGATTGCACGAGGGTCAATCAAACTCATAGCTTGCGTTCCGCACAGATGATTTCAGCCGAGCAGACAGGCTTGCCATCGACCGAAGCCTGGCACTCGAACTTCCAGATCTGACGCTTGCAGCTGATGAACTTGGCCTCAAGGATCAGCTGATCGCCCGGCAAAACCGGCTGGCGGAAGCGCAGCTTGTCGGACCCGACGAAGTAATAGAGCGTGCCGTCAGCCGGTTTCACGTCGAGCATTTTGAAACCAAGGATCCCGGCAGCCTGAGCCATTGCCTCGATGATCAATACGCCCGGCATGATTGGATGCGCAGGGAAGTGACCATTGAAAAACGGTTCGTTGATGCTGACATTCTTGTAGGCGCGAATGCGCTTGCCTTCAACATCCAGCTCCACTACCCGGTCCACCAGCAGGAACGGGTAACGGTGAGGCAGGTATTCGCGAATCTCGTTGATGTCCATCATTTCGGGGGGAAGCCTATGTAAAGATTGGGAGCGCGCGACTGACACACGCCCCTCTAGCAAATCAAGCAGGCCGTCTAACGGCTGTGCACACTTGATATGGAAATGGTATCAGCCATCTGATGAAGCATTACCGTCAGGGGTCACTTCCCCTACACGCTTTTCCAGCTGTCGCAGGCGCCGCGCGATGTCATCGAGCTGACGGATGCGAGCCGCGCTTTTGCGCCATTCGGCTGCTGGCTGCATTGCCGTTCCGGAAGAATAGGAACCCTTTTCGGTAATCGAGTGGGTCACCATGGTCATCCCGGTGATGAAAACGTTGTCGCAAATTTCGATATGCCCCACCAGCCCTACACCGCCAGCGAGCATGCAATGCTTGCCGATTTTGGTGCTGCCGGAGATCCCGACGCAGGCGGCCATGGCGGTGTGATCACCGACCTGAACGTTGTGGGCGATCTGGATCTGGTTGTCGAGCTTCACACCATTACCGAGAACGGTATCGGCCAATGCGCCGCGGTCGATAGCGGTATTCACGCCAATCTCCACATCGTCACCGACCAACACACCACCGATCTGGGCAATTTTCTGCCAGACACCTTTCTCATTGGCAAAACCGAAACCTTCGCCGCCGAGCACGGCACCCGACTGAATGACCACACGCTTGCCGATGCGCACGTCGTGATACAGCGTGACCCGCGGGGCCAGCCAGCCGCCTTCGCCAATTTCGCAACGGGCACCGATGAAGCAATGCGCACCGATGGTCACACCCGCAGCAATACGTGCCGCGCTTTCGATCACCGCAAAGGCACCAATACTCGCAGCCGGGTCAACCACCGCGTCCTCGGCCACAACGGCTGTCGGGTGAATGCCGGCAGCCGCTTTCGGCTTTGGATCGAACAGGTGGGAAACACGCGCGTAGGCCAGATACGGATCAGGCACGATCAGTGCATTACCGGCAAAACCTTCGGCATCAGCAGCCTTCAGTAACAGAGCTGCGGCCTGGCTATCTGCCAGGTACTTACGGTATTGAGGGTTTGCGAGAAAGCTCAACTGAGCTGGGCCAGCCTCTTGCAAAGTGGCTAGCCCAGTAATTTCTTTCTCCGGGTCGCCACGTAGCGTGGCGCCGAGGAACTCGGCCAATTGGCCGAGCTTTATAGTCGCTGTCATAGTTACTTCAGCTGATTCATGCGCTCGATAACCTGGCGAGTGATGTCGTACTGAGGCTTGACATCAATCACTGCGCCACGCTCGAAGACCAGGTCAAAAGCACCTTTCTTGATGACTTCTTCCACAGCGCTGTCCAGTTTCGGCTTGAGCTGCTTCAGCATTTCACGGTCGGCAACGGCTTTGGCTTCGTTCAGTTCCTTGGACTGGAACTGGAAGTCACGGGCCTTTTGCTTGAATTCAAGCTCCAGACGCTCGCGCTCGCCCTGCTGCATTTTGTCGCCACCGGCCATCAGACGGTCCTGAATGCCCTTGGCGCTGCTTTCCAGCGTCTTGAGCTTGGTCAGCTGAGGGCCGAACTTCTTCTCGGCATCCACGGCGTATTTCTTGGCCGCGTCGGACTCCAGCAGAGCCATCTGATAGTTCAGAACAGCAATTTTCATGTCGGCGAACGCCGGACCAGCGACCAGTACGCTGGCCAGGAGAACCAATTGAGTCAACTTACGCACGATGCACCCCTACAAAATTCATTGTCGTTATCTTGGGTCAGACGCTTAGAACGTCTGGCCGAGAGAGAATTGGAACACTTGAGTTTCAGCGTCATCCGGTTTCTTGACTGGCATGGCCAGGGCGAAACTCAGAGGACCCAGTGCGGTGACCCAGGTCACACCCACACCGACGGAACTGGCCATGTTGCTCAGACTGATATCGTTGCACTTGGTATTGGACTTCGAGCCATCCGCGTTTGTGGTATCCGAGCAAGATGAATCGAACACGTTACCCACATCCCAGAATACCGAGGTCCGCAGGGAGCGTTGATCCTTGATGAACGGCAGCGGGAACAGAACCTCCACACCACCCTGGATCAGGACGTTACCACCGAACGGCAGCGGATCCTGGTCCGGGTCGACCGCTGTACCAGGGTTCTTGCCGGTACTTGGTGTACTGCGAGGCCCCAGGGTGCTGTCCTTGAAGCCACGAACCGAGTTGAAACCACCAGCATAGTAGTTTTCATAGAATGGCAAGCCATCCGTCGACCCGTAGCCATCGCCATAACCCAGCTCGGTGTGCAGGCGCATGGTGTAGTTCTCGCTCAATGGCTGGAACAACTGGCCACGGTAGTCGAGCTTGAAGAACGACAGGTCGCTGCCTGGAATCGTGGATTCCAGCACCAGGCTCTGGGAATGACCACGGGTAGCGAGCACACCCTTGTTCAGGGTGGACTCGGACCAACCGGCCGAAGCCTTGAAGTTCAGGTACTTGTCGCCTTCCTTGTTAACGAAGTCGAAGATCTCGTCAACGGTGTACACACCTGTCTTGATCTCGTCCTGCTGAGCCGTCAGGCCAAAGGTCAGACGCGAAGTCTCGCTGATCGGGTAGCCAACGCTCACGCCTGCACCCAGGCTGTCTACGGCGTAGCTGGCGATGTCAGTATCGAGCTCGTCATAGTCAGTCGTGCGGTAGAACGCGTTGTAACCCAGGCTCACGCCGTCGGCGGTCCAGTAGGGGTCGACAAAGCCGAAGTTATAGCGGGTCTGGTATTCGCTTTTGGTCAAGCCGACGCTGACCTTGTTACCGGTACCCAGGAAGTTGTTCTGGGTGATCGAACCACCGAGGATCAGACCGGCGCTCTGGGCGAAACCGACGCTGGCGGTAATCGAACCGGAGGCTTGTTCTTCAACGCTGTAGTTGACGTCCACCTGGTCATCGACACCCGGCACGGCCGGGGTCTCAACGTTGACTTCCTTGAAGAAGCCCAGACGTTCAAGACGGGTCTTGGATTGGTCGATCAGGTAAGTGGAAGCCCAGCCGCCTTCCATCTGACGCATTTCACGACGCAGCACTTCGTCTTCGGACTTGGTGTTGCCACGGAAGTTGATGCGGTTCACGTAGGCACGCTTGCCCGGATCGACCGCGAACAGGATGTCTACGGTGTGATCTTCTTCGTGCGGTTGAGGCACACCGTTGACGTTGGCGAAGGTGTAACCCTCGTTACCCAGGCGACGGGTGATCAGTTCGGAGGTGGTGGTCATCAGCTTGCGCGAGAACACCTGGCCTTTTTGCACCAGCAACAGGGACTTGACCTGGTCTTCAGGGACTTTCAGGTCACCGCTGAGCTTGACGTCACGAACGGTGTACTTCTCGCCTTCGTTGACGTTGACGGTGATGTAGACGTGCTTCTTGTCTGGCGTAATGGAGACCTGAGTCGAAGCGATATCCATGTTGATGTAGCCACGGTCCAGATAGTAGGAACGCAGGCGTTCCAGGTCACCGGACAGCTTTTCACGGGCGTACTTGTCATCGTTCTTGAAGAACGACAACCAGTTGGTGGTCTTGAGTTCGAACAGGTCGATCAGGTCTTCGTCAGGAAAGACCGTGTTGCCCACCACGTTGATGTGCTGGATAGCCGCAACGGTGCCTTCGTTGATGTTGACCTTCAGGCCGACGCGGTTACGCGGCTGCGGCACCACTTCGGTGTCGACGGTAGCCGAGTAGCGACCCTGGGCGACGTACTGACGTTGCAGCTCGTTACGCACACCTTCGAGGGTGGCACGCTGGAAGATCTCGCCTTCGGCCAGACCGGATTGCTTGAGGCCTTTCATCAGGTCTTCGGTAGAGATCGCCTTGTTGCCTTCGATCTCGATACTGGCGACCGACGGGCGCTCGACTACCGTAATGACCAGGACGTTGCCATCGCGGCCCAGCTGGATATCTTGAAAGAAACCGGTTTTGAACAACGCACGAGTGGATTCCACCAGGCGACGATCATCCGCCTGTTCACCGACGTTCAACGGCAAAGCACCAAAGACGCTACCCGCGGAGACCCGCTGGAGGCCATTGACGCGAATATCAGAGATAGTGAAGGACTCGGCGTGAACTTCGGCGATCATCAATACGGTGAGAACCGCAGTTAGCAGCAGACGTTTCATGAAGTCCTTTCTTATTCCAACTGGCAATAAACAAACTGCCGCAAAATGCGGCAGATTCGCAATTCAGCGAAGCGTTACAGTCGACCCAGATCATTAACCAGAGCAAGCAACATCACCCCGATCACCAAACTGATACCGATCTGTATCCCCCAACCTTGCACCCGATCTGACAAGGGACGACCACGCACCCACTCGATCAGATAAAACAACAAATGCCCCCCATCCAGTACCGGAATGGGCAACAAATTCAGAACGCCCAAGCTAATACTCAGATAAGCAAGGAAATTCAGGAAATCAGCAACACCCGACTGGGCCGAAGCGCCCGCCACTTTAGCAATGGTTATCGGTCCACTCAAGTTTTTTACCGAGAGCTCGCCGAACAACATTTTCTTCAGTGAATCGAGGGTCAGCACGCTCATGGTCCAGGTGCGTCGAGCCCCCTCGCCAATTGCTGCCAATGGTCCGTAGCTGACCTCGCGGATCATCTCCGGCGGCCAGTCGATCGCTTTCACCCCTGCCCCCAAATAACCGCTGGGTGACTTGCTCTCGCCGCGAGCGGCAAGTGTTACCGGGACGTCGATCTGAGCACCGTCGCGCTCAACCCGCAGCATGATTTTGGTATCAGGATGCATACGGACGGTATCGACAACCTGCTGCCAGTCATCGAGCGTACGACCATCGAGCGCGAGCAACCGGTCACCGGTCTTCAGGCCGGCAGCCTTGGCCGGCCCCTTTGGATCGAGCTCGGCCAGGACAGGCGGCAATGCCGGACGCCACGGACGAATCCCCAAAGAATGGATAGGGTCGGGCTCGTCAGCCCCTTTGAGCCACTTGTCCAGCGCAAGTTCACGAGGAGAGTCGGCCGTGGAACCCTGTTCGCGCACCACTATCTGCAACGAACCGCTTTCGCCCAGGCGACGCACCAGCTGCAGGTTCACCGCCGCCCAGCCGGAAGTCGCCTCACCATCAATGGCCACGATTTCCTGGCCGGGGCTCAAACCTGCCTTGGCCGCAATACTCCCGGACTCGACAGCACCGATGACCGGACGCACCTGCTCGCTGCCGAGCATTGCCAATACCCAGAAGAACGCCAATGCCAGCAGGAAGTTGGCAATCGGCCCCGCCGCTACGATGGCAATGCGCTGACGAACGGATTTACGATTGAAGGATTGATCAAGCTGATCGAGCGGTACTTCACCTTCGCGCTCGTCGAGCATTTTGACGTAGCCGCCCAACGGGATGGCGGCGACGACAAACTCGGTGCCCTGTTTGTCGTGCCAACGCAGCAAAGGCATGCCGAAACCTACGGAGAAGCGCAGCACTTTGACCCCACAGCGACGCGCGACCCAAAAATGGCCGAACTCGTGGAAGGTAACCAGCACACCCAGAGCGACCAGGGTGCCGACAATCATATAGAGCGCGCTCATCTACTTTCTCCGCATTCCTATCCACTGCTGCCTGGGCCAACTATCCGCAGCATTTACCGCCCGTGACGGCTCAACCATTGTCCGGCCAGCAATCGGGCCTTCGCGTCTGCCGTGAACACCGCATCGAGATCATCCACTGCCACTACGGGCTCCAGATTCAGTACTTCCTCGATGATACTCGCGATTTCCGGGTAACGAACCCGTTCGTCGAGAAATGCCGCTACCGCCACCTCGTTCGCCGCATTGAGCATGGCTGGCGCGCTGTTACCCGCTTCGGCCGCCTGACGAGCCAGACGCAGGCACGGGAAACGATCTTCATCGGGCGCCTGGAAGTCCAGCCGCGCAATGGCAAACAGGTCCAGCGGCGCCACACCCGAGTCAATCCGCTCCGGCCAGGCCAGGGCATTGGCGATGGGCGTGCGCATGTCCGGATTACCCAGCTGTGCCAGAACAGAACCATCGACGTAGTCGACCAGCGAATGGATCACACTTTGCGGGTGAATCACCACCTCGACCTGCGAAGGCTTTGCATCGAACAGCCAGCAGGCTTCGATCAAC
Source organism: Pseudomonas sp. BF-R-24 (assembly GCF_019947335.1). Lineage (NCBI taxonomy): Bacteria > Pseudomonadati > Pseudomonadota > Gammaproteobacteria > Pseudomonadales > Pseudomonadaceae > Pseudomonas > Pseudomonas sp. BF-R-24. The sequence continues at coordinate 147,435 of NZ_JAGYGG010000011.1, forward strand.
TCAAGCCCCTTGTTCATCATGCTGGCCGAGTCAACGGAGATTTTTCGCCCCATGGACCAGTTCGGATGAGCACACGCCTGATCGGGAGAAACATGCGCCAGCTCCGCCATGGGCGTCTGTCGGAACGGACCGCCGGAAGCCGTCAGCAGAATCCGACGTACGCCAACCACCTCAAGGCCACGGGCATAATCGAGCGGCATGCACTGGAAAATCGCGTTGTGCTCGCTATCGATCGGCAGCAACACCGAACCGCTCTTGCGCACGGCCTGCATGAACAGCGCGCCGGACATGACCAGCGCTTCTTTATTGGCCAGCAGAATCTTCTTGCCGGTCTCCACCGCCGCCAGTGTCGGGCGCAAACCCGCCGCACCGACGATGGCCGCCATGACCGTATCGACTTCCGGATCGGAAGCGACCTGACACAAACCTTCCTCACCCACCAGAACACGGGTCGAGAGACCCGCCGCGCGCAAATCATCTTGCAGGGTGCGGGCAGCTGCGACCTCAGGCACCACGGCAAATCGCGGGACATGGCGCACGCAGAGCGCCAGCAATTCACTCAAGCGGGTGAAGCCAGTCAAGGCAAAGACCTGATATCGATCAGGGTGACGAGCGATGACGTCGAGCGTGCTCAGGCCAATCGAGCCGGTCGCCCCCAGAACGGTAATCTGTTGCGGGCGGCTCATGGGGCAGCCATCCACAGCAGCACCGCAAACACCGGAATCGCTGCCGTCAGGCTGTCGATACGATCCAGCACGCCGCCGTGACCCGGAAGCAGATTACTGCTGTCCTTGATCCCGGACTGACGCTTGAACATGCTTTCAGTGAGATCACCCACCACCGAAATGAACACGATCAGTGCGGCACCGATCAACCCTTTGAGCAGCTCGGCCACCGTCCAGTCGCGTACCAGACCAACGATTGTGGTAATCACCAGGCTCAGCGCCAGACCACCGTACACGCCCTCCCAGCTTTTGCCCGGACTGACCTGAGGTGCGAGCTTGCGTTTGCCGAAAGCGCGACCGGAGAAGTAGGCGCCAATATCGGCACCCCAGACCAACACCATCACCGCCATGATCAGCCAGTTACCCAGCGGGTATTGCTTGATCTGCACCAGACCTTGCCAGGCCGGCAGCAGAATCAACAGACCGATCACCAACTTGGTCGCCGCACTGGACCATTGCTCGCTCGAGCGCGGATAGGTCAGCACCAGATACGTCGCCACTGCCCACCACAGCACTGAAGCGCCCAATACCCAAGGCGCGAGGCCGGGCAGGATGTACATGAGGAACAGCACCAGAGCGACCACAGCGGCATAGCCGACGCGGTACGCTTGAGCGGCAAAACCCGCCAGACGCGCCCATTCCCAGGCACCAAGGGTCACGACCAGCCCGATGAACAGTGCAAAACCGGAACCTTCAAGCAGGAAAAATCCGCACAAGGCAATCGGCAACAGGATCAGTGCGGTGATGATTCGTTGTTTAAGCATTAAACCCGGGCCCCAGCCTCGACCTGCTCGCTCGTTTTACCGAAGCGGCGCTGGCGGGAAGCGAAATCGGCCAGCGCATTGCGCATGGCATCGTGTTTGAAGTCCGGCCAGAACAGGTCGGAGAAATACAACTCGGCATAGGCCAGTTGCCAGAGCAGGAAGTTGCTGATGCGGTGCTCGCCACCGGTGCGGATGCACAGGTCCGGCAACGGCAGATCGCCTGTGACCAGGCAGGTCTGCAGCAGATCAGGCGTGATGTCTTCCGGACGCAAGTGCCCGGCCTGAACTTCTCGCGCCAGTCGTTGCGCAGCTTGCGCGATATCCCACTGACCGCCGTAATTGGCGGCGATCTGCAGAACAAAACGATTGGCACCAACCGTCATGGCCTCGGCTTCACGCATGGCAGCCTGCAGCTCAGGATGAAAACGCGAGCGGTCACCAATGATGCGCAGGCTGATGTTGTTGTCGTTGAGGCGTTTGGCCTCACGACGCAGCGCCCTGAAGAACAGGTCCATCAAAGCGCTGACCTCATCGGCAGGACGCTGCCAGTTCTCACTGGAGAAGGCGAACAGGGTCAGCACCTCGACCTTGGCCTCGGCGCAGACTTCAATGACTGCACGTACCGCATCCACGCCCGCTTTATGCCCGGCGACACCAGGCATAAAGCGTTTCTTCGCCCAGCGATTGTTACCATCCATGATAATCGCGACATGGCGCGGCACCGCGGACGGTGCAGTCTGCTTAGTCTTTTCCATGAAAACACAACCCTTTATACGGCCATCAGGTCTTTTTCTTTCTGTGCCAAGTCCGCGTCGATTTTAGCCACGAATTTTTTGGTCAGGTCGTCGATCTCGCCAGTCGCACGACGCTCTTCGTCTTCACTGATCTCTTTTTCCTTGACCAGATCCTTGAGCTGACTGTTGGCATCACGACGGATGTTGCGCACGGCAACACGGGCATCTTCCGCGACGTCACGAGCCTGCTTGGTGAAGCCCTTGCGGGTTTCTTCGGTCAGGGCAGGCATGGAGATCAACAGCAACTCGCCAAGGTTGGTCGGGTTCAGGTTCAAACCTGCGCTACCGATCGCCTTGTCGACAGCACCCAGCATGTTGCGCTCGAAAGCAACGACTTGCAGGGTACGGGCGTCCTTGACTGTGATGTTGGCCACTTGCTTGATCGGGGTGTCGGAGCCGTAGTACGGCACCATCACACCTTCCAGGATGCTCGGGTGCGCCTGGCCGGTACGAATACGGCCGAAGTTGTGCGCGAGCGACTCCACGGACTTCTGCATGCGCTCTTGAGCGTCTTTCTTGATTTCGTTGATCATTGTGCGCCTTCCTCGATCAGGGTCCCTTCAGCGCCGCCGTGTACGATATTCAGCAGGGCGCCGGGCTTGTTCATGTTAAATACGCGTAGTGGCATCTTGTGGTCGCGGCACAGGCAAATGGCCGTCAGATCCATCACACCCAGCTTGCGATCCAGCACTTCATCATAAGTCAGATGATCGAACTTCTCGGCATGCGGGTCTTTGAACGGGTCAGCGGTGTAGACACCATCGACCTTGGTCGCCTTGAGCACGACATCGGCATCGATTTCGATTGCACGCAGGCAGGCTGCCGAATCCGTCGTAAAGAACGGGTTGCCGGTACCGGCCGCGAAAATCACCACGTCCTTGGAATTCAGGTGACGCATGGCCTTGCGACGATCGTAGTGATCGGTCACGCCAACCATGGAAATAGCGGACATCACGATGGCCGAGATGTTGGCGCGCTCAAGGGCGTCGCGCATCGCCAGGGCGTTCATCACAGTGGCCAGCATGCCCATGTGGTCGCCGGTGACCCGGTCCATGCCAGCCTTGCTCAGCGCTTCACCGCGGAACAGGTTGCCACCACCGATAACCAGACCAACCTGAACGCCGATGCCGACCAGTTGGCCAACTTCCAATGCCATGCGATCCAGAACTTTCGGATCGATCCCGAACTCTTCCGAGCCCATCAGGGCCTCGCCGCTAAGCTTGAGTAGAATGCGTTTATAGCGAGCCTGATAACCACTGCCCTGCTGAGCCATTGCGAATCTCTCCTGCGGCGTATTTTAAAAAAATTCTTTGCGAGCTGTTTTACAGCTGACGCTCACTCTAGCTTGGCACTGCTTCAGCGCCATCGGAACATGGCTTTGTAAGCCAGTTCCAAAGGGAAACCAAATAAAAATTGATACCCCATCTGAAAAGAGGCTGCGCGCGTGAGCGGGCAGCCTCTTCTGGGCGACAGTTAAAAAACCGTCTTATTGCTTGGCGGCAGCCAGCTGGGCAGCAACTTCTTCTGCGAAGTTGTCCACTGGCTTCTCGATGCCTTCGCCTACTTTGAAGTAAGTGAAGGAAACGATTTCAGCGCCGGCTTTCTTGGCCAGGGCACCAACGGTGACTTCCGGGTTCATCACGAAAGCTTGCTCTACCAGGCTGGCCTCAGCCAGGAACTTGGTGATACGGCCGGCAATCATCTTCTCGACGATTTCAGCTGGCTTGCCTTTCATCTTGTCTTCGTTCAGGGTCAGGAAAACGCCCTTCTCGCGCTCGATGGCTTCTGGCGAAACCTGCGATGGCAGCAGGAACTCAGGGTTGCTTGCCGCCACGTGCATGGCGATCTCTTTGGCCAGCTGAACATCGCCGCCCTTGAGAACAACAGCAACACCGATCTTGTTACCGTGCAGGTAGGTGCCGACAACGTCGCCCTCTACGCGTACCAGGCGACGAATGTTGACGTTCTCGCCTACTTTGGCGACCAGAGCTTCACGAGCCGATTCCTGAGCGGCGATCAGCGGAGCTGCGTCGGTCAGTTTTTCGTCGAAGGCTTTTTCTACGCAGGCAGCAACGAAGTTCTTGAAGTCGTCTTGCAGGGCCAGGAAGTCGGTCTGCGAGTTAACTTCCAGCAGCACGGCTGCCTTGTCGTCAGCCTTGATGGCGATAGCGCCTTCAGCGGCAACGTTGCCAGCTTTCTTGGCAGCCTTGATGGCGCCCGAAGCACGCATGTCATCAATGGCTTTCTCGATGTCGCCGCCAGCCTTGGTCAAGGCCTTTTTGCAGTCCATCATGCCTTCGCCAGTACGCTCGCGCAGTTCTTTGACCAACGCTGCAGTAATCTCTGCCATTTCAAAATCCTCTTGGATAGGTTTTCAACCATTCCACCCGATCGAACGGGCGATCAATTCTTCCCGAACCACCCTTGTTAGCTGCCGCACGTTACAGATAGAGCAGTGGGCGCCGACAAATGGTTTTCGAGGTGGCAAAAAGGGGGCCAAGCCCCCTTTTTGCTTACTGAGTCAACGCCAAGGCGTCAATTACTCAGCTGCTGCTACCGGAGCTTCTTCAACGAAAACTTCGGTGCCGCCGGCAACATTGTTGCGACCGCGGATGACAGCGTCAGCCATCGAACCCATGTACAGCTGGATAGCGCGGATTGCGTCATCGTTGCCTGGGATGATGTAGTCAACGCCTTCCGGGCTGCTGTTGGTATCGACTACGCCGATAACCGGGATGCCCAGCTTGTTGGCTTCGGTGATCGCGATGCGCTCGTGATCAACGTCGATAACGAACAGAGCGTCTGGCAGACCGCCCATGTCCTTGATACCACCCAGGGAACGATCCAGCTTTTCCAGGTCACGAGTGCGCATCAGCGCTTCTTTCTTGGTCAGCTTGGCGAAAGTACCGTCTTCGGCTTGTACTTCAAGGTCACGCAGACGCTTGATGGAAGCACGGATGGTCTTGAAGTTGGTCAGCATGCCGCCCAACCAGCGGTGATCGACGTACGGCGAACCGCAACGTGCTGCTTCTTCAGCAACGATCTTGCCAGCGGAACGCTTGGTGCCGACGAACAGAATCTTGTTTTTGCCCTGGGCCAGACGCTCTACGAAAGTCAGAGCTTCGTTGAACATTGGCAGGGTTTTTTCAAGGTTGATGATGTGGATCTTGTTACGCGCACCGAAAATGTACTTGCCCATTTTCGGGTTCCAGTAACGGGTCTGGTGACCGAAGTGCACACCGGCCTTCAGCATATCGCGCATGTTGACTTGGGACATGATAGTTCCTTAATAAGTCGGGTTTGGCCTCCACGTATCCCAATGACCAACCAGCAGCATCAGCTGAAGGCACCCAGGTCATCGTGTCGACACGTGTGTGGATTTAGGCTTCCCGGGACATCCCCGGAAAGCGGCGCATTTTATATCACAAGACAGGGCAAAACGGAACCCGGATTCTGAAATCCTGGCGAGCGTTTTGTTCCACCCCTTGGAATCCGCCAAGAATGCACCATTCTATAGAGAGAAGCGATGCACACGGCCGCAGATTTGCGCTGATCGTCTGGTAGAATCGTATTTTTCAGGGCCGCGAAGTTCGATCGCGCATTGCCCCTTCCGTTTAGAAAGCGCCGCCTGGCGCAAAGAGAGCCTGTATGACCGTCACCCTCAAAACTCCCGAGGATATCGCCAAAATGCGTATCGCCGGCAAACTGGCCGCCGATGTGCTGGAAATGATTGCCGAATACGTCAAGCCGGGCGTTACCACCGATCAACTGAACCAGATCTGCCACGACTACATCGTCAATGAGCAGAAAGCCATCCCTGCCCCGCTCAATTACAAGGGCTATCCAAAGTCGATCTGCACGTCGATCAACCATGTGGTCTGCCATGGCATTCCAAACGACAAGCCGCTCAAAGATGGCGACACCCTGAACATCGACGTCACCGTCATCAAGGACGGTTACCACGGTGACACCAGCCGGATGTTCCACGTCGGCAACGTACCGGTCTGGGCCGAGCGCCTGTCCCAGGTGACCCAGGAATGCATGTACAAGGCGATCGAGATCGTCAAACCCGGCTGCCGCCTGGGCGACATCGGCGAAATTATCCAGAAGCATGCGGAAAAGAACGGCTTCTCGGTGGTTCGCGAATTCTGCGGCCATGGTATCGGCAAGGTATTCCACGAAGAGCCGCAGATCCTGCACTACGGTCGCGCTGGCACCGGCATGGAACTCAAGGCCGGCATGACCTTCACCATCGAGCCGATGATCAACCAGGGCCGCGCCGACACCAAGGTACTGGGCGACGGCTGGACCGCGATCACCAAGGACCGCAAGCTCTCGGCACAGTGGGAACACACCCTGCTGGTGACCGAAACCGGTTACGAGATCTTCACCTTGCGCAGCGATGACACCATCCCTCGCGTTTCGGCCTGATCCCGCTACCGTACATCGCCTATAGAAAGGAAAGCCAATCGATGCCGCAGGTGGATCCCGAACTCTTCGACCGCGGCCAGTTCCAGGCTGAACTGGCCCTGAAGGCAAGCCCGATCGCGGCCTTCAAGAAGGCGATCCGCCAGGCCCGCGAAGTGCTCGACACGCGTTTTCGCAATGGCCGGGACATTCGCCGGCTGATCGAGGATCGCGCCTGGTTCGTCGATAACATCCTGCAAAAGGCCTGGGAGCAGTTCAGCTGGAGCGAGGACGCCGACATCGCGCTGGTCGCGGTCGGCGGCTACGGCCGTGGTGAATTGCACCCTTATTCCGATATCGACTTGCTGATCCTTCTGGACAGCGCCGACCACGAGGTTTTCCGCGATTCCATCGAGCGTTTTCTGACGCTGTTGTGGGACATCGGCCTGGAGGTCGGTCAGAGCGTTCGCTCGGTCGAAGAATGCGCCGTCGAGGCCCGCGCCGACCTGACGGTCGTCACCAACCTGATGGAAAGCCGCACCATCGCCGGCCCCGAGCGTTTGCGCCAGCGCATGCTGGACGTCACCAGCACCGGGCACATGTGGCCGAGCAAGGACTTCTTCCTGGCCAAGCATGCCGAACAAAAGGCTCGCCACCACAAGTACAACGACACCGAATACAACCTGGAACCCAACGTCAAAGGCTCACCCGGCGGCCTGCGGGATATCCAGACGATTCTGTGGGTGGCCCGTCGCGAGTACGGCACCCTGAACCTGCGGGCACTGGCAGGCGAAGGATTCCTGGTAGAGAGCGAAAACGCCCTGCTCGCCTCCTCCCAGGAGTTCCTGTGGAAGGTTCGCTATGCCCTGCACATGCTGGCCGGCCGCGCCGAAGACCGCCTGCTGTTCGATCACCAGCGCACCATTGCCGGGCTGCTGGGCTTCAAAGGCGACGACGCCAAGCAAGCCATCGAAAACTTCATGCAACAGTATTATCGGGTGGTCATGAGCATCGCCCAACTCAGCGACCTGATCATCCAGCACTTCGAGGAAGTCATCCTCGCACCGGAAGACGAAGCGCCACCGCAGCCGATCAACTCGCGTTTCCAGTTGCATGACGGCTACATCGAGGCACGCAACGACAACGTCTTTCGCCGCACGCCGTTCGCCATGCTCGAAATCTTCGTGCTGATGGCCCAGCAGCCCGAAATCAAGGGCGTGCGCGCCGACACCATTCGCCTGCTGCGGGAACACCGCCACCTGATCGACGACGACTTCCGCAACGATATTCGCAACACCAGCCTGTTTATCGAATTGTTCAAATGCAAGATCGGCATCCACCGCAACCTGCGGCGAATGAACCGTTACGGCATCCTTGGGCGTTATCTGCCCGAATTCGGCTTTATCGTCGGGCAGATGCAACACGACCTGTTCCACATCTATACGGTCGATGCCCATACCCTGAACCTGATCAAACACCTGCGTAAGTTGCAGTACACCCAGGTGTCGGAAAAATTCCCGCTGGCCAGCAAAGTCATGGGCAAGCTGCCCAAGCCCGAGCTGATCTACATGGCCGGCCTGTACCACGACATCGGCAAAGGCCGGCATGGCGATCACTCGGACATCGGTGCCGTGGATGCCGAGGCCTTTTGCCAGCGTCATCAACTGCCCACGTGGGACAGTCGCCTGATCGTGTGGCTGGTGCAAAACCACCTGGTGATGTCGACCACCGCCCAGCGCAAGGACTTGTCCGACCCGCAGGTGATCCACGATTTCGCCCAGATCGTTGGCGACGAAACCCGCCTCGACTACCTGTATGTGCTGACTGTCGCCGACATCAACGCCACCAACCCGACCCTGTGGAACTCCTGGCGCGCCAGCCTGCTGCGCCAGCTCTACACCGAGACCAAGCGCGCCCTGCGCCGTGGCCTGGAGAACCCGGTGGATCGCGAAGAGCAGATCCGCCAGACCCAGAGCGCCGCCCTGGATATCCTGGTGCGCGGCGGCACCGACCCGGACGATGTCGAGCAGTTGTGGGCGCAGTTGGGTGATGACTATTTCCTGCGCCACACCGCCGGCGACGTGGCCTGGCACAGCGACGCGATACTCCAGCAACCGGCCGACGGCGGACCACTGGTGCTGATCAAGGAAACCACCCAGCGCGAGTTCGAAGGTGGCACGCAGATCTTCATCTATGCCCCGGACCAGCACGACTTCTTTGCCGTGACCGTGGCAACGATGGACCAGCTCAACCTGAACATTCACGACGCCCGGGTCATCACCTCCAGCAGCCAGTTCACCCTCGACACCTATATCGTGCTCGACACCGACGGCGACTCGATTGGCGATAATCCGGCGCGGGTCAAACAGATCCGCGAGGGCCTGACCGAAGCCCTGCGCAACCCGGACGACTACCCGACCATCATCCAGCGCCGGGTGCCACGTCAGCTCAAGCATTTCGCCTTTGCACCACAGGTGACGATCCACAACGACGCCCAGCGCCCGGTGACGGTGCTGGAACTCACTGCGCCCGACCGCCCGGGCCTGCTGGCGCGGATTGGCACGATCTTCCTGGAGTTTGATCTGTCGTTGCAGAACGCCAAGATCGCCACCCTCGGCGAACGCGTGGAAGACGTGTTCTTCATCACCGACGCCAACAATCAGCCGTTGTCCGACCCGCTGCTGTGCAGCCGCCTGCAGGATGCGATCGTCGAACAACTGAGCGTCAACCAGGAACCTGATATCAAACTGTCGCGCATCAGCATCTGACTTAACAAATTTCCCCCTGTGGCAACGGACTTCCTGTGGCGAGGGGGCTTGCCCCCGTTGGGTCGCGGAGCGGCCCCAAAACCTGCAAACGCGGCGTATCAGGTACACCGCACACCATGGTTTTACGACTGCTACGCAGCCAAACGGGGGCAAGCCCCCTCGCCACACAAGCCTGCTCCCACATTGAACGAGGCCACCATGAACAACGCTCTGTCCCAGCTCCAGCCCTACCCGTTCGAGAAGCTCCGCGCCCTGCTCGGCAGCGTGACGCCCAATCCGGACAAGCGTCCGATCGCGCTGTCCATCGGCGAGCCGAAACACCGTTCACCAAGCTTTGTCGCCGAGGCCCTGGCCAGCAATCTGGAAAAAATGGCTGTGTACCCGACCACACTCGGTATCCCGGAGCTGCGTGAAGCCATCGCGGCATGGTGCGAGCGTCGCTTCGATGTGCCCAAGGGCTGGATCGACCCGGCGCGCAACGTGCTGCCGGTCAACGGTACCCGCGAAGCGCTGTTCGCCTTCACCCAGACCGTAGTCAACCGTGGCGATGACGCGCTGGTGGTCAGCCCGAACCCCTTCTACCAGATCTACGAAGGCGCGGCGTTCCTCGCCGGGGCCAAGCCGCATTACCTGCCATGCCTGGACGAAAACGGCTTCAACCCGGATTTCGACGCCGTATCGCCGGACATCTGGAAACGCTGCCAGATCCTGTTCCTGTGCTCGCCTGGCAATCCGACCGGCGCCCTGATCCCGGTCGAGACCCTGAAAAAGCTGATTGCCCTGGCCGACGAATACGACTTCGTGATTGCCGCCGATGAGTGCTACAGCGAGCTGTACTTCGACGAACAAACGCCGCCGCCAGGCCTGCTCAGCGCTTGCGCGGAACTGGGTCGCAAGGACTTCAAGCGTTGCGTGGTGTTCCACAGCCTGTCCAAGCGTTCGAACCTGCCAGGCCTGCGCTCGGGCTTTGTGGCCGGTGATGCCGACGTCCTCAAGGGCTTCCTGCTCTATCGCACCTACCATGGCTGTGCGATGCCGGTTCAAACCCAACTGGCCAGCGTTGCCGCGTGGAATGACGAAGTGCATGTGCGCGCCAACCGGGCGCTGTATCGCGAGAAGTTCGATGCGGTGCTGGAAATCCTCAGCCCGGTGCTGGACGTACAGCGTCCGGATGGCAGTTTCTACCTGTGGCCGAATGTCGCCGGTGACGACGCTGCGTTCTGTCGAGACCTGTTCGAGCAGGAGCACGTGACCGTGGTGCCGGGTTCTTACCTGTCGCGGGACGTCGATGGCGTCAATCCAGGGGCCGGGCGTGTGCGCATGGCACTGGTTGCGCCGTTGGCAGAGTGCGTTGAAGCAGCCGAGCGGATTCGCGATTTCATCCAGCGCCGCAAATAACCCCCCCACGGGGGGCAGGTGTTACTTCACCTGACCGAGTTTCGCCTCGCTCAGGTCCAGTTCCCCCAGCACCTCCCGCAACACGTCATCACCAATCTGGTGATGACGACTGAGGCTGTACAACTCCAGGCGCTGCGCCCGCAGCGCCTTCAAGCGCAAGCGCCGCTCCAGCAAGTCCATCTGAAACGCCAGGGCTTGCGCCTCAGCGGAGTCGTTGAACACCTCCAACTGATGTCGGTACTCGGACATGATCCGCGCCTTGAGTTCGACGGCCAGTGCTGACTGGGCGGCGTCCTGTGGATTGACCTCTTCTGTCTCAAGCGCATGAATGGCCGCCTCGGCGGTCTTGCGCCAGGCGTCGCGCACTTCGTTGCGCCGCTTGTCGTCCGGACTGGCTTCGATGCCACGCAACAACAGTGGCAGCGCGATGCAGGCCGCAATCAACGACAGCAGAATCACCCCGGCGGCGATGAAAATCAGCAGATCGCGCTCGGGAAATGCGCTCCCTCCCATGAGCATCGGCACCGACATCACACCCGCCAGCGTCACGGCCCCACGCACGCCGCCCACGGTCAGCAACCAACAGGATCGCGCCGTCGGCACCCGGGTCACTTCACCCTTGCCGCGCAAGCGCCGCAGCAGTACCGACAATCGCCAGATGCTTTGCACCCAGACGAACCGCAAAACCAGCAGCACCAGGAAAATCGCCACCACGTCGAGCCCGCGATACAACAACGTCGGCCATAGCGAAGTTTCGTGACTGGCCACCGCCTTGATGATGTCCGGCAACTGCAAACCCAACAGCAGGAAGATCAAACCGTTGAACGCGAACTCCAGCAGCGACCAGACACTTCGGTTGAGCAAGCGCGTGTTGGTCTGGCGCGGCAACAGGTCGAGCCAGCTCTGCATCATTCCCGCCGCCACCGCCGAGAGGATGCCCGACACTTCCATGCGCTCGGCCAGCACGTAGGCCGCAAACGGCAGCAGCAACATGAACACCACATGCGTCGCCGGATCATCCCAGCCCCGCTCGATCATCCACGCCCGCAGACGGCCGACCAGCCAACTCAAGGCCACCCCGACCGCCAAGCCACCGACAGCGACCAGCACGAACGTCAGGCTGGCATTGGCCAGCGAGAACACACCGGTCACCGCCGCCACCAGGGCAAACTTGAATGTCACCAGGCCCGAGGCGTCGTTCATCAGCGCCTCGCCCTGCAAGATGTGCATCAAGGGCGTCGGCAGTCTATTGCGGGAAATAGCCGACACCGCCACCGCATCCGTCGGTGACAGCACCGCTGCCAGGGCGAACGCCACCGGCAACGGCACACCGGGCAGCAACCAGTGAATGAAATACCCGGCACCGACCACGGTGAACAGCACCAGGCCCACTGCCAGGGTCAGGATCGGGCCGCGCAAGTGCCAGAATTCGCGCTTGGGCATGCGCCAGCCGTCGGAGAACAACAGTGGTGGCAGGAACAGAAACAGGAACAGTTCGGGATCGAGGGCTACATGGAGGCCGAGCGTCGGCCAGGCGAGCAAGGCCCCAGCGGCAATCTGCACCAACGGCAACGGCAGCGGAACCACCCGTCCGATCAGGCGCGAAACGCCAACCAGCATCAACAGGATCAGGACGGTATAAGCGGTTTGCATAAAGCGTGGTTCCCGGACGATCAACAGCGTTGAAGTGCCATATTAGCCGCTTAGACTGTCTACTGACCCTTGCACCAATGTCGCACGCCAGAACTACAACCCCCTGTAGGAGCGAGCTCGCTCGCGATGGTCGTTAACGATCACGCTGTATACCTGACACCCCGCGGCGTTCTCAGGTTCATCGCGAGCGAGCTCGCTCCTACAAAGGTTTTATGCCATGACTCAGAGACAAACCCGACCACAGCCGCCGCGAAACCGTCCGGCCATGGCATAATCCGTCACCTTTTATTTACGGCACCTGCAAAGGGGGCAATTCCTTGACCGTTTCAAGTAAAACGTTGCACCTTTTCGGCATCAAAGCCTGCGACACCATGAAAAAGGCGCGCACCTGGCTCGATGAACACGCTGTCAGCTATGACTTTCATGATTACAAGGCGGTCGGTATCGACCGTGAACACCTGACCCAATGGTGCAACGAGCACGGCTGGGAAGTGGTGTTGAACCGTGCAGGCACGACCTTTCGCAAGCTCGACGACGAACGCAAAGCCGATCTCGACCAGACGAAAGCCATCGAACTGATGCTCGCACAACCCTCGATGATCAAGCGCCCGGTGCTTGATCTCGGTGACCGAACCCTGATTGGCTTCAAGCCAGATATCTACGCGGCCGCGCTCAAGTAAGCAGCCCGTTTCAATTTGCTAGAGGTATCAACATGTCTACTACCCTGTTCAGCCTGGCCTTTGGTGTCGGCACTCAAAACCGTCAAGGCGCATGGCTGGAAGTGTTCTACGCCCAGCCACTGCTCAACCCGCCCGCCGAACTGGTCGCCGCCATTGCGCCGATCCTCGGTTACAGCGAAGGCAACCAGGCCATCACCTTCACCACCGCGCAGGCCGCGCAACTGGCTGAAGCCGTGAAAGGCATCGACGCGGTACAAGGCAAACTGCTGACCCGCCTGGCCGAGAGCCACAAGCCGCTGGTTGCCACCTTGCTGGCCGAAGACGCCCAGCTGTCGTCCACCCCTGAGGCCTACCTCAAGCTGCACCTGCTGAGCCATCGCCTGGTCAAGCCACACGGCCTGAACCTGGCCGGGATCTTCCCGCTGCTGCCGAACGTGGCCTGGACCAGCCAGGGCGCTGTCGACCTGAGCGAACTGGCCGAACTGCAACTCGAAGCCCGCCTGCGCGGCGAACTGCTGGAAGTGTTCTCGGTGGACAAGTTCCCGAAAATGACCGACTACGTGGTTCCGGCCGGCGTGCGTATCGCTGACGCTGCGCGCCTGCGTCTGGGTGCCTACGTGGGCGAAGGCACCACCGTGATGCACGAAGGTTTCATCAACTTCAACGCCGGCACCGAAGGCCCGGGCATGATCGAAGGCCGCGTATCCGCTGGCGTATTCGTCGGCAAGGGTTCGGACCTGGGCGGCGGCTGCTCGACCATGGGCACCCTGTCGGGCGGCGGCAACATCGTGATCAAGGTCGGCGAAGGCTGCCTGATCGGCGCCAACGCCGGTATCGGTATCCCGTTGGGCGACCGCAACACCGTCGAGTCGGGCCTGTACGTGACCGCTGGTACCAAAGTCGCGCTGCTGGACGAGAACAATCAACTGGTCAAAGTGGTCAAGGCCCGTGAACTGGCCGGCCAGCCGGACCTGCTGTTCCGTCGCAATTCGGAGACCGGTGCCGTGGAATGCAAAACCCACAAATCGGCCATCGAGCTGAACGAAGCGCTGCACGCTCACAACTAAGCCACACGACCACCCGCACCGCTGTAGGAGCGAGCTTGCTCGCGATGGACGATTAGACGACACGTGCTGTCTGGTGCACCGCGTTATCGTTGACGTCCATCGCGAGCAAGCTCGCTCCTACAGGGGGCAGGCGTACAGGCGAACAACATGATGATTCTCTCCCCCTGGCGTGCCGATTTTCCGGCCATCGCCGCCCTGCAACGGCAAGACCAGACCTATCTGGACAACGCCGCCACTACGCAAAAACCTCAAGCCCTGCTCGATGCCCTGGCGCACTACTACGCCAACGGCGCGGCCAACGTGCATCGGGCGCAGCATTTGCCCGGCGCCCACGCCACCCAGGCGTTCGAGGACAGCCGCCGCAAAGTCGCGCAATGGCTCAATACTGGCGATTGCGGGCAGATCATATTTACCCACGGCGCGACGTCCGCGCTGAATCTCCTGGCCTATGGCCTGGAACATCTTTTCAATCCGGGCGACGAGATTGTCATCAGCGCCCTGGAGCATCACGCCAACCTGCTGCCCTGGCAGCAACTGGCGCACCGTCGCGACCTGAAACTGGTGATCCTGCCGCTGGATACCGACGGCGTGATCGACCTTGAAGCCGCCGCCGGTTTGATCGGTCCACGCACGCGTCTGTTGGCGGTCAGCCAGTTGTCCAACGTGATTGGCGCATGGCAGCCGCTGCCGCAATTGCTGGCACTGGCCAAGGCGCACAACGCCCTGACCGTGATCGACGGCGCCCAAGGCGTGGTCCATGGTCGCCACGACGTGCAGGCGCTGGGCTGCGATTTCTATGTGTTCTCCAGCCACAAGCTCTACGGCCCCGATGGCCTGGGTGTGCTGTTCGGGCGCAATACAGCACTGCAACAACTGCGTCCCTGGCAGTTCGGTGGTGAAATGGTGCTCGATGCCAATTATCACGACGCACGCTTTCGCCCGGCACCGCTGGGTTTCGAGGCCGGGACGCCGCCGATTGCCAGCGTGATCGGCCTGGGAGCGACCCTGGACTACCTCGCCGGGCTCGATCAGGACGCCGTGTCTGCCCATGAAGCCGCGTTGCATGCCTGTCTGCTCAAGGGCCTGGAGGCGCGCAACGGCATTCGCCTGTTGGGCAAGCCGCAAGTGGCACTGGCCAGTTTCACCGTCGAGGGTGTGCATAACTCCGATCTCGCGCATTTGCTGACCGAACAAGGGATCGCGGTGCGTGCCGGCCACCACTGTGCGATGCCGCTGCTCAAACGCTTCGAACTGGCCGGAGCGATTCGGGTGTCGTTGGCGCTGTACAACGATTCCGAAGACCTGGAGCGGTTCTTTGAAGCCCTGGATCAGGCGCTGGAGCTCTTGCGATGAACCTGCCTGCCGATGCCGTGACGGCACTCGATATCTTTCAGAAAGCGGCAGGCTGGGAACAACGCGCACGCCTGCTGATGCAATGGGGCGAGCGCCTGCCCGCGTTGAGCGACACGCAAATGTGCGACGCCAATCGGGTACACGGCTGTGAAAGCCAGGTGTGGCTGGTGGGCGAGTTGCGCGACGGTCATTGGCAGTTCAGCGCCAACAGTGATGCACGGTTGATTCGCGGGCTGGTGGCGTTGCTGCTGGCGCGGGTCAACGGCTTGTCCGCGGCCGAGTTGCAGCAGGTGGATTTGCCGGACTGGTTCAATCAGCTGGGGTTGGGACGGCAGTTGTCCGAGTCCCGCAGCAATGGCTTGAATGCGGTGCTTCAGCGGATGCGGGAGTTGGCCGGTTAATCGCCTTCGCGAGCAAGCCCGCTCCCACATTGGACTTCGGTCGTACACAAAAACTGTATTCACTGAAGATCAAATGTGGGAGCGGGCTTGCTCGCGAAGAGGCCATCAGCAACAACCTCAGGCCTGCGACTTGACCCGCTCCGCCGGCCGCCGCACACCCGCGACAATCTTGTCCACAGCCTTGGTCGCCGCGACCATGCCAAACGTCGCCGTCACCATCATCACTGCGCCAAACCCGCCGGCACAGTCGAGCTTCACGCCATCACCGACAAAACTCTTCTGCAGGCAAATGCTGCCATCCGGTTTCGGGTAGCGCAGTTGCTCGGTGGAAAACACGCACGGCACGCTGTAGTGGCGGGTCACGGTGCGTGAGAAGCCGTAGTCGCGGCGCAGCGTGGAGCGCACCTTCGACGCCAATGGATCATTGAACGTGCGATTGAGGTCGCAGACCTGGATCAACGTCGGGTCAATCTGCCCGCCCGCGCCGCCGGTGGTGATGATCTGGATCTTGCGCCGCTTGCACCAGGCGATCAGCGCGGCCTTGGCATTGACGCTGTCGATGCAGTCGATCACGCAGTCGATGTTCGGCGTGATGTACTCGGCCATGGTGTCGCGGGTGACGAAGTCAGGCACCGCATGCACCGTGCAATCCGGGTTGATCCCGCGCAGACGCTCGGCCATCACCTCGACCTTGGGCTTGCCCACCGTGCTGTCCAGCGCGTGCAACTGGCGGTTGGCGTTGCTGACGCAGACGTCATCGAGGTCGAACAGCGAAATTTCGCCAACACCACAACGGGCCATGGCTTCCGCCGCCCAGGAACCGACGCCACCGACGCCCACGATCGCCACATGGGCCGCTTTCAGGCGCTCAAGGCCTTCAATGCCATACAAGCGGGCGATGCCAGCAAACCGCGGATCTTCTGTACTCATGACCATTACCCCAAAAACCGGCGCGCATTATAGGGCCGTCGGCGCCCAAGAGCATCATTGCGCTATGAACGGGCAACATCCACGAAAACTACATCGAACAAAGATTCGTCCTACACGCTCTAAAGAAAGAACTTAAACCGACTTGGATTGCCCAATGTCCGGCAATTCCCTGTCCGCTGTACGACCAGAGAATGCCCGGTGTAGGATGCGCGCCCCTTGGCGACCGCCAACCGTTCCTTCGTTCCACAGTCTTTGGAACCCGAAATAACTATGTCATCGCGTAAATTTGGACTCAACCTGGTCGTGGTGCTCGCCATCGCAGCCTTGTTTACCGGCTTCTGGGCGCTGATCAACCGCCCGGTCACCGCCCCCAACTGGCCTGAACAGATCTCCGGCTTCTCGTACTCGCCATTCCAGCAGGGCCAGTTCCCGCAGAAAGACCAGTACCCGACCGACGATCAAATGCGTCGCGACCTGGAGATCATGAGCAAGCTGACGGACAACATCCGCATCTACTCGGTCGATGGCACGCTGCAGAACATCCCGAAACTGGCGGAAGAGTTCGGCTTGCGGGTAACCCTGGGGATCTGGATCAGCCCGGACCTGGAACGCAACGAACGGGAAATCACCCGCGCCATTGAAATCGCCAACTCCTCGCGCAGCGTGGTTCGTGTGGTGGTCGGCAACGAGGCCATTTACCGCAAGGAAATCACCGCCCAGGAACTCAGCGTCATGCTCGATCGCGTGCGTGCCGCCGTGAAAGTGCCGGTGACTACGTCCGAACAGTGGCACGTGTGGGAAGAACACCCGGAACTGGCCAAGCACGTCGACCTGATTGCCGCGCACGTCCTGCCTTACTGGGAATTCGTCCCGATGGACAAGGCCGGGCAGTTCGTCCTCGACCGCGCCCGCGACCTGAAAAAGATGTTCCCGAAAAAACCACTGCTGCTTTCCGAGGTGGGCTGGCCGAGCAACGGCCGCATGCGTGGTGGCGCCGACGCCTCCCCGGCGGACCAGGCGATTTATCTGCGAACCCTGGTCAACAAACTCAATCGCCAGGGCTTCAACTACTTCGTGATCGAAGCGTTTGACCAGCCGTGGAAAGCCAGCGACGAAGGTTCCGTCGGCGCCTACTGGGGCGTGTTCAACGCCGCGCGCCAGCAGAAGTTCAACTTCGAAGGCCCGGTGGTGGCGATTCCGCAATGGCGCGTGTTGGCCATTGGTTCGGTGGTATTGGCGCTGTTGTCGCTGACCCTGCTGATGATCGACGGCTCGGCCCTGCGCCAGCGTGGCCGTACCTTCCTGACCTTCATTGCGTTCCTGTGTGGTTCGGTGCTGGTGTGGATCGGTTACGACTACAGCCAGCAATACAGCACCTGGTTCAGCCTGACGGTGGGCTTTTTGCTCGCCCTCGGTGCGCTCGGGGTGTTTATCGTGCTGCTGACCGAAGCCCATGAACTGGCCGAAGCGGTGTGGGTGCACAAGCGCCGCCGCGAGTTCCTGCCGGTGGAAGGCGACTCCAGCTACCGCCCGAAAGTGTCGATTCACGTGCCCTGTTACAACGAGCCGCCGGAGATGGTCAAACAGACCCTCAACGCCCTGGCCAACCTCGACTATCCGGACTTCGAAGTCCTGATCATCGACAACAACACCAAGGACCCGGCGGTCTGGGAACCGGTGCGCGATTATTGCGAAACCCTCGGCCCGCGCTTCAAGTTCTTCCACGTGGCACCACTGGCCGGCTTCAAGGGCGGTGCGCTGAACTACCTGATCCCGCACACCGCCAAGGACGCCGAAGTGATCGCGGTGATCGACTCCGATTACTGCGTGCACCCGAACTGGCTCAAGCACATGGTGCCGCACTTCGCCGACCCGAAAATCGCCGTGGTGCAGTCGCCGCAGGATTACCGCGACCAGAACGAAAGCACCTTCAAGAAGCTCTGCTACGCGGAATACAAAGGCTTCTTCCACATCGGCATGGTCACCCGCAACGACCGCGACGCGATCATCCAGCACGGCACCATGACCATGACCCGTCGCTCGGTGCTCGAAGAGCTGGGCTGGGCCGACTGGTGCATCTGCGAAGACGCCGAACTGGGCCTGCGGGTATTCGAAAAAGGCCTGTCGGCAGCGTATTACCACACCAGCTACGGCAAGGGCCTGATGCCCGATACCTTCATCGACTTCAAGAAACAGCGTTTCCGCTGGGCCTACGGAGCGATCCAGATCATCAAGCGCCACACCGCCAGCCTGCTGCGCGGCAAGGACACCGAGCTGACCCGTGGCCAGCGCTATCACTTCCTCGCGGGCTGGTTGCCGTGGGTGGCGGACGGCATGAACATATTCTTCACCGTCGGCGCGCTATTGTGGTCGGCGGCGATGATCATCGTGCCGCAACGGGTCGATCCGCCGCTGCTGATCTTCGCAATCCCGCCATTGGCGTTGTTCGTGTTCAAGGTCGCCAAGATCATCTTCCTCTACCGTCGTGCGGTCGGGGTGAATCTGAAGGACGCCTTCTGCGCGGCGCTGGCCGGTCTGGCGTTGTCCCACACCATCGCCAAAGCGGTGCTGTACGGCTTCTTCACCAGCAGCATTCCGTTCTTCCGTACGCCGAAGAATGCCGACAACCACGGCTTCTGGGTGGCGATTTCCGAAGCCCGGGAAGAGATGTTCATCATGCTGCTGTTGTGGGGCGCGGCGCTGGGGATCTTCTTGGTGCAGGGTCTGCCGAGCAACGACATGCGCTTCTGGGTCACCATGCTGCTGGTGCAGTCGCTGCCGTACGTCGCGGCGCTGATCATGGCGTTCCTGTCGTCGCTGCCGAAACCGGCCGCCGAGCCTGAAACGGCACCTGTCGTCTAAATCTGCGCGGATGCACTAAACGGCGGCCAATGGTCGCCGTTTTGCTTTAAGATAAGCGCCATTTTACGGGGCTTGGCGTGATACAGGTCTTACTGACCGCACACAATTCCTGTGGGAGCGGGCTTGCTCGCGAATGCGTTGTAACAGTCGAGGAGTATGTTGACTGACACACTGCATTCGCGAGCAAGCCCGCTCCCACATTAAAAGCCAAAGCCCATATCTAATGATTCCGGAGTTTTCCATGACGGCCCACGCCGACCTTTCGCCGACCCTCCAACTCGCCATCGACCTGATCCGCCGTCCGTCCGTGACGCCGATCGACGCCGATTGCCAGAAGCAGATGATGCAGCGCCTGGGCGATGCCGGTTTCACCCTGGAACCGATGCGCATCGAAGATGTGGATAACTTCTGGGCCACCCACGGCCAGGACGACGGTCCGGTGCTGTGCTTCGCCGGCCACACCGACGTGGTCCCGACCGGCCCGGTGGCGGCCTGGCAGATCGAACCGTTCAACGCGCTGATCGACGAACACGGCATGCTATGCGGCCGTGGCGCCGCCGACATGAAAGGCAGCCTCGCCGCCATGACCGTCGCCTCCGAGCGTTTTGTCACCGACTACCCGAATCACAAGGGCAAAGTCGCCTTCCTGATCACCAGCGACGAAGAAGGCCCGGCGCACCACGGCACCAAGGCCGTGGTCGAACGCCTCGCCGCACGCAAGGAACGTCTGGACTGGTGCATCGTCGGCGAACCGTCGAGCACCACCCTGGTGGGTGACGTGGTCAAGAACGGTCGTCGCGGCTCCCTCGGCGCCAAGCTGACCGTGCGCGGTGTGCAAGGCCACGTGGCCTACCCGCACCTGGCCAAGAACCCGATCCACCTCGCTGCCCCGGCCCTGGCCGAACTGGCTGCCGAGCACTGGGATCACGGTAACGATTTCTTCCCGCCCACCAGTTTCCAGATCTCCAACGTCAACTCCGGCACCGGTGCGACCAACGTGATCCCGGGTGACCTGGTGGCGGTGTTCAACTTCCGTTTCTCCACCGAATCGACGGTCGAAGGCCTGCAAAAGCGCGTCGCCGACATCCTCGACAAGCATGGCCTGGACTGGCACATCGACTGGGCGCTGTCCGGCCTGCCGTTCCTCACCGAACCTGGCGCGCTGCTCGACGCGGTATCGTCGAGCATCAAGGACATCACCGGTCGTGAAACCAAGGCGTCCACCAGCGGTGGTACCTCCGATGGCCGCTTCATCGCAACCATGGGTACCCAGGTTGTTGAGCTGGGCCCGGTCAACGCGACCATCCACCAGGTCAACGAACGCGTGCTGGCAGCCGATCTCGACGTACTGACCGAAATCTACTACCAGACCCTGATCAAGTTGCTCGCCTGATGCTTGCGTGCCCGATCTGCAGTGAGCCGCTCAATGCGGTGGACAACGGCGTGGTCTGCCCCGCCGGGCATCGTTTCGACCGTGCGCGCCAGGGTTACTTGAACCTGTTGCCGGTGCAGCACAAGAACAGCCGTGACCCTGGGGATAACCAGGCAATGGTCGAAGCCCGTCGCGACTTCTTGAACGCCGGGCACTACGCCCCGGTGGCCAAGCGTCTGGCGGAGCTGGCGGCAGGTGTAGCACCACAGCACTGGCTGGACATCGGTTGTGGCGAGGGTTACTACACCGCGCAAATCGCCGAGGCACTGCCAGATGCCGAAGGTTATGCCCTGGACATCTCCCGCGAAGCGGTCAAACGCGCCTGCAAACGCAACCCGCAGCTGACCTGGTTGATCGCCAGCATGGCGCGGGTGCCGTTGGCTTCCGGCAGTTGCCAGTTCCTGGCCAGCGTCTTCAGCCCGCTGGATTGGGAAGAAGCCAAGCGCCTGCTCAGTGTTGGCGGCGGCCTGATGAAAGTCGGGCCGACCAGCGGCCACCTGATGGAACTGCGTGAGCGGCTGTACGACGAAGTCCGTGAATACACTGACGACAAGCACCTGGCCCTGGTGCCGGAAGGCATGGCGCTGGCCCACAGCGAAACCCTGGAATTCAAACTGACGCTGGAAAGCGGTCAGGACCGGGCGAACCTGCTGGCCATGACGCCCCACGGCTGGCGCGCCAGTGCCGAGCGCCGTGCTGCCGTTATCGAGCATGCCGAGCCGTTCGAGGTCACCGTGTCGATGCGCTACGATTATTTCGTACTTCAATAACCTTAATTTTTGGTCTCGGGCAAATGCTCAAGACCGGCTAAATCCGCGAATGGATTTTTCAGACCCGCAGTGAGGACATCCATGCGCCAACCCGATATCGAGATTTACCTGAAAGACGCCGACGTCGACCACAAAGCCATTGCCGCCTGGCTCGGTGCGGCATTGGGTCCGTGCACCGATTGGGTCCAGAAGGGCCAGACCTACAAGTGCAAGGCTGGCAACGTGCCAGTGACCTGGCTGCCAAAAGCCGTCGGCAAATGGAACAGCCTGTATCTGGAAAGCGACCAGACCCCGTGGGACGACGACATCGCCTGCGCCCGCGCCGCGTTTGCCGCGCTCAACGTGGAAGTGCGTTGTGCACCGGGCACCTGGGTCGAGGAAGAAGGCGAAGAGACGGCGGACCGCTGGATCCGCATCAGCGCCGATGGTGAAGAAGAAATCACCTGGAAAACTGCTTAACAACAAGCGGCACCGACCAAATGTGGGAGCGGGCTTGCTCGCGAAAGCGGTACATCAGTCGACATCAGCTTTGACTGACACACCGC